>NZ_JANIBK010000168.1 GCF_024505165.1 Methylomonas rivi
AGGCAAGGGTGTGAAAACAGCAGTCAACAACGTCAATAGTGCCATTGCCGCCGCTATTTCCGGCTTGGATGCGCTGAATCAAACGGCGCTGGATAATACCTTATTGGAATTGGACGGCACGCCGAACAAAGGCAAACTCGGCGCCAATGCCATTTTGGGGGTTAGTCTGGCCGTAGCCCGCGCCGCCGCCGATGCCTGCCAGATGCCGTTATTTCGTTATCTGGGCGGTGCAACCGCCTGCCGCTTGCCGGTACCGATGTTCAACATTCTCAACGGTGGCGTGCATGCCAACTGGCAGGGCCCGGACTTGCAAGAATTCATGATCGCACCGGTCGGTGCGCCCAACTTCGCCGAAGCCTTGCGTTGGGGGGCTGAGGTTTATCATTATCTGAAAAAACTGCTCAAAGACGGCGGCTATTCAGTCGGCTTGGGCGACGAAGGCGGCTTTGCGCCCGCCTTGAAACGCAACTCCGATGCGCTGGATCTGATCGTCAAAGCCATTGAAGGCGCCGGGTATCGCCCCGGCGACGATGTGGTTCTGGCGCTTGATCCGGCGTCCAGCGGTTTCTATGAAGATGGACTTTACCATCTGCGCACCGAGAACCGGAAAGTCACTGCCGCCGAAATGGTGGCGATGTATGCCGAGTGGGTCGCCAAATACCCTATTTCGCTGATAGAGGATGGATTGGCTGAGGATGACTGGGATGGCTGGAAACAACTGAACCAGACGCTCGGCCACAAAATCGAACTGGTCGGTGACGATCTGTTTGTCACTAATGTAAAACGAATTGAGCGAGGCATTCAAGAAAACGTGGCCAATGCGGTACTAATCAAGCTTAACCAGATCGGCACATTGACGGAAACGGTGGCCGCCGTAAAAACCGCTTATGCCGCCGATTGGGGGGCGATGGTGTCCCATCGTAGCGGTGAGACAGTCGACAGTTTTATTGCCGATTTTACCGTAGCTTTAGATACCGGCCACCTTAAAACCGGTGCGCCCTGTCGCGGTGAACGGGTGGAGAAATACAATCAACTGATGCGAATTGAAGAATTGCTGGGTGAATCGGCGACGTTTGGGGGGCGTAGAAACGTTCTACCATGCGCATCCTGATTATCGAAGACGAAAAGAAAACCGCTGCTTCTCTGCTTGCAGTCGTACCTAATAACTAAAGGTGATTTTTGCTTGCAAAACGGGAGGTGTCCATATACAGCCATTGGCGACTTCACTCAACCGCCATAAGGGACAATCAAGAATTTCAATGTAATGTCACGTGAAGCTCGAAAAGCTGCCGTTCAACGTATGATTGGCTTTCCCTCCCCAAGTGGCCGGTAATGTGCAGATCGAAGGTTCGCAATCCGTTCAATCAACAAATCAGAAGAGTCTGGCAGGAATATTTCAACCGTTGGATCGACTTATTTCGCATCGTCGGGGAAGGCGGCCATCAGGGATTGTATGACACACAGGGGTTTTATTACCGGTTGTGGACGATGCCAGCAGGCTGGTTTTGCCGAATCAGGTGGTTTAGTCGATCCAAACCGAACATCAAAAAGTGGGGTGGGCAGTGCTGTTCTGCCCGCCGTCACAGCTTTAATTTCGAGTGGGTAGGAAAATCATGCCCACCCTTTGCTAAAGGGAATGTCGAGACAGTTAAACTTTTTTCCGACCGATCTTAAGGAAACCGATCAACGCTGAGCCGAACAACCATACTGCGCCGGGAACCGGCACTGCTGTAGGGGTCAGCACAAACAAGCGCGAATTGGTATAGGACGTACCGTTATTCTCGGCAACCAGATAGATATTGCCCAAATAGTCGACAGTCACGCCTTCGATAGCTTGAGCGGTTACGCTAGCCAGATCGAAACTGCTGAGTACTTGGCCGGTGAACGGCGAAATTTCCGCCAGCATCTTTGAATCCAGACTCAGGATCAGCAGGTTATCGGCCGCGGCGCTGGCGGCTAGGCTGTCGATTGGCGACAAGGTTTGCACGTCGGACAAACTGTTCAAACCAAACAACGAACTGGTTCCGGAAAACGGCGTAGTCGTTGTAGCAGTGCCGAAGCCGGCCGCAAAGTTCAGTGTGCTTTTGCGCAATTGAGCGGAATTGTCTTGTTTGACCGAATAAAAGCTGCCGTCACGCGGATCGAAGCTGATACCTTCGGTGCCGACATTACCGACGCTGACAGTGCTACCGGTAATCGCGACCTTTGGTTGATTATTCAAGTCCACGGTACCGCCGGCATTATAACCAAACTGATATGCAATCTGTGGGCGTTCGTCAACGACCACCAGTTGACCGTTACCCAGATAGGTCAGGCCTTCCGCATCGTTATTGGTGCTACCGGTGCTTGTCCAGTTAAAAGCCATAGTGCCTAGCGTCTGGCCGGTGAGAGAGACTTCTACAACGCCAAGACCTTCGTCGCCGACCACGAACAACGAGTTACGGTCGCGGGCGTAAGTTACTGCGGAAGCCTCCAGCCCCATGCCGCCCAACGTATCTAGCGCATAATTGCCGGTCAGTTGATAGTTGACCAAATTTAGCGAAGCAGCCGCGTTGGCGCCGCTTGCGAAAACCGCAAAAGAGATTGCAGCAAATAGTGTATTGAGTTTCAAAATGAAATTCCTGAAATTGGGGTTCTACTAAATGATTAATTTGCCAATGTTTTGACGAATTAAGCGCGCTTCTTGCGGCTCAACGAAAACGCGGCCAATGCGCTTAGCATCATCGGGAAAGCGGCTGGAACCGGAACTGCCGCAGGTGCCAAGGCGAATTGACCGGGGTTGCCGATAAACCCACCGGTGCTAGCAAAGGAGCCAAAGCTGTCACCAATTACGGACAGGGCCCAGGCGGCGGTCACGTTGTCTTGGTCCAGAACCGACAGATTGCTTGGGTTGCCGCTAATGTCTAGGGTACGGATAGTACCGGGGAAATTACCGTCGCCGTAACTCAGGCGGTCTACTAAGGCATTGGAGGCGTTGAAGAGATTAATTTCGTCATTGCGGCCCAAATTGGTTAAGTTGCCGCCGATGATTTTGATTGAAGCAGACAAGCCCCAGTTGCTTCTGAAATCGCTGGCAGCGCTCTCAGCCAGAATCACCGATTCTCCAGATGCAACCAAACCAAAGGCCGACAAACTCACGGTACCGGCAATACGTGAATCATCGTCGAAACTCCAGCCGGTGAAATCCACGGCAGCGCTGGTCAGGTTGGTGAATTCAATGAATTCGTCGCCGTTATACATCCATTCGGTAATGGCGACGGTTGAAGCCGAGGCAGAAGAAGCAAACAAGGCAGAGGCGGCTAATACGCCGTAAGCGGCGGCATGGCTGAATTTTTTGGCTAACATGGTATCTTCCGAAAAAGTTAGGTTAAGTTAAATACGACAGACGGCACCTCTCGCGCCGAAAGGGTCATCTTGGTCGGAAGATACTGAAAAAATGTGACACGGTTATTACTTTTTGGCACTGTGTTGCGCCTGGAAAGTGGTTTGAATCAATGTCGCAGTTGACTAGGACATAGGTCGGGTTAGTTTGTCTCAGTAATCCGATCTTTTGATCTTTATGCAGCCGCAAGGGCACTCAAGTTTACAGTCTTCGTCAATGATGAAAGTCGAACGGACGATTTTCTTTAAGTTCACGCCGTCTTTGTTCACTTCCTGTCAGATGCCTAAAGCATCGCAGAGGTTGCCGGTGGTGTCGGCTAATAGTTGCACCAGTTAACGGGTCAGGTACTGCTTACACACCTTTAAAAGCCTGAAAGGCTGTTTGTAAATTAAACCACTCGAACCCAGAGAAATTAAAGCGTGTTGGTTATGGATTTGGCTGAATGCCACGGTGACTACAAAATCGGAAATATGTTAGTTTGTAAGCTATAGCTCACGATAATTTGCATAGTTTGTAGGAGGGACGATGTCTTCAGATGATGATAGAAAGAAAGTAGCTTTGGATGATGAGACCTATGAAAAACTAAAGGACTTTTCAAGATTCAATGGGTTAAAGCTGCGCAAGGTCATAGCTACGTTGGCTGATTTGTTGGTGAAGGATAAAGTGCTTAGTGATCAGGTTATTAAGCTAACACTTGAAAAATAATCGAACGACTCGGCTTAGAAGCAACCCGAAACCAAGCGGCTTTAGCGTTTTGGAATAGTAGCTGTCTAACCAGTTGGCAGCACTGCAGGGGTAATCGCCAGCAACCATCAGTGATCATTGGAAATTCAATAGTGAGTTGCTTTCGTAGGCCATCACCCACCAAATAAAACAGACCGAGGCTTTATCAATTTGCTCGCCGAATACCGGACAGCCGGCTGGGTCACAGGTTGCCTTACCTATTGAAATTGGAACGTTACCTCGACCGGCTGGTTTTGGCCGATTGGTTGAGGTCACCAACGTCAGCTTTGTAGTCCTGCAGCTCCAGGAATCTTTATTTCGCTGAATGACCGATTTGGAGAAGCGCGATAGGCTGGTTTGGGTCGCCTGGCGACCGTCTTCTCTTCAGACTCATCGCCGGAAAGCAGTCAATGAAATTCCGATTCCCGAAAGCGGCCAGTCATCACTGATTGTAGCCGCCCCTTGTGAACAGTCCTCCTAATTCTACTTCGTACGATTACGAGGCTTATTGCTTAGTGATCAAACGACCACGCTAATCTCGTTCGCCGCCGCCCAGGCGACGATGTCGCCTCTTAGTAAGGCTACCGCCATCAAATCCGGAAACTGGTCCGGAGTGCAGGCGAATACCGGCGCCCCCATCGCCGCCATCGCCCTGGCGTTTCCGTCGTGGTAGCCGGGTTTGCCGTCGTCGCTGAGCGCCAGCAACACGATGACGTTGACGCCTTTGTTGATCATTGCCTGCAAGCGCCCCAGCATCTCGTCATTGTTGCCGCCTTCGAACAAATCGGAAATCAAGATAAAGTGGGTCAAGGCCGGTCGGGTGATTTTACTATCGCAATAAGCCAGCGCCTGGTTGATGTCGGTACCGCCACCCAGTTGAACGCCGAACAACACGTCGACCGGGTCGGCCAGTTGTTCGGTCAAATCGACGATGCTGGTATCGAAGGCGATGTATTGGGTTTTCAATGAAGGGATAGACGCCATCACTGCGGCGAATATCGCCGAATACACCACCGAGTTCGCCATCGAGCCCGATTGGTCTATGCACAGCACCACTTCGTCCAGCCGCGCCTGGCTTTTTTTGCGGGCATAGCCGTGCAGGGTTTCCGGAATCACCGTGTTGTAATCCGGCTGATAATGCCGCAGGTTGGCGGTTATGGTTTTATGCCAATCGATGTCGCCAAAACGTGGCCTGCGAGTGCGTTTGGCTTTGTTGACGGCGCCCAGCACGGCCTGCACGGTTTTGCTTTGCAGTTTTTGCATCAGTTCCGCAACGACCTTGGCCACGACTTGGCGGGCCGTGTGTTTGGTTTTTTCAGGCATCACCCGGCCCAGACTCAATAGGTCGGCGACCAAATGCACGTCGGCTTCCAATGCCGCCAAAAATTCCGGCTCCATCAGCATTTGTTTCAAGCCCAAACGGTTGAAGGCGTCTTTTTGTACGACTTGCACGACCGGGGCCGGAAAGAATTCGCGGATGTCGCCCAGCCAGCGCGCGACCCTCGGCGACGAGCCGCCCAGGCCACCTTTGCCTTTCTTGCCGCCGCCTTGTTGATCCGCAAGGTAAAGCGCGTTCAAGGCCTGCTCGATGCGCTGGTCGCGCTCGCTCAAACCGTCGCCGGCGGCACTTTGTTCATCGCCGCCGCAGGCTAAACGCCAACGCCTGATGCGTGTTTGTTTATCGTTCATGCTCGTTCAAACCCAGTATCGATTCCAATAGCGGCAAGGCTTGTTGAAAATATTCGCGCCCGCGTTCGTCGTCGATTTCGCTCCCGACCGGGCCGCTTTTCCCGTCGCCCGACCTAATCTTGTGCAGCAAACGCTGCCTTTGCCCGGCGCCGAAACCTGAAAATGCCCGGCGAATCAGTGGCAAGGTCTCTATAAAGGTGTCTTCGGTCAGTTCCGTTAACCATTGGTCCATCAATCCGAACAGGGTTGCATCGAGCAAAATCACGTCGGCGTTGCCGGATAAAAAGCCTTCCAACCAGCGGGCGCCGTCCAAGGGCGGCGTGCCGTAAGACAAAGCCTCGGACAACCATTTGTGCAATTCTTCGTTCGGCAGTCGGCTGTCGTCGTACAAAAAACGGGCCGACTGTCCGCGAATACCGGGATGGCTCAAGGTGCCGGCCAAAAGACCGTGTAATACGTTGCGCCATTTTTCCAGCAGACTATCGTCGAGTAGCGGCAGCGCATGATGGAAATCCTGCAAGCGTTTCAGCATCGCCGAGGCTGCTTGTTCGTCGATGTTATGCGTCGCATAAGGCAGGCGGATCAAGGCTTCTCTGACCATGCTAAGCGCCAAAGCTCTCAGCGCTTCCTCCGGAATCGGCCTGGCGGTGCCGTAACGCAGGATGAATATCAATGGGATCACGGCGTCGATCAGATATTCGACTTCGTTGCCTTGTACCGATAAGGACTCCAGCCGGCCGATGGCTTGTTCGGCGGCCTGCGGCAGATCGGCCAGCAGACAGTTTTCGATTAACGCCGCGGCCTCGGCGATGGTTTGGGTTTGACCGATGCGGTCCAGTGCGGCGTTTTGCGCGGCCTTTTCTATCGTCGGTCCGAAGCGGATGGCTTGATTCAAGCGTATGCCGAATACTGGGTCCCAACAGAGTTTCCAATGCTCTCGAAACGTGCCGCGCCCGGAGTTTCTGAGCAATGTCGCCCAAGGAATGTCCAGCAGCGTCAAGCGGTTGAACAGTACTGATTTGGCGATGCCGGCTTCGGCGCGCAAATCCAAAGACAATTCGGACACCGAGGTTTCCATGGGCAGCCGGTACTTTTTCAACAGCTTGGTCAAATCGGCTTGCAGCGGCGGCTGCGGCACATCTTCGGCCACTTCACCGACTGCGGTGCCAATAACCAGGCGCTCGCCGATCAAAAGTAACGGCAAGGCGTCGCCGCCGCACATCACCGCCAGGCTGGCGTCGTTCATTTCCGCCAGACCCGGCGAAGCCCGGCCACGTAAGGCCGCCAATGCACCCGAAAGCCTGACCGCTTCGATGACTGCGGCGGTGGAGGCCGGTAGGCCTTC
>NZ_JANIBK010000169.1 GCF_024505165.1 Methylomonas rivi
CGCCGTAACCGGCCTGTGCGCCGGCTTGCTACTGCTGACCGCGCATACGCAAACCGCCAGCGCGGCCCCCGACAACGCCGCTTCGGAACAAACCGCAAACTTCGCCATTCCGGCCGGCTCCCTATCCGACGCCCTGCTGCAATTTTCCGAAACCAGCGGCCAAAAAGTGTTGTTCAACGCCGACTTGGTGCGGGGCTTGCGCAGCGGCGGTCTGCAAGGCCGGTTTACCGTGCCGCAAGCCTTGCAACGTCTGTTGAGCGGTAGCGGTTTGGCGCCGAGGGCAACCGGCAGCGGCAGCGTGACACTGGAAAAAGCCTCCAGCGTGGAGCCGCGATCGAGCGCCACCATGCCGGCGGTGACGGTGACAGGGAAAAACATCTACGATGCCACCGATCCGTATAATCCGGATTACAGCTTGCCGAATGCGACGACCGCAACTAAGACCAATACACCGATCATGGAAACGCCGATCTCCGTTCAAGTCGTTTCTAAAGCCGTCATGCACGATCAACAAGCCATTCAACTCGGGGACGCAATCAAAAACGTCAGCGGTGTATTTCAAGGCTTCACCTTTGGTGGTTTCGGCGAAGAATTTATGATTCGAGGCTTCAATACAAATTACGCCAACTATCTGGACGGATTCAGATGGCCGGTCAGCCGTATGCCGTTGGCCAATGCCGAGCGTATCGAAGTGGTTAAAGGCGCGGCCGCCAATCTCTATGGACGCATTACCCCGGGAGGCATGATTAATGTCGTCACCAAACGCCCACAGGCAACGCCGTATTATTCGTTGGAACAACGTTTCGGGTCCTACGATCTTTATCAGACCCTGGCCGATGCAACAGGTGCGATCAACGAAGATGCCTCATTAATGTATCGAATCAATTTCGAATATCTGGACAAAAACTCCTTCCGGGATTTTGCCTATACGGACCGGGTATTTATCGCACCTTCCTTTACCTGGAAAATCAGCGACCGCACGCAACTAGACCTCGACTTTATTTATTCCAATGAAAACACCTTGGAAGACCATGGTGTGGTTGCCAGCGGCACAACCCGCCGGCCCATCGATATTCCCATCTCGCGCTATTTGGGAGAGCCCGCCATAGATAAAAGCAACACCGAAATCTATAGCGGCGCTATCACGCTAAACCACGAATTTTCCGACGATTGGAAAATGAACGCCCGGTTCAATTATCAGAGCCGTGACGCAGTCGATCTGCAACATGCCGCGCCCGGTGTTATCAATGAAGCGACCGGCGAGCTCAGAAGGGTGTTTTGTTGTGGCGACTCCTACTCCGATTCGTTCGGCGGCACTGTAAACATCAACGGTAAGTTCGTCACCGGAGACCTCAGCCATAATGTATTGATGGGATGGGATTATTACGGAGCGGATGGAACATTGAGTGGCTGGTTTTTAGGTCCCGCGGTTTTTGGTGGCCCGGTCAATACCATCAATATCTACCAACCTCAATACAGCCTCTCCGGCGTAAACCTATCCACGACGTCGAAGAATTCGTTCCAGGACCAAAACATCAGTTGGAACGGCGTGTATTTCCAGGACCAAATCACACTATTCGACAAACTGCATATCCTGGGTGGAGGTCGTTATGACTGGGCAAACCAGGGCAACGGGTCGTCGTCCATATCGGTGGCCGATGCCTCGGCAAAGTTTTCCGACATCGAAAACCAAAAATTCAGCCCAAGGGTTGGTATCCTTTACCGGCCCTGGGATTGGCTATCAGTTTACGGCAATTTCGTCGAATCGTTAGGCGCGGCCAATACCGGTATCGGCGTTGGTGGTGGCATGCTGCAACCAGAAACAGCCGAACAGTTCGAGGCCGGTTTCAAGACGGAGTTTTTCGATAAACGCTTGATTTCGAGTGTGTCGTATTTTCACTTAAGCAAACAAAATATGAGGGTGCCTATCGCCGGTACGCCGTTTTCACAAACCGTCGGCGAAGCGCGCAGCCAAGGCATAGAAATCGATATTTCGGGGCAAGTAACGGATGGATTGAATTTGATTGCAAGCTATGCCTATACCGATGCGGTCATACTGAAAGGCAATAATGCCGGAAATCGCTTGTGGAATGTACCCAGAAACGCCGGTAGTTTTTGGGCAAAATACGATCTGCAGCAAGAGCCGCTAAGAGGTTTAAGCGTGGGCGCCGGCGTCTATTTTCAAGACCAACGCGAAGGGGATCAGGCAAACAGCTTTGAACTGCCGGGTTTTGGCCGGGTAGACGCATTGGTGAAATATCAGTTACCTTTCGCCAAAGCGAGGACCACACTGCAATTCAACGTGGAAAATTTGTTGGATCGCCAATATTATGCCGCCACCTCCAACAGCAACACCTTCATAACGCCGGGAGTACCGCGTACTTTTATAGGATCGGTTAAAATGGAGTTTTAATTTGAGCGGGGCAAAGGTTGTAACTCCGCCCTGAATCTTTCAAACCGCACGAGCAACTAAATCGCTTCAAACCCACTTTTCCATTCAGCCATACGGACGGATTGACAAAATCCGCAAGCTTGCGTCTCCCAATCGGAGCGCAAGCAATGTAGGTCGGGTTAGGCGCTAGCCATAACCCGACATATCGGCGCGGGATTGTCGGGTTACGCTCTATCGAGCTAACCCGACCTACGAAACTGATTTATCGTTCCCACGTTCCAACGTGGGAATGCAGCTCCAGACGCTCCGCGTCGTTCGTCAACCAATTAGCGGGTCGGGGTTTGCAACCCCGCGACCATTTCGCCGAACAAATCCAACCCAGGGTGGGGTTTTTCCGTTTTCAAACGTCTTACAGCATGACGACCGTTAAAACGCCGACTTGAAACCGACATGCTGGAGTTGTTATGAAAATCCGCCCCTTCTGGGTATTGGCCCACCGTTACGCCGGTTTGGCGATGACGGTGTTTTTGATTATCGTCGGCCTGACCGGCAGCCTGCTGGCGTTTTACCGCGAGCTGGAACAGGCCCTCAATCCGCAATTGCACGTCGAAGCCAACGGCCGTCCGCCGCTGGATATGGTTACCCTGGTCGAAAGCGCCGAACGCTTGGCGCCGCAAGCGCGGGTCGATTCGGTCTGGCTGAATCCGGGGGCGGCGGATATTTCGGTTTCGCCGCGTCCCAATCCGGCCACCGGCCAAGCCGACGCATTGGATTACACCCAGCTGATACTGGACCCGTACAGCGGCGAAGAGTTGGGCCGGCGCAGCTGGGGGGACATTTCGCAAGGCCTAAGCAACCTGATGCCTTTCGTGTATAAACTGCATTACGCACTGGCGCTGGGCGAATGGGGCGGCTGGATTTTGGGTATCACCGCCTTGGTATGGACGCTGGATTGTTTCGTGGGGTTTTATCTGACCTTGCCGGCGGCCAAACACGCTCAGCCACAGGAACAGGAAAACGCTTTATCCGGGCACACCGCATCCAAGCGTTCGTTCTGGCAACGCTGGCGGCCGGCCTGGCTGATTAAATGGCGCGGCTCCAACTATCGGATTAATTTCGATTTGCACCGGGCCGGCGGGCTTTGGCTATGGATCGTTCTATTGATTTTCGCCTGGTCCAGCGTGTTTATGAATTTGGGCGACACCGTGTATAAAACCGTCATGCAAACGGTCAGCGAGTTTCATCAACCTTGGACGGAATTTCCGGATCTGGAGAAGCCGCTGCAGCATCCGGCCGTCGGTTGGCGAGAGGCCTACCGGATCGGCCAACAGGCCATGGCCCGCGCAGCCGTTGAGCAAGGGTTTCAGGTAGAAGCCCCGATGGGTATGTGGCTCAACCGCGCCAAGGGCTTTTACGTTTACAACGTCCGCAGCAGCGCCGACATACAGGATAAGTTCGGCCAAACCAAAGCGGTGATCGATGCCGGCAGCGGCGAGATAAAACTGTTGCTGCTGCCCAGCGGCCAATACAACGGCAACACCATCACCACCTGGCTGATGGCCTTGCACATGGGCAATGTGTTCGGCCTGCCCTATCGAATATTCGTTTGCGTACTGGGTTTGGCGATTGTGATGTTGTCGGTGACGGGACTGGTAATCTGGCTGAAAAAACGCCGGGCCAAGGTTTTTCACGACAACCGCCGTTTGCAGCGCCAACCGCGCTAGAATAGAGCCGCAAGCCTCGATTGCCGGAAACGTCCGCCCTTGCGTTCCCCGGGCGGGCTTATTCCGACCTACATTGTTTTAGACACACAGGAGCCGTTATGAAATTAACTTTGTCGATAACCGCCATTGGATTAAGTTTGTTGACAGCGTCGCCCCATGCCGGCGAACTTGCAAACGGCGGCTGGCAACCCAGCGGCTGCGGCGACAAGCCCGCCACGCCCCAAATCGACGCCGGCGACGTGGACAGCTTTAACAAAAGCGTCGCCGCCATCAACGATTGGCAACAACAAGCCAAAGTGTATTTCGAATGCCTGATTAATGAAGCCAATACCGATAACAACATCATCGCCGAATCGGCTAACCGGGAGCAAGCCGCTTACCGGCAAGCGGTCGAAGCCCTAGCCGCCGAAGCCGATGCCGCCAAGAAAAAACTGGATAAACGCTAACAGACTTAGACAGGCGATTGCCGCCTGACCGATATCCCAGCCGTGGCCCTACGGCTGAACTCACGCCAAACCGGGTAGGCCGGAATAAAATCGCCCATCATGGGCGACTATTTCCGGCAAGCCGCTGAAATAAGCAGGAGACGAGCAAGGAAAAACACCCAAGGTCTGTGGCAATACGCCGCATGTTAGACTTGCGGAAAAATTGTTAGAGTAAGCCTGCGCTTCAATCCTTAATCGGGATCATTATCAATTACTAAAATGGACTTTTTTCAAACAAGCACCCGTGAGGTGTTAGCCCTTTACAAGACCGGGAACAGCTTTGTCGATTCCTCGGCGGCTAGCGCCGGGCAAAAGCGCTTCGCACGCATAACGCCCGCTCGCCGCAACGACAATTCGCTTAACCTGACTGTATTAGGTTTCATCGTGCTAACGGTAAGCGGCCTGCATGCGTTTGGCTTTAAGTGTTTTTTCTATCCGGAGCAAGCCAAACCGCCGCGCCCGGAACCTATCGTCACGAAGGTTTCGATGCTAACAGTGCCCGCCGCCAAGCCGGAACTAGCGACCCCTCCGCCGCCTAAAACCGCGTCAAAGCCGCCGCTTAAAAAAAAGCAGCCGAAACCCAAACTGAAAAAGATTTCGCCGCAAATGCCGCCTTCCAGTTTCTCGCCCGACGATCAAGTGTTCGACCTGCAACCCCTGGAAAACAGCACTGTACCCGATTTCAGCAACCCCCTTCCCGTCAAGGATACGCAAGCCGAAGCACAACCGTATACGGAAGCCTATTTCAATGCCGAATACGATAAAAATCCCAAACCCGACTACCCCAGCATGGCCAGAAGCCGCGGCTGGCAAGGTAAAGTGGTACTGCGCGTAGAAATCGGCGAAGCGGGCGAAGTCGAATCGGTTGCCGTGGAACAAAGCTCCGGCCACGCGCTGCTGGACGAATCGGCGCTCGCCGCCGTGCGGGATTGGTTGTTCGTGCCGGCCATGCGGGCCAATCACCCGATAGCCAGCTCGGTGCTGGTGCCGATCATTTTTAGCTTGCGCGATGAAGAATCGGCCGACTGACCGTTTGTCATTAGGTAGTCCGCATAGCCCGCGATCCAGCTAAGAAACCCCTACCGTCGGTAGTGTGGTATATCCCTCATTCCAGTGCGAGGCGTTCCTGCTCAGGACTGCGCCAACCCCCAAAACCCGGGCCTGCCTGGAAAATGGCTTAAAATTTGCTATGGTAAATCCGTGTTTTATTGCCACGGCGCTTGTCCTGTATGGATGCCCTCACGGAACCCGATTTAATCACCAGCTTTCTGCGCCACCAAAAGGAATTGCAGCAATTTCTGACCTATAAAGTCGACTGCGCCGAAACCGCCGCCGATCTGATTCAGGAAACCTATCTGCGCATCGCCCGGCATACGGCGGACACCGACATAGCCAATCCGCGGGCCTTCCTGTTTCGGGTTGCCGACAACCTGGCCCTGGACCATCTGCGCGGCAAGGCCAGACAAAACCAACGCGACGGCGGCGAGGTAAACGACGAAATCGCCTGCCGACAGCCGCAACCGGACAGTACCCTGATGGGCCAACAGCACATGGAGTTATTCGCAAAACTGATCTACGAATTGCCGCCGCAATGCCGCGCGGTATTTTTGCTGTGCCGAGTGGAAGGCAAAAGCTATGCGGAAATTGCAGCGGAATTACGTATCTCGGCCCGCACGGTGGAAAGCCACATGCACAAAGCCTTAAAGTTGCTGAAAGACCGCGTCGATTTCTTATAACCGCCCAAAACAGTCCATGCAACTTACCCCTACCCCAAAATCGTGGCATGATGCCGACTCTTGTTTAACGGTTTACCCGCCCTCGTAATGTCCAAAGACAATCCTGTGTCCTCCGATTCCATTTCCGACCAAGCCAGCGCCTGGTTCGCCCGCTTGCAGGCCGACGACGTCAGTGCCGAGGAACGCAACCGTTTTCAGGATTGGTACAGGGCCCAACCGCAACACGCCGAAGCCTACGATAAAACCCGCAAGCTCTGGAGTTTGCTGCAAATTCCGGCTGAACAGGTTTATAACCGCCTGCAAGCCGAAAACCTTGTCGGCGAAAACAGCCAAAACCCTGAAACAGTCGCGCATGCCGATGCCCTCTTGCGTCCGCTGAGCGGAGCCGAAGCGAACCCCTTCTCAGCCGCCAAACCGAGCCGACGTATCAGCACGTTTGTTGGCCTGAGCCTGTTTCTGCTACTGGCCGGCTGGCAATTTCCAAAGCAACTGCAAAACTGGCGTAGCGACTTCCATACCGCCGCCGGCCAACAACTCAACGTGGAACTGGCGGACGGCTCGCGCCTGACGCTGAATACCGATACCGCATTGTCGGTGCATTTCAGCGCAAGCCGGCGCCGCATCGAATTGCTGCGCGGCGAAGCCTATTTCCAAGTCGCGCCCAACAAGCAACGGCCGTTTATCGTCGACGGCGGCGATGCCGAGGCCCGCGCGGTCGGCACCGCCTTCAGCGTCCGCAAGCAAGCCGAAAATCTGCGGGTTGCCGTCAGCGAAGGCA
>NZ_JANIBK010000170.1 GCF_024505165.1 Methylomonas rivi
CCGCCCTCAATTGGCGGCGCAACAGATATAAATTCGCTAACCCCACCAGCCAATTCACTTGGGCGGTATTTTTCTCTAATCCCCGGTAACGGGTCTTGCGAAAGCCGAACTGGCATTTGATGATTCGAAAAATGTGCTCGACACGGGCTCTGACCGACGAATATTTGCGGTTGCGCTTACGCTGGCTACTCGATAGGTTTTTGCCGGGCTTGCGTTTGTCGTTGACACACCAGCTTAGCCCCAGCTGTCGTGAACCCTTTTTATAATCGTCGCTGGTGTAACCGGCGTCGGCAAAGATCACTTGATCATCCTCGCGCAGCAGCTTGGGCAATTCCACGATGTCGGCGGTATTGGCTGCTGTAACAGTCACGCTGTGCACCGCACCCGAATTGACGTCGGCGCCGACGTGGATTTTCATGCCAAAATACCACTGGTTGCCTTTCCGGGTTTGGTGCATGTCGGGGTCGCGTTGTTGCTCTTGATTCTTGGTTGAACTGGGGGCGTGAACAATCGTGGCATCGACCATGGTACCTTTGGATACCAACAGGCCTTGATCTTTCAGATGGTCGTTGACGGTCGACAACAAGACTTCGGTCAGCTTATGTTTTTCCAGCCAGTGGCGGAAGTTGAGAATGGTGGTTTCGTCCGGCAGCGCTTCGGTGACGCTACCGAAGCCGGCAAAACGACGGATGCTGTCGATTTCATACAGCGCGTCTTCCATTTGACGATCCGAGTAGCTGAACCATTGCTGCATGCAGTGGATGCGTAACATGCGATTCAAGGGCATCGGTTGTCGGCCTCGGCGACCACTTTGCGGATAATGCGGCTCCAGCTTGGCTAACAATAAGACCCAAGGCACCACTTGCTCCATTTCCGCCAGAAATTTTTCCCGCCGGGTTTGGCGTTTTTTGCTGGCGTATTCAAGTTCGGCAAAACTGGTTTGGGTCGGTGTGTTCATCGGCTAGTCCAGGCTACGATCAGATAGACTCTATTATCTCATCTCTCGGCGGGGATTTAATCAGCGTTTCCCTAGGCCGAAACGGTTTATGGGCCTGAGTATTGGCCGGTTTTTATAAAACCGGCCAATGAGCGGCAACGTTTAGGCGGCTAATAATTCGATCCGCATCGATAAATCGATAGCAGTGATGTTTTTGGTCAAGGCGCCGATTGAAATATAGTCCACGCCGGTTTCGGCAATGCCGCGTATGGTATCCAGGCTGATATTGCCGGATGCCTCCAGTTCGGCTTTGCCTTGGTTCAGCGTCACCGCGCGCCGCAAATCGTCGACGGAAAAATTATCCAGCATGATGCGGTCGGGTTGCGCAAGCAAAGCCTCCCTCAGTTCCGCCAGGGTTTCCACTTCTATTTCCACCATTACATCGCCGAGCGTCCTGGCTTTGGCAATCGCCGCGCCGATGGAGCCGGCGGCGATGATGTGGTTTTCCTTGATTAATATCGCGTCGAACAAGCCTATCCTATGATTGACGCAACCGCCGCAATGAACGGCGTATTTTTGCGCCAGTCGCAGGCCGGGGATGGTTTTACGGGTATCCAGAACTTTACAATCGGTGCCGGCGACTGCTTGCGCATACTTGCGCGCCACGCTGGCGGTGGCCGACAGGGTTTGCAGCAGGTTTAAGGCGGTGCGCTCGCCTGTCAGCAAGGCTCTGGCCGGGCCGCGCAGTTGGCAAAGCACGCTGCCGGCGACCACATCGTCGCCTTCCCGGCAAGCCCATTCAATGGCGATGTCCTTGCTAAGCTGTTGGAATACCGCTTCGAACCAGGCTTGGCCGCATAACACCATGTTTTCGCGCGTCACCACGCGGGCACTGGCGTTGGCGGTTTCCGGGATAATGCCGGCGGTCAGATCACCGCTGCCGACGTCTTCGGCAAGGTAGGCGGCAATGTCTGCCAAGGCGGGCTGCGATTTCATGGGGTATCCGGGCGAAAGTATTAAAATGGCAGCATTATAAACCAAGGAGAAGCGCCGTCAGGCTATTGGCGCATGCCGGGTTATGGGAAAATACCCGATTTACGATTATTCGAATCGCATGAACATTCTCGAGCATCGCATCGATATTGCCCTATTCCGGCCCTCGCCCAATTGCGATGCCAGACCGGATGCCGCCGACATTTCCCTGCTGGTAATACATTGCATAAGTCTGCCGCCCGAGCAGTTCGGCGGCGTTTATATCGAGCAACTGTTTTGCAATAATCTGGACCCCGATGCGCATCCCTATTTTCAGGAAATTGCCCGGCTCAAGGTTTCCGCGCATTTGTTGATACGCAGGGACGGCGAGTTGTTGCAATTCGTCCCTTTCGACCGGCGGGCCTGGCACGCCGGCGTGTCGCAATTTCAAGGCCGGGAACGCTGTAACGATTATTCCATCGGCATCGAGTTGGAAGGGTCGGTGAATCAAGCCTTTAACGACCGGCAATACCAAAGATTGGCCGAGGTAACCAAGTTGTTGCTTGAGCACTATCCCAAATTAAGTCGGGACAGGATAGTCGGACATAGCGATATTGCGCCGGGCAGAAAAAACGATCCCGGCCCTAATTTTGACTGGCAGGCTTATTTCAAGGCTTTGCTTGCCGGATAGGCCTATCCCGCAGATAGGCGGCGGTCAAATACAAGGCGGCAATCGAACGCGCTTCGCTGCATTCGCCGCTACGCATCAGTTTGTCGATTTCGTGTATGTTCCAGGGCACCACTTCCAGTTCTTCCGGTTCGTCGCCTTCCAGTTTTTCAGGATAAAGCTGTTCGGCAAGAATAATGTCTATGGTATGTTCCAAGTAAGCGGGCGCCATGGATACCGTATGCAGATGCCGCAGCTGCCGGGCGCCGTAACCGACTTCTTCCTTCAGCTCCCGATTGGCGGCGTTCAGATTGTCTTCGCCGGGGTCTATTTTGCCCTTGGGCAGCCCTAGTTCGTAGCGATGCAGGCCGGCCGCATATTCCCTGACCAGCAGGACGGTTTCGTGATCCAGCATCGGCACCACCAATACCGCGCCATTCGAGCCGCCGCGCGCCAAACGTTCGTATTGGCGCTGTTGGCCGCTGCTGAATTCCAGCTGCAAAACTTCGATGCGGAATTGGCGGGTTTCCGCAATCACTGCCTTACTGTGAATAATGGGCATTTTCCGGGACATGGCGCAATCGGGCGGTTATCGACGCCTTAATCGTAACAGAGGCGGGATGACAAAGCCCCGGCTTTTTCGCTACCATCATGATCGGACATAACGGATGGGGCACAAACATGCTGGATTGGTCGAATATCGAAACCGTATTGCTGGATATGGACGGTACTTTGTTGGATTTGAATTTCGACAATCATTTCTGGCAGGAATTTGTGCCGCAACGGTTTGCCGATTTACATCAACTTTCGCTGGCGGAAGCCAAACAACAATTGCGGCCCCGCTTTAAAGCCATGGAAGGCCGCCTGGAATGGTATTGCCTGGATTACTGGAGCGCGGAATTGCAGTTGAATATTGCCGGGTTGAAGCAGGAATTGGCCGGCTTGATCGCCGTACATCCGCATGTGACCGAGTTTTTGGATGCGGTACGCGCAAGCGGCCGCCGCCTGTTATTGGTCACCAACGCCCATCGCGACAGTTTGAGCCTGAAAATGGAAAAAACCTGTCTGCAACGGTTTTTCGACCAGATTATTTCGTCGCACGACTACGGCTTGGCCAAGGAGCAGCAAGACTTTTGGCGGACGCTACAGGCCAACCACGTATTCGAAAAACACAGCTGCCTGCTGGTCGACGACAGCTTACCGGTTTTGCGCTCGGCGCAAAGCTTTGGGATTGCGCATTTGGCGGCTATCAGCAAGCCCGATAGCCGGGCTCCCATTCGGCAAATTACGGAGTTTCCGGCAGCGGAGGACTTTCGGGGGCTGATGACGGGGCTTCATCCGTCCGCTTAGGTATAAATTCCCTGGGTTTGCGATCCTGGCGCGGACGCGGCGGGCGTTTGTCGTGCGGAACGACTCGTTCGCGAGGCTCTTTTCGCTGGGGTTTGACGACCTCTTCGACCAGCAATTCCGGGGTTATCGCGGTGACCGGCACTTTTTCGCCGATATAGTCTTCGATGTCCGGCATCGAATACGCGTATTCCTCGCAAATAAAGCTGATGGCCTCGCCGCTGGCGCCGAAACGGGCGGTGCGGCCGATGCGGTGTACATAATCTTCCACGTCCTGCGGCAGGTCGTAATTGAACACATGCGAAACGTCGGGAATATGCAAGCCGCGCGCGGCCACGTCGGTGGCTATCAACAAAGTAACCCGGTTTTCCTGGAAATCGTTCAGCAGCCGCTGGCGTTTTTCCTGCGGTACGTCGCCGCTGAGCATGGCAACCTGGTAGCCGTTGGCTTCCAGGTAGTCATCGAGCCGTTCCGCGCAACGCTTGGTGTTGACGAACACGATGCTGCGTTGCGGCTGATGGTACTTCAGCAGTCCCAACAGCAGCGGGATTTTCTGGTCGTTGGCCGGACAATAGGCGATCTGGTTGATGGCCTTGGAGGTGACCTCTTCCGACTCGATACGGATCAGCACTGGATTGTTCATGTGTTCGTAGGCCAGTTCGGTCACTTTGTACGACAGGGTGGCCGAAAACAGCAGGTTCAGGCGTTTTTCCGGCGGCGGCATTCGGCGCAGCAGAAAACGGATGTCCTTGATGAAGCCCAGGTCGAACATGCGGTCGGCTTCGTCCATCACGGTGACTTGAATATTATCCAGCGTGAAGGCGCCCTGTTTGTAAAAGTCGATGATGCGGCCGGGGGTGCCGATAATGATGTCGACATTGGTTTTGAGCTTGTCGAGCTGTTTTTGGTAATCGGTGCCGCCGTAGATCAAGGCGAGCTTTAAATTCAAATACTTGCCCAGCACCAGCGCGTCTTTATGAATCTGAATCGCCAGTTCCCGGGTCGGCGCCAAAATCAGGGCGCGGGGATTTTTAATCTGTTCGCTTTCGTCGTTGATCAAACGCTGAAAAGTCGCCAGCAAAAAACTAGCGGTCTTGCCGGTACCGGTTTGGGCTTGGCCGGCGACGTCCTTATCGCGCAACGCCAGCGGTAGCGATTTGTCCTGTATCGGCGTGCACTGGATGAACCCCGCTTCCTTCAGGCCTTTAATGATGGAGTCGGAAAGCTCCAGATTGCTAAAACGTGTTTCCGTCAGATGTGCTCTTTTCATAGCCCGATAGCATAGCGTAAAAAGCCGTTTCGATGAAATCGATTGACAATCACGGGTAGACATTACTATAGTTTTGGCTTTGTAAACTAGTGGAGAATGGCGTGAGCGACTTAGTCCTTCATGTATCGGATGCTGATTTTAACGATACGGTTATTAAAGCCAACGGTCCGGTGTTAGTAGATTACTGGGCGGAGTGGTGTGGTCCCTGCAAAATGATTGCACCGGTTCTGGATGAAGTTGCGGCTGAATATCAAGGCAAATTGACCATTGCCAAACTGAATATCGACGAAAACCCCAAAACTCCCCAACATTACGGCGTGCGCGGTATTCCGACGCTGATGCTGTTCAAGGGCGGCGAAGTGGAGGCGACCAAGGTGGGCGCTCTCACCAAATCGCAATTGACCGCATTTATCGATAGCAACATCTAGCATTACGCTCCCGATAACCGGACTTTTCAACAAAACGTTTTGATAAGTCCGGTTATTGCGCTAAAATCGTTCACGCTTGCTCCTTACGCATCCATAGTCTTCGTAATTTTTTCCAACAACCACCTCTGCCATAAACGGTTTCATGCCGTTTTGCTTTTCTTCTTTTCCCATAACCCTTATGAATCTTACCGAGTTAAAACTTAAACAAGCCACCGAAATTATTGCCATCGCCGAATCCTTAGGGTTAGAAAATATCGACAGAGCTCGAAAGCAGGAATTGATTTTCGCCATTCTGAAGAAACAGGCGAAGAGCGGCGAAGATATCTTTGGGGACGGGGTTTTAGAAATACTGCAAGACGGTTTCGGTTTTTTGCGTACGCCCGGATGCTCCTATCTGGCCGGGCCGGACGATATTTATGTGTCGCCCAGCCAAATCAGACGTTTCGGTTTACGCACCGGCGACACGGTCAGCGGTAAAATCCGCCCGCCCAAGGAAGGCGAGCGTTATTTCGCCATGCTCAAGGTGGAAAGCATCAATTTCGAATCGCCCGAACACGCCAAAAACAAAATTTCCTTTTCCAACCTGACGCCTTTATTCGCCAACAAACGCTTCCGTTTGGAACAAGGCAACGGCACCAGCGAAGACTTGACCGCCCGCATCATCGACTTGATCGCGCCTATCGGCAAAGGCCAGCGGGGTTTGATCGTGTCGCCGCCCAAGGCCGGTAAAACCATGATCATGCAAAGTATTGCGCATGCGATTGCGGAAAAGAATCCCGAATGCTATCTGATCGTGCTGCTGATCGACGAACGCCCGGAAGAGGTCACTGAAATGGAGCGCTGCGTGCGCGGCGAAGTGGTCTCCAGCACCTTTGACGAACCGGCCTCCCGCCACGTGCAAGTGGCCGACATGGTGATCGAAAAAGCCCGCCGCATGGTCGAACACAAACACGACGTGGTCATCCTGTTAGACTCCATTACCCGGCTGGCGCGTGCTTACAACATGGTAGTGCCGTCGTCCGGCAAATTGCTGTCCGGCGGCGTGGACGCCAACGCGCTGGAAAAACCCAAGCGCTTTTTCGGCGCCGCCAGAAACATCGAGGAAGGCGGCAGCTTGACCATCATCGCCACCGCGCTGGTGGAGACCGGCTCCCGCATGGACGAAGTAATCTTCGAGGAGTTTAAAGGCACGGGCAACATGGAATTGCATCTGGAACGCAAAATCGCCGAAAAACGTGTTTACCCCGCCATCAACATCAACCGCTCCGGCACCCGCCGCGAGGAATATCTGGTCGATCCGGACGAACTGCAAAAAACCTGGATTCTGCGCAAAATTCTGCAACCGATGGACGAACTGGCGGCATCGGAATTTTTATTGGGCAAATTAAAAGACTTCAAAACCAATGCCGAGTTTTTCGATTCCATGAAGCGCTAACGCAACACATCGGCTTTAGGGAAACGATAAAAAGCCGGCTTGGTT
>NZ_JANIBK010000171.1 GCF_024505165.1 Methylomonas rivi
CTCGCTACTACGGCTTCTGCTGACTTCTCCCAATCTCTCGTTCGGGAGATCTCCCCGGGTAAGGTGCTAAAACTGTCTGCCCGTGCCGCCAAGCTCTACCTGATGCGTCTTTCGGTAACGGTTGGATTTCGTGTTCCCTAGCACACTCATCGCCCACAACCGGCCTCAATGCTTGTTCGTGTTCCTGCGGTCGTGCTTTTGCTACGCGCTTCTTTCAGGCTAGCCTCGCGGTTTTCACCCTTGCGTTTCGCTACGGTTGTCGTTACTACTTCCGGTTATCTCCTTTCAGATAACAAGTTTTAGCCCATGCCGGGCACACTAGGTCACGTTGCCGCGATAGCGGTTACGTGACATTTCGAAGTCATGGGTCCAAAATTTGTCAGGGAACGCTATCGCGCACCCTGACCTACGCGACTTCCAAAATATTAATCGATTTCAAACTCCGCGATGGGTTTTCTCCCGTTATGCCGCGCCGAGCACCGGGCCGCCTTTTCTTTGGATACTTTCTTTTGGCGGAGCAAAAGAAAGTATCTCGGCTGTCGGTCCGCGAACCGACTTTAAATCACCCGTCGCGATAGCGACACCTATTAAACAAAAGCCTTCGCCCCACCAAAGACACTTGCATATAAAACCAAGAGCCAAAAACCAACATTTAACGGCATTCCTAAAAGGTTTGCGCTAAAATGCCCGGTTTTTTAACGGCTTCCGCAGGCAGACCCTCGCGGATACCAAACCATTAATTAGACGGCAAAAAGCCGCATTGACGCCCCGGAGTTAAAAGCTATGCGTATCATCCTGTTAGGAAGTCCCGGTTCGGGTAAAGGCACACAAGCCCAGTTCATTACCGAAAAGTTTGCCATTCCGCAAATTTCCACCGGCGACATGCTGCGCGCGGCGGTTCGCGCCGGCACTCCTTTGGGCGTGGAAGCCAAAAAAGTCATGGATGCCGGCGGTCTGGTGTCCGACGACATTATTCTGGGCTTGATCAAGGAACGCATCGCCCAGGACGACTGCAAAAACGGCTATTTATTGGACGGCTTCCCGCGAACTATCGCCCAGGCCGAAGGTCTGGAAAACATGGGCGTGGAACTGGATTATGTGGTGGAAATTGCGGTTGACGACGAGGAAATCATCAAGCGCATGAGCGGCAGACGCGTACACATGGCCTCCGGCCGCAGTTATCACGTGGTATTTAATCCGCCGAAAACCGCAGGCGTCGACGACGTCACTGGCGAGCCTTTGATTCAACGCGACGACGACACCGAAGAAACCGTGCGTAAACGTCTGAACGTCTATCACGAACAAACCAAACCGCTGGTCGGTTTTTATTCGGCGCCCGGCCAGAAAGCCAAATTCGCCTCCATTGCAGGCGTCGGCTCGGTCGGCGACATTACCGCTAAAGTATTCGCGGTGTTGAATTAAACCATCGTAGGGTACGCGGCGCGTACCTTTAGCTTCCGGTACGCGATGCGTACCCTACCTAATGAGAAACCAATATGGCAGGTAAAACCTTATACGACAAACTTTGGGACGACCATGTCGTTCACACCGAAGACGACGGCTCGTGCTTGATTTATATCGACCGGCAATTACTGCACGAAGTGACTTCCCCGCAAGCTTTCGAGGGCTTGCGTTTGTCCGGCCGCCATCCTTGGCGCATCGCCCGCAATCTGGCGGTAGCGGATCACAACATCCCTACTACCGACAGAGCCAAGGGCATTGCCGACCCGGTGTCGCGCCTGCAGGTGGAAACCCTGGAGAGCAACTGCAAGGAATTCGGCATCACCGAATTCCACATGAGCGACATCCGCCAAGGCATTGTCCACGTCGTCGGCCCGGAACAAGGCGCCACGCTGCCCGGCATGACCGTGGTCTGCGGCGACTCGCATACCTCCACTCACGGTGCTTCTGCGGCATTGGCCTTCGGCATCGGCACATCGGAGGTCGAGCACGCCTTGGCGACCCAGTGTCTGGTGCAGAAAAAAGCCAAGAACATGCTGATCAAGGTCAACGGCAAGGCCGGTCCCGGCGTCACCGCCAAGGACATCGTGCTGGCCGTCATCGGCAATATCGGCACCGCCGGCGGCACCGGTTACACCATCGAATTCGGCGGCGAAGCGATTCGCGCCCTGTCCATGGAAGGCCGCATGACGATCTGCAACATGGCGATCGAAGCCGGCGCGCGGGCAGGATTGATTGCCTGCGACGACACCACCATCGACTATTATCAAGGCCGCCCCTACGCGCCTAAAGGCGACGACTGGAACATGGCCGTGCGTTACTGGCAAAAACTGCATTCCGATAGCGACGCCAAATTCGACAAAGTCATCGAATTCAACGCGGCCGAGATTAAACCGCAAGTCAGCTGGGGCACTTCGCCGGAAATGGTACTGCCGGTCGACGCAAGCGTGCCCGATCCCGCGCAAGAAGCGGACCCGGTGAAACGCCAAGGCATAGAGCGCGCACTCCAATACATGGGCTTGCAGGCCGGGCAAAAAATCACCGACATCAAGCTGGACAAAGTCTTCATCGGCTCCTGCACCAATTCGCGCATCGAGGATTTGCGCGCGGCAGCGGCGGTTATCAAGGGCCGTAAAAAAGCCGAATCCGTTAAACAAGTATTGATCGTACCGGGCTCCGGTTTGATCAAGCAACAAGCCGAAGCGGAAGGCCTGGACAAAATCTTTACCGAGGCCAATTTCGAATGGCGCGAGCCGGGCTGCTCCATGTGTCTGGCCATGAACGCCGACCGCCTGGAAGCCGGCGAACATTGCGCGTCCACATCCAACCGTAATTTCGAGGGCCGCCAAGGCTACGGCGGCCGTACCCATTTGGTCAGCCCAGCCATGGCAGCCGCCGCCGCAATTGCCGGCCACTTTGTTAACGTCGCAGAGCAAGGAGTATGAACATGACACACACACTGCGTAGCATTTTTAAATCCGAAGCCTGCATGACAAAATTGCAGGATAGCAATTTTGCACTGCCAACGGCAGCCCGCAAGGGTGCCGCACAGGGAGGTGCGGCATGAGAGCATTCACTACTTTAACCGCGCTGGTGGCGCCGCTGGACAGAGCCAATATCGATACCGATGCCATCATTCCCAAGCAGTTTTTAAAATCCATTCGCCGCGCCGGTTTCGGCCCGTATTTGTTCGACGAATGGCGTTATCTTGATCATGGCGAACCCGACATGGATTGCACAAACCGGCCGCTGAACCAGGATTTCGTGCTGAATAAAGCGCAATATAAAGGCGCGCAAATTCTGCTGACCCGGGAAAACTTCGGCTGCGGCTCTTCGCGCGAGCATGCGCCGTGGGCGCTGGAAGATTACGGTTTCCGGGCCATTATCGCCCCCAGCTTTGCCGACATCTTTTTCAACAATTGCTTTAAAAACGGTATTTTGCCCATCGTGCTACCGGCGGAAATCGTTGACCGGCTGTTCAACGAAATGGCCGACGGCTACCGGTTGACCATAGACTTGCAAGCGCAGACCATCACCACCCCAAGCGGTCAAGCGATCGGCTTCAATGTCGATGAAAATCGCCGCTACCGCTTGTTGAACGGTTTGGACGACATTGCCTTGTCTTTGCAGCATGCCGACAAAATTAAAGCCTATGAAGCCGAACGCGCCAAACGCGCGCCTTGGCTGTTTAAAGACGCCTAAGCGAATCGGGTAGATCCATGGCAAAAAAAATCGCCGTTTTAGCGGGTGACGGTATCGGCCCCGAAATTGTCGCCGAGGCCATTCAGGTTTTAAGCTTTTTAAACAGCGACATGGCCTTGGGGCTAAGCTTCGAAACCGCGTTGGTCGGCGGTGCCGCTTACGATGCCTTCGGCACTCCGCTGCCGCAGCAAACCCTGAATTTGTGCAAGAACGCGGACGCGGTATTGCTGGGCGCGGTGGGCGGGCCCAAGTGGGAGCCGTTGCCGCATGCGGTGCGCCCCGAACGCGGCTTGCTGGGCATACGTTCGGAACTGAATCTGTTCTCGAATCTGAGGCCGGCGATTTTGTACCCGCAACTGGCCGAAGCCAGCACGCTAAAACCCGAGGTGGTGGCCGGCCTGGATATCATGATCGTGCGCGAACTGACCGGCGGCATTTACTTCGGCCAGCCGCGCGGGATCCGGTTATTGGAAAACGGCGAGCAACAAGGCTTCAACACGCTGGTGTATTGCGAGTCGGAAATCCGCCGCATCGCCCATTCGGCGTTTAAAACCGCCCAAAAGCGAAACCGCAAACTGTGTTCGGTGGATAAGGCCAATGTGCTGGAGGCGACCGAACTATGGCGGCAGGTGGTCACCGAAGTCGGCAAGGATTATCCGGATGTACAATTAAGCCACATGTATGTCGACAATGCCGCGATGCAACTGGTGCGCGCGCCGAAACAATTCGACGTCATCGTCACCACTAATATGTTCGGCGATATTTTGTCGGACATCGCGGCGATGCTGACCGGCTCTATCGGCATGTTGCCGTCCGCGTCGCTGGATGCCAACGGCAAGGGCATGTACGAACCGATACACGGTTCGGCACCCGACATTGCCGGCCAAGGCATCGCCAACCCCTTGGCGACTATTCTGTCGGTAGCCATGATGTTGCGTTATACCTTTAACGAAACCGCGGCGGCCGAACGTATCGAACAAGCCGTCGACACTGCGCTGGACGCCGGCGTCCGAACCCCGGATATTTATTCGGAAGGCATGACTCAAACCAGTACCTCCGGCATGGGCGATGCCGTACTCAATGCTTTAAAAGGATAAACCCTATGTCCAAAACTTATGATGTTGCAGTGGTCGGCGCGACCGGCGCGGTCGGCGAAACCATGATCGCGATCTTGGAAGAGCGTAATTTTCCGGTGGGCAAAGTCTACGCGCTGGCCAGCGAACGCTCGGCGGGCAAACGGATTCCGTTTAAAGGCGGCTCGCTGGTGGTGGAAGACTTGGCCGGTTTCGATTTTTCCAAAGTGCAAATCGGCCTGTTCTCGCCCGGCGCCTCCGTATCGGCCGAATACGCCCCCAAAGCCGCCGCCGCCGGCTGCGTGGTGATAGACAATACCTCGCAATTCCGTTACGACGACGATATTCCGCTGGTAGTGCCGGAGGTTAATCCGGAAAAAGTCGCCGACTATAAAAACCGCGGCATTATCGCCAATCCTAATTGTTCCACCATCCAAATGCTGGTGGCCTTGAAACCCATTTACGACGCCGTCGGCATCAGCCGCATCAATGTCGCCACGTATCAAGCCGTTTCCGGCACAGGCAAGGAAGCTATCGAGGAATTGGCGACCCAAACAGCCAACCTGCTGAACGCCAAACCGGTCGTGCCTAACGTGTACCCAAAACAAATCGCCTTCAACGTATTGCCGCAAATCGATGTATTCATGGAGAACGGCTATACCAAGGAAGAAATGAAAATGGTCTGGGAAACCCGCAAAATCATGGGCGACGACAGCATACAGGTCAATCCCACCGCAGTACGCGTGCCGGTGTTTTTTGGGCACTCCGAAGCCGTGCATATCGAAACCAAGCAAAAAATTTCCGCCGACCGGGTGCGGGAATTGCTCTCGGCGGCTCCCGGCGTCACGGTTTTGGATGAACGCGAAAATGGCGGCTATCCCACGGCGGTAACCGAATCGTCCGGCCACGACGATGTCTATGTCGGCAGAATTCGCGAAGACATCTCTCATCCTAACGGGATAGATTTGTGGGTGGTGGGCGATAATGTCAGAAAGGGCGCCGCTTTGAACAGCGTGCAAATAGCCGAGGTGCTGGTAAAAAATTACATCTAGTCTAAGATTAGCAAGCGTCTTTAATGAGTCGGACAAAATGCATCCGATTGATCGTGCCGAGGTAATCCCAGTGAAGGAAAAGAATGTGAAGCACTTAACTAAAACTTTAGCGGTTGTATCGTTGCTGATACCGATGAGCGCGCAACCGTTGGGTATCGGTGATATTGAGTTGCATTCCGCCCTTAACCAGAAACTGAACGCGGAAATCCGTCTACATTTGGCGGCGGGCGAAAATCCCGCCGATGTGTCGGTAAAACTGGCCCCTCCGGAAAAGTTCGATCAGGCCGGCGTCCCCTGGAACTACTTCCTGTCCAAAATCAAATTTAATCCGGTAGCGCAGCCCGACGGCTCCATTGTGGTCAAAATTACCTCGCGGGAACCCATGACCGAACCGTTTCTGGATTTCCTGCTTGAAGTCAGTTGGCCGCAAGGCAGCCAATACCGCGAATTTACCGTTTTGGTCGACCCGCCCGAGGCTTACCGGGCTCCCGTCATCCCCAGCGCGGCAGCTACCGATTACCGTGTAGAGCCGCTTGAAGACTATGCAAGGCCGGTTCGCAAAACTCAAACCGCTAGAAAAAACATCCGCCGGGTAGATACCGCGGCCAATATCACGCCCCAAACTCCGGCCAGCGGCGAATACGGCCCGGTTCAAACCGCCGATACCTTGTGGCGTATAGCCGAACAACTGGGCAGCGAACGCGGCGTTCCCACCAATCAAATGATGTCGGCGCTATTTAGGGCCAACCCGGATGCCTTCAACCGAGGCAATATCGATTCGTTAAAAGCAGGCGTGGTATTGAAAATACCGGCAACCGACGCCATTTTGCAAGCCGGCGACAGCAAATCCGTCCGTAAAGCGCCCAAACCCGCCACGGAAACGGTTGCCGCTAATAAAGCGCTGGAGTTGGTCGCTCCTGCCGACGCCAAAATTACCGAAAGCATCGGCGCTGCCGGCCAGGTAAAACCCGGCCAGCAAGGCGGCGAGGGCCGTGCAAGCGCCGAGGGTGCCGGCAGCGGGGCAAGCGATGGCAAGGACCTCGAGTTACAAAGCCGCATCGACCGGCTCGAGCAACAATTGAATATGATGCAACAATTGTTGGCGTTGAAAGACCAGCAATTGGCCGCCCTGCAAGGCAACGACAAGGAGGCCGCGCAACAAGCGGCCGAGAGCGCGCAAAGCCTGCCCGCGCAACCTCCCGAAACGGCGCCTCCGACCGCGGAACCGCAAGCACCC
>NZ_JANIBK010000172.1 GCF_024505165.1 Methylomonas rivi
TTATATTTTAGTTTTTTTAGGTTTATAGGTTCTGGATTATCTTTTTTTCTGTATGTATCATTGATTTCTTGAATCATTTTTCTGTCTTTGTTCCACTCAATTTTTCTGTATTTCTCCATCTTCCCCTTACCCTTTCCGCTATTGCGTACCCTGTTTTAGATTTACTCTGATTTCTTCCAACTCAGGGCTTATTTGCCCGCATTCCGGCGCCGTTTGATTGGTCATTAACCATAGTGCGTATTCTGGCCATTCTTTAGTTATCGCTAGTAGATGATCTTCATTGGCTTTTTGTAGTCCGTTTTCGATGTTAGACCAAGTTTTGGCTTGAATGCCTGTCCTTTCCGCGAATTCTGTGCGGTTCATTCCGCTTTTTTCTCTGATTTTTCTTATCTTTTCTTTCATATGTCTAAATATTAGTTGACATGTCTAAATCTTAGATGCTAATATTTAGACATGTTAAAAACTCCCATAACCAACCACAACCAGCCAACTGAGGCTAAAGGTGCAACATGGAACAAAACCAAACGAATGTCAACGTAACCCTACCGATTCAAACCTTTGTGCCGTTGATGACACAAAAACAGTTCGCCGAACTGAGCGGTTTATCTCGGGATGCCGTAAAGGCTCAAGTCATTAACGGTTACTGGCCGTCTGTAAAGGTAGGCAAATATCGGATGATCAACCTGATTATTTTGGTCGATCAATTAAAAGTGGCTGAATCTGAAATGGTAGGGGGTTGAAATGAACGTATCCATGAAATTGGTTAAAGCAACGTTATCCAGGTTTTTGGATTCGTTTGATAGCGGAGCGGATTCTATTTTGAGCTGTTTAATTAATGGTTCTATTGACTGTGATGAGGCACGTAGGCGGTTAGATATTCGGTTTTATCTGTTTAATGGTCGTATGTGTGGTATCGATAGTTTGCTTTGGTTAGTACATTCTGATATTCAAGATATAGTGTCTTCTAATCGTGATTCTTTAAAAGCTCGTTTTGATTATTATTATGATCGTATATCAAAAATGGCTATTCAACGTATTGTTGATTCTTCTTATTCGCCTATTTTTGGTGCCGATACCGAAGCCGTCGAAACCGTTCTTTTACCGCCTGAAAAATCCGATTCAGAACAACCTGTTGAAGCTGTTGTTTCTTTAAAAGAATGTCCGGTTTGTTTGGGTGTTGGTTATCCTGAATCTTCTGATTTTAGCCCATGTAATAACTGTTCTGGTTCCGGTTTTATTTCTTCTGATGTCGAGATATTACCTTTTAGTTCTTTTCCTTCTACGTCCGCCGGTTCAAAGCGTCATTATTTCCGCAATATAACCTTTATGCCTGGTTACGTTAAGCGGCATTCTTTAAGTGCTTTTAATCGGCTTACGTTTCGAACGTTTTCTAATCGGCTTTCTAAGTCTTTTCCTTTATACGATAAATCTAAGGAATTACGTCATGTCTGACATATTAAAAGATGAATTATTAGACGGTGAAATAGATTTTCCCGTTAAATTGGATGCTCAGGAAGCTTTAAAAAAAGAGCGTAATTATCGGACTGCTATTTCATCGTCCAATTATCTGAAACTTGAAAAGGAATCCACTCGGCGTGGTGTAAAACCGTTCACCTTAACTAAATCGGTCATGACGTTATACGTCAATCGGCAATTAATTTATATCCGCGATTTACCCGAATCGCTTCAAGAACAGATTCGCGAATATTACAAAACCGAAGATAAGGCGTTATTGCCATGATGTTTGTTTGTGAAGCTTTCCTGACTGATCAGGCCGGACGGAGCCGCGGTATGGGGTATGCCGTTTCTGCCCGGCGTTTACGGACCCTGTCAAGGCCGCGTAGCGTTCACTTTAGCCTTGACAGGGTTCGGGCGTCGGGCATTGTCGGCGTAATCCATAAAGCGGCTCCGTCCGGCCCGATTAGGCTGGATGGTGAGCGGGTGGGGCTATCTAATAAAGCCGCCTTGGCGTCTTAATATGATCGAAACCACGGCTGAAAAAACGGCTTATTTACAGTCTTTAATTGATGACATTAATAACGATTTAATTAATAAACAGTTAACCGAAAAGCAAGTAATTATAAAAAAACAGCTTTTAAATAATTATCGTTTAGCTATTAATAATTTAAATCGGTTTAAACTTAAAAATTTGATATAGGTGTTTTATGCCGAGAAATTTGAAACTTTTTTTATATTCATTTCATCTTTTAACGGTTTTTATATTCCCTGTTGAAACGGTTTTGGTTCTTTATTTTTTAGGAAAATTTGTTTTTTATTATCGTTCTTTTAAATAGTTTTTTTATGGATATTTTAAATGTTATTCTCGCTTTGCTTATTTACGATGGTTTTTATTTTATACTAAAAACCATCCGTGATTTTTTTAAACCTTCTGATAAATCGTAATATCTGTTTTCTTAATTTTAAATAACCGCCTGGGCAAGCGGCTAATCTGCCCTTTTTTTAAATTTCAACCAAGGTAAATGCTATGTCACTCGATCAAGCCTTAATGGAACAGATGCGTACTACTGTTGTAGGTAACGTGGAATCCGTTACTAAATATGAAATTGATGCCGGTTCTAAAGGCGGCTCTATTTGGGTTACTAAACCCACTACCGGTAAAAATCTTAATGTTCTCGGTAACGAGATAATCAAAATCAAAATGCCGCATGAAATGTTCGAGCAGTTAAAAAATAAACAGGAATCCGGCGAATATTCCTTTCCAATGGTAATGGAAATTCTCTGTGATATTGATATGGGCGGCCAAAATCGCGCTGTCTTGTCTGCGGTTTCCGTTCGTAAATATATCCCTGAAACATTTGAGCCTGTTTCTAAATCATCGGATAAAAAACCCGGTGTAAACGAATCTAAGCCTAGTGCTTAAACCATCTTCGTTATAAAGCGGAGTCAGTATCATGACCGATGTATTACTTCAAGATTTAATCACAACCGTGATGGTATGTTCTCAAGCCATTATGGCCGGTCTTGGTTTCGTATCTGGCGTAAAACTAGCATCATTATTGAGTTATTGAGGGTTTTATGTCAGTGCCGGATTATCAAGACTTATTGGGTTATTTATTGGGTGCCTTTATTGTCGGTCTATGTGCTGGTTATGTCTTAGCGGCTTTTAAAATGGCCGCTAAATCTTCATCACGTTAATTTATAGGTGAAACTATGAAAAACTTTCTGAAAAATGGCGGTTTGGTATTGGCCGGTTCCGTCGCCGGTATTTCTTCCGCGTTTGCGGATTTACCAGCTGCGGCATCAACCGCTTTTACTACCCTGTCTACCGATGTTCTGGCGCTGGTTGATCTTGCCTGGACTGCGGCGATTCCGATTACTGTGGCGTTTATCATTTTGCGTATGTTCAAACGCGCGGCGTCTTCCGCTACTTAATCGCTGTTTAACGGTGTCGGTCATGATTAGACAATATCAAATATTGATTTTGCTGGTTATGGCCGGCTTTTCTTCTTTTGTTTTTGCTTTGACGTTTCAACAGCAACAAACTGCTTGTAATAATCATTTTATTGCTTATAACACTAATCCTTACACTGGTGGTTCTTATGGGTATTTAGGTGGTTGTATTGATCAATCCGCGAGTTTGCGTTTAAAAGAATGTATTAGTAATTCTAGTGCTCCGGGTACTTGTAATGTTTTTTCTCAGTATTGGTATTATTCTGAAACTGTATGTGTTTCTCCGTCTGTTTTGGAACCGGTAACTCATACGTGTATAACGCCTTGTCCTGATGGTTTAGTAAAAGCTAATACTGTACCTGCTTTAAATACGAGTCTTGAAACCTGTGTAAATCCAACTGATCAGCTTTGCTCGTCTATCGGTGTTGATGTAAATGCTTTCATAGCGAAATGTTCTGAAATGATAGACGGGCAACCTAATAATTGTCGAAATTCCGATATGGGTAATTTTACGCTACAGGCTTGCCCTAAGTTGCAATGTGAAGATGGTTCCGAGGTCACTTATCCGAATCCTTGTCCTGTGACTCAATGTTCGGAAGGTTTTACCCTGTCCGATGTGCCCGGTTATGGCAAGACGTGTATTAAGCCTTTGCCGGATGATGAACAACAAAACCCTTGCGTAAATGTGCAAGGCTCCGATTCTGCGTTATGTGCTGAAGATGGCCGTAACTGTCAAATGGTTAATGGCTCTTTTGTGTGTATCAAGGAAGAAGTTACGCCACCGGCCGGCGCTACCTGTTATGCCATTAATTCAAAAACCTACTGTTTGAGCAATCAGCCGACATTAGAAACCACTCGCGGTACTGAAACTTTGCCCGATGGTTCCGTTCGTACGTCCGAGACCTATCAGCCGTCTGTACAGGGTGTGCCGGCTTCGTCTCGCGTTACTACTCAAAATCCCGATGGTACCGTAACTATTATTAGTAATCATCCGTCCGATGTTGCTGCCGCTGCTGGTTTACAAGCGCAAAAAATTGATTTATCCAAGGTCGAAAAAAATACTAAGGATACTGCCGATAATACGAAAGGTATTCTTGATAAATTGACTTTTGAAGGTGAAGCGCAGTTTGATAAGTCGGCTATTCAATTTAATGATTTGGATTCACAATTAGAATCTGATCGCTCTGAATTTCAGTCGTTTGTGAATCAGGGTAATCCTATGCAGTCTTATGCTGATTCCCATTCTTTTACTACTGCGTTTTCTTCTATGTTACCCGCTGACTCTTCTTGTGCTGGTGGTATTCATACCGTCATATTTGGTAAACATTTCGATTTGGAGCCTTGCGAAAAATTATCCCCTTTGCGTGAAATATTGGCTTGGTTTTTTGCTGTTATGACGGCTTGGCAAATTATTAATATGACTTCTAAATCTATAACGAGGTTTTAATTATGGGTATTTTTCTTACTGCTTTGTTAAATGGTTTGCGTTGGCTTTTTGTTGGTGTTTTCGGTGCTGCGTTAAATCGGATATTAACTAAGTATGGTCCGGCTATTATTGCGTTGGGATTTATTATTACTGCTATTGTTTCTGTTCTTACTTTGTATTTAAATACAATGTTTTCTGTTGTTGAATCTATTCATCAAACTATTCCGCAAACTGCTTTAAATGTTTGGGGTTGGGTTATGCCGTCGAATGCGATACCTTGCCTTTTGGCGCTGCTTACTGCTCGTTTTTTTGCATGGGTAACTAAAGTTGGTTATGACTTGTTGAAAGTCAAAGCTAAGGCGGTTTCTAGTTAATGCCCGGCTGGATCATCCAAGGCGTTCGGGGTGAAGGAAAAAGCCTCTGCGCGGTCGCTAAAATTCGAGAATATTTAAATCGTGGCTGTCCGGTTGCTACCAATCTTGATTTGTTTTTAGAAAACTTGTTGCCTGATGAAAATCAGGCTATCGCCTATCGTCTCCCCGACCGTCCTCGTTATGAGGATTTTCTTGCTTTACCGCCTGCTTACGATCCTAAATATAAACTCGAGGATAAGAACGGCTTAATAGTATTGGACGAATTGGCTTTATGGATGAATGCCAGGTCCTGGAAAGAAAAAGGCCGTAAGGAATTAATCGAGTGGCTTCTTCTTTCTCGAAAGGATCATTGGGACCTAATATTATTAACTCAGGACCATGAGTTAATCGACAAACAGATTAAAAATACTTTATGTGATTATTTGGTTCAGGCTTCCAGAACCGATAGGCGCAAAATTCCGTATATTGGGCCTATTCTCGAATTCATGTTTTTGTCCGGCAATATGCCTAAATATCATCTCTATGATGTTTATTACGGCATGTCGTTTCTCGATGCCCGTGTCGAACAGTGGCGTTATCGTGGTACTGATTTATATGACGGGTACGATACTAATCAGCGGTTTAATGACGGTAACGAAATACTGGGTAAACGGCTTGTCGATATGCGGGCTGTATATACTTATTTGCCTGCCTGTTATTTGACTAAACAAATTTACGTTAATCGATTGCAAACTAAAATCGATGACATATTAGAAGCTAAGCCTTTAATATCCGATGAGGTGGAAACCATGGCTAAAAAGAAAATAAATCCTGCTGATGCCCAAAAACCTAAGATTATATTAATGTCGTTATTTTTGGTGGGTTTTCTTGTGTGGCGGTTCGGATTCGGCGAGGTCAAATTACCGGGTTCCGGCGATTCCTTGAAACAAGTTTTGCCCGTCCAAGCCGCGCCTGCTGGATCGTCGTCTAATACGGCTACTGTGGCGGCGTCTGACAAGGACAAGCCTAAGCTTTCTCCGGTCGGTGGTGGGCCTGCTTTTGTCGATGCTCTGGTCACGTCCTACAGGCCGCGTTTGGCTGCTTTGGTCTCCGGTAAGGATAGAAACGGGGATACGGTGATAACCGGCCTGGTGGAATTTTACGATGGTGAACAGTTGGTAGAACGTTTCATGATTGATCAACTCAAGTCATTCGGTTGTTCTGTGGTTCTACGGCCTTATGGGGTCGATATTATGACCGCTGGTGGGGTGTATGCTGTGTCGGCTTGGCCAAGGCCTAAAACGGATACTACCGAGCCGTTTAGAATTACTGCACTTAAACCCGTGCAGCCGGTTTCTAATATAGTATCTACTAATTCTGATCAGGATATTGTTAACTAATATTAAACAATAATAAATGCAATTTTCTAGGAATATTATGTAACTTTGGCATGATTATTTAATTAATAATTGTTTTAATATAAGAAACAGTTTCACGTGGAACTGTTTCTTATTATTGATTAAATTGGTTTTTATTCGGTATTATCCTGTTAATGGGCTATTTTATGAGTAATTTTTTCCTTGAAAGCGTGTGTTTTTATGTATTAATCGGCTTTATTGTTGTTTCTCCGTTTCTTATTTTTTGGTTAGTTTCTTATTAATAAACAATTGTTTTTTTATTTATTTTGTTTTAAAAATAGAATTAGGCATTTATATTGCTTAATAATGATTGTTTATTAATATGAAATAGTTAACAAGTAGTCCCGTTCCATTCCGTTTAAAAATGTGTTTTGCCCGAACTCACCGGGTGGGGCTGGCTGGCCTGT
>NZ_JANIBK010000173.1 GCF_024505165.1 Methylomonas rivi
GCGAAATAGGCCGTGCCCAGTCTGTGCAGGCCGCCGCCTGCGGCCTGCCCGCCCATAGCGACATGAATCCGGTGTTGTTGAAGCCCACCACCGATACCTGCGCCCAGGTCATCATTCACGGCCGAGTATTGCAAAATCAGTCCGCAACGCAGTATCACGATTATAAAAAAGTCGCCAAACAAGCCGTATTGGCATCCTGGCGGCGGCTCACCGCGCAATACCAAACCGTGGTCGTGGAAGGCGCCGGCAGTCCGGCGGAAATCAATTTACGGGCCGGCGACATCGCCAACATGGGTTTTGCGGAAGCCGTGGATTGCCCGGTGATTTTAATCGCCGACATCGACCGCGGCGGCGTATTCGCGCATATCGTCGGCACCTTGGCCTTGCTGTCCGCAGCCGAACAAAACCGCGTCATCGGCTTTGTGATCAACCGCTTCCGCGGCGATATCGCCCTGCTGCAATCGGGCCTGGACTGGCTGGAGGCCGAGACCGGCAAGCCGGTACTGGCCGTGTTGCCCTATTTGCACGACTTGTATCTGGAAGCGGAAGACGCCCTGTCCAGCCGGCACGCCCGCAACGACGGCGAGCAAGCGTTTACCGTGGTGGTGCCGCACCTGCCCAGTTTCAGCAATCACACCGATTTCGATCCCCTGCAATTGCATCCCGGCGTACGGGTAGTGTTTGCCGGTGGCCCGGAAGACATTCAGGGCGCGGACCTGATCGTGCTGCCCGGCAGCAAATCGGTACGCCGCGACTTGGCGCGACTCAGACAGCAAGGCTGGGAGGAATTTATCCAACGGCATCTGCGCTACGGCGGCAAAGTGTTAGGTATTTGCGGCGGCTTCCAGATGCTGGGTCGGGCCATACATGACCCACATGGGCAGGAAGGCGACGCCGGCAGCGCGGTTGGCTTGGGTTTACTGGATATGGAAACCACGCTGCAAGCGCACAAATGCCTGCGCCAGGTCGGCGGCGTGTTTGCCGAACAGGCCGTGCCGGTTGCCGGCTATGAAATTCACATGGGCGTCTGCGGCGGCCCCGCGCTGGCGCGGCCTTTGTTCAAGCTGGACGGCGCCGATGACGGGGCCTTGTCCGTCGACGGCCAAATTGCCGGCAGTTATCTGCACGGCCTGTTCGATTTGCCGGAGGCCTGTAACGCCCTGCTGGCCTGGGCCGGGTATCGGCAAGCGCGAGCGGTGGATTTTAATGCCCTGCGCGAGGCCGGTATCGACCGGATCGCCGACAGTTGGGCCGCGCATTGCGACGGGGCCAAGCTCGACTCGGCGCTGGCACGGTTTTATGCCCGGGATTGCTGACGGTTGCCGGAGGCTAAAAGCGGTTTATTCGGTTTCGGCCAGTTGCTCGGTTTCATGCGGCACGACGCCTTGCGCCAGCAAATCCAGATAGATCCGGTAACAGTTGCGGCCGGCGCGCTTGGCTTGATACATGGCCTGGTCGGCGTGGCGCAGCAGCGTATACGGGGCCACGTCATCCAGCGGATAAAGCGTTACGCCGCAGCTGGCACTTATCCAAACCGGATGCACATTCAGCGTAAACGGCTCGGCCAGCGCCGAGTGTATCCGGCCCAGCGTATCCTCGCATTGTTGGCGGGATTGTAAATCCAGTAGCAACAAAGCGAATTCGTCGCCGCCCAGACGGCAAACCGTGTCGCATTCGCGCAAATTGCTTTTGATGCGCTTGGCCACTTCTATCAATAGCTCGTCGCCCACGGCATGGCCAAAGGTGTCGTTCACCGGTTTGAAGCCGTCCAGATCCAGATAGCAGATCGCCAATAAGCCGCCGGAGCGTTTGGTATGAGCGATGGCTTGGTTGAAGCGGTCCGAGAACAGCGTGCGGTTCGGCAGGCCGGTCAACGGGTCGAAATGCGCCATGTGTTCCAGCAATTCCTGTTGCTGCTTGCGTTCGGTGATATCCGAAAACAGGCCGATATAATTGATGGTGGCGCCGCTTTCGTCGCGCAGGGCGGAGATGGTCAATAGTTGGGCGTAAACTTCGTTATTTTTATGCCGGTTCCAAATTTCGCCCTGCCAGTGCCCTTCTTCATTCAAGGCGGCCCACATGGCGCTATAAAACTCGGGCGCTTGCCGGTCGGATTTCAGCAGGCTGGGGTTTTTGCCTATGACTTCGGCATGGCCGAAGCCGGTTAATTCGGTAAACGCGGCATTGACATCCAGGATGCGGGCTTCGGCGTCGGTAATCATGATGCCTTCGTGGGCATCGGAAAATACCCGGGCCGACAATTTGAGCTTTTCCTCGGCGCGTTTGCGTTCGCTGATGTCCTGCACAATGCCCAGCATACGGACCGGTTTGCCGTTTTCATTCCGCTCCACTTGCCCGACCGAGCGCATCCAGCATTTTTTGCCGGTCACGTTGATACGGTATTCCACGTCGAATTTGGCGCCGTACCTTAGGTGTTTGCGCAATGCGTCGATGACTATCGGTCTGTCCTCTTTGCAGAGGGTGGCCAAAAAGTGCGCCCATTTGGGGTTTTCGGTTTTGGGAAAACCCAGACCGTTGGTGATAATTTCCGACCAGATTTGCCGGTTGTTGACCAAATCGAATTCCCAAGTGCCCACGCCGCCGTAGTATTGGCTGACCCGCAAGCGTTCTTCGCTGGCTTTCAAGGCCAGTTCGTCCAGTTTTCGCCGGCTGATGTCCTGCAACAGCACCACGAAGCGGTTATGGCCGGCCCGGTAACTGTCGATTGCCAGCCAGCGCTGGCTGTCCGGATCGTGTATTTCGAAGTGCGCGGGTTCGTGCCGGGTTTCGATGGCGGCAAAATGCCGTATGCATTCGCGAAGCTGCGGTAATGCCAAGCGGTTGGAGCGTTTGCCGATGCATTGAAAAGCTTTGATGCCTACGATGGATTCGAAGGCCGGGTTAATCATTAGGAAACGGGAGTCGGTAATCCGCCCGTTTGCATCCCTGATGGCTTCGTGCAAGGCAAAGCCCAGCGACATGTTGCGGTATAACAGGGCCAGATCGGCTTCGCTACGGCGGCGGGCCTTGATTTCCTTGCGCAACCTGAATACCCAGTAGCTGAAGAAAAGCAAGAGCAGCAAAGCCGAGCTGGCGTATCCGATCAGCGCCTTGCTGTCGATGCCCGGATCCACCTGTAGGCCCATCCAGCGGTTAATCAGGCTCTCCCGCCGGTCGGCCGGGATGGAATTCAGGGCTTTTTGCAAAATACTCAATAATTCCGGATGGGCCTTGCCGGCGGCAAACTGGAGCTGGTTTTGGTAACCGCTTTGGCCGGCAAAGCGCAAATGCAAAAAACCCTGTTGCCTGATGATGAAACTCGCCGAGGCCGCATCGCCGATATAGGCGTCCACGTCGCCCTCCTCGACTAAGGCCAGCGCTTCGGCCACGGAGCCGGTGGCGACGGTTTCGATCTTGGGATAGTGGCGGGCCAATAGTTCCTGGATGAAATAGCCTTTTACCACCGAGACTTTGCGGCCGGCCAACAAAGTCAACGAGCCGATATAGCCGAGCCTGTCGTCGCCGATGACGATGGCGGGCGCGCTGACATAGGGTGGGCTGAAATTCAGGTATTGCCGCCGCTCGGGGGTTTCCGTTATGGCGGCGATCATGTCCAGGTCGCCCTGTTTGGCCAGTTCCAGAATTTGATGCCAGGATTTGTCCTGGACGATCTCGAATTGCGCGCCCAGCCTTTTCTCGATCAGGCGCAAAAGTTCGGCCACCAAGCCGACATAATCGCCATTTTGGTCTATCCATTCATAAGGGGGAAAGTTGCGGTCTATCCCCACCCGAATTTTCGGGTGTTGCGCCAGCCAGTTGTGTTCCGGTATCGACAGGTTAAGCGTTGGGGTGGGGCTATGAATGAAACCGGCCAATTGCTCGTCCGATATAACGGGCGCCAGTTGCAAGCGGGCGTAGGTTTCGGCCGCCCGGCGCAACCGCTTGGCCTCGATTTGTCCCAACGGCACGCTGTCCGGCATGATCAGCTTACGGGTTTCCGCCGCTTCGAAACGTAATTGTTCCTGGCTGCGGCTGGTTTGGTATTCGTCGAGGATGAGCCGGATGACGTCTTCGGGATGGTCCAGTGCGTATTGCCAGCCTTTCAGCGAAGCCCGTCTGAACCGTTCGGCGCGGCCGGGATGTTGCCGCAGTTCCCTTTGGCTGGTAAACAATAGGTCGCCGTAAAAATCGATACCGTAGTTTTGCGGATTGATGATGTTGACCTTGATGCCGCGTTGCTGGAATTCGAACGGCTTATCGGTGAGATAGCCCGACATGGCGTCTACTTTGTCCCGAATGAGGTCCTCGATATCGAACGATTCGGCCACCGCAATGTAGCGGTTTTCGTTCAGGCCGGCTTCGGCCAGAAGCGCGCGGACAGGAGCGTTATTTTCGCCGACGGCATCGTACATGACCCGTTTGCCGGCCATTTCGTAGGGGCTAATAATGCCGGAAGACTGCTTGCTGAATAATACCAAGGCGTCGTGTTGAAAAATCGCCGCCAACGCTACCAGCGCTTCTCCCTTGGCGTAATGGGCAACGATGCCGGCGTCGCCGATGCCGTAATCGGTTTGGCCCGACAGAATGTGCCGGATGTAATCCTGCCCGGGCCGGCGTTCATGAATGTCCACATCCAGGCCTTCTTCCGCGTAATAGCCTTGCGCCTTGGCCGCGTAATAGCCGGCGAACTGAAATTGATGAAAATATTTGAGCTGCAGGCTAACGTGTTCAAGGGCTTGGCCGTTGGCGGGAGGAGCCGCCGGCAGAGGGGGGCTGGCTAGCAACAGCAAGGCCGCCAGAAAAAAGAAGAGTTTGTCGATCATCAATACCGGTCGAATATTGCATATTCAGGTTGATTCCATCGACGGTCATTTTACAGACAATAGGCGCCGATGTTAGATAGGATTTTTATTGAGCGGGGGAACAGGTTGTCGAAAGCCGGTACCGGATTGCTTTACCGGCTCCTCCGCGGGCGCGTGGGAACGAGGAATTTTTTAGCCGAATTGAAAAATAGCGGCGAAAATGGATTCGGCGCTATCGGTTTGCATCGGCTGACGCCGTGGTAAATAAGGACTGAAACTTGTTTTTGCCGGTATTGGCCTTGCGTTGTTGGGCGTGGGCCAGCGCCAGCTTGGCTTCGTTTTGCAATTGCGTGTCGGCGAAGGCTTGTTGTTTTCTGACCGGGGCTTGGCTGGCTTTACGGAAAAAACCTTCGGCTTCTATTGCCCGGTCCTGGCGCAGCAGAAAATCGGCATAAAAATAGTTGGCGTCTATCCCGTCCGGATTGATTTGCAGGCTGGATTTTAACAATTGTTCCGCCATGTCGTCGTCGCCGAACGAAACCGGCCAACCCGGCAGCATGTAATACAAAGTGCCCAACGTTACATAGGCGGCGCCATCCAAGGCTTTAGGATCGATACTGATGGCTTCTTCCAACAGTTTTTTGGCTTTTTCCAGGGTCGAAAGCGCGGTCAATGACGATTCGAAGGCGGCATTGGTGGATAGGATGGTGGCTTGCCAGATTTTGGGTTCGGCCGCATTGGGGTAGCGGTTTACCAGTTCCGCCGCTTTTTCCAGCAATTCGGGGTAAGCCCGTTTTTGCCGCGTTTCATCGTTTTGATAATACGCGGACGCCCAGGCGCTTTCCAGGTTGGCGATCGACGCATTCAAGTCCGACGCCAGCAACGGAGCGCTAAAAAGTAACAAAAAAACAACAACAGTGGCTCTATACATACATAAAATATAGAGCATTGTTGTTTATTTTTCAATATGCAACTTAAATTATTGTTATTTATTCCAATTCTTATAGGGGTTTTGGCTCAAATTGTTGTTGTAGTAGCGCAAATCGTCTGTCACTTCCGCGCCAAGCCAGGCCGGTTTGGCAAACGATTCGCCAATTTGCGACAACTCGACTTCCGCGACTATCAAGCCGGCGTTGTCCCCTTTGAATTCGTCAATTTCCCAAATATGACCGTGGTGATGCACGAAGTGGCGCATCTTTTCGATAAGCGGTTTATGGCAAAGGTCATCCAGAATGGTGTTCGCGTCAGCTAGCGGAATTTCGTATTCGAATTCTTGCCGGGAAGTACCGATGGTGGCGCTTTTGATATTCAGCCAGGCATGGCTGTCGGAAATTCTCACCCGCACGGAATTTAAAGGGCCGCCGCCGAGATAGCCTTGTTTGTAATGCACGGTGCGGTCGACTTCATTGCGCCACCCGTCGTTTGCCAACAGAAATTTATGTTCCACTTCTAAAGCCATGGGTTTTTCTCCATTTTCTAGTGATTTGTGATAATTCTTTATTATAATACTGGGTTATTAGTGTTAAGGTCTTGGCCCTCAAGCGCTAACTCATGCTGTTCACTCATTCTGGAGAATAAAGATGACTTTCGAATTACCCGCATTACCGTACGCAAATGACGCACTGGCACCGCACATTTCCGCCGAAACCATCGAGTATCACTACGGCAAACATCACCAAACCTATGTCACCAACCTGAACAATCTGGTTCCCGGCACCGAGTTTGAAGGCCTGTCTTTGGAAGACATCGTGAAAAAATCCTCCGGCGGTATTTTCAACAATGCGGCGCAAGTCTGGAACCACACTTTTTACTGGAATTGCCTGTCTCCAAACGGCGGCGGCGCCCCTACCGGCGGTTTGGCTAACGCCATCGAAAGAACTTTCGGCTCTTTTGAAGAATTCAAAGAAGCGTTCACCAAATGCGCGGTAACCACTTTCGGCTCGGGTTGGGCATGGTTGGTGAAAAATGCCAATGGCAGCCTGGAACTGGTCAGCACCAGCAACGCCGGTTGCCCATTGACTGCCGGCCAAACGCCGATCCTGACTTGCGACGTTTGGGAACACGCCTATTACATCGATTTCCGCAACGCCCGTCCAAAATACCTGGAAGCGTTCTGGTCCTTGGTGAATTGGGAATTTGCCGGCGCGAATTACGAAGCGTAATTGGACCGTTAAGCAATGACAAGGCCGGCATGACGCACGTCATGCCGGC
>NZ_JANIBK010000174.1 GCF_024505165.1 Methylomonas rivi
TCGCCGGACACCCTGCCGGCCAGCCGCGCCAGCGCTTCGGGCGATCTGCCCTCGGCGATTTTTTCGATGCCTTTATGCACGTAACCCAAGCGTTCTTCCAGATTCAGGATCAGCTCGCCGACGGCCTGAAAGCGGAAATGGCCGGGTTCTATGATGCCAGCGTGTACCGGGCCGACCGGAATTTCGTAGGTGCCGGCGCCATGCGATTTGACGAAGGCATAATCCATATCCGGCGGTGTAACCGCTTCCGGTCGGCCTTGCATGGCAAATGCCTTGCGTAGCGGATATTGGTGTTTGTCCCAGGCTTTGTGCCGGGTCCAGGGCCGGTTGTCCGGGTGCCCGGCGAATTTGATGCCGAACATATCCTGAGTGTGACGCTCGCTGCGGTTGGCGGCCGGATACACCGTAGCTTGGCTGGGCAACTCCGGCTTGGCAAGGTCGATGTGCGTGTGTATCCGCAGATAAACGCCTTGTTTTTCAAACAGGGCATGCACGATAAAGCGATCGCCCTCTTGCTCGGCCCACCCGGCGGACCAGCGCAGTCGATGGGTCATGGCCGATTCGGCCAGCTTTTGCCAGTGGCGGCCGGCTATTTGCCAGAGCGAAATGGAATTCGAAGTTTGGCTTTGAGTTTCGATTACCACACCGGCCGCATCCAGTGCGTGGCTGAATGTCTCAGTCCAGTTTAGAGTGCTCATAACGGCATACTCCCGGAGATTAACAGTGTGGCCTGCGAAAACCAGTTGGCCAGAAAGTCGGGTATGGCCAGACCCAGCCACAACACCAGCGCCAGATGTACCATCACCGGCCATAGATTGGCCTTGATCGGCAATTGGCCTTCGGGATTTTCGCCATAGACCATGGGTTGAATATGGCGGAACAAGCCGGCAAAGGCGACGCCTATGCCTAACAACAGCAAGGGCGCCAGCCAGGGATAACTGTGCATGGTAGCCAATAACACCAGAAATTCGCTGGTGAAGACGCCGAACGGCGGAAAGCCGGCGATTGCCACGGTGCCTATCAACAAGCCCCAGCCGATCTTGGGCTGGGTTTTGATCAAGCCGCGTATCCGCTCCATATTCTGGGTGCCGGCCAGTTGCGCGGCATGGCCGACGGTGACGAAGATGGCCGATTTGGTCAGGGAATGTACCGTCATGTGCAGCAAGGCGGCAAAGGTCGCCAGAGGGCCGCCCATGCCGAAGGCGAAGGTCATCACCCCCATGTGCTCGATGGACGAATAACTGAACAGGCGTTTGATGTCTTTTTGCCGATGTAGAAACAAGGCGGCCACCAAAAAAGACAGCAGGCCGAAGCCCATCATCAGCAAACCGGCCAGATTGCCCTGGGTGGCGCCGTCGACCAGCATTTTATTGCGCACCACGGCATACAGGGCATCGTTCAATAATAGGCCGGACAATACCGCCGACATCGGCGTGGGGCCTTCGGAATGGGCGTCGGGCAGCCAGTTATGCAGCGGCACCAAGCCGATTTTGGTACCGTAACCGATCAGCATGAATACAAAGGCAATCTCCAGAATTTCCGGATTCAATTGCCGGGCGTTGTCGAACAGCACCGACCACAGCAAGGCGTTGTCGCCGTCGCCGATTTGCACGGCGGCGTAATATAGCAAAATGGTGCCGAACAGGGCTTGGGCGATACCGACCCCGCACAGAATGAAATATTTCCAGGCCGCTTCTATCGATTCCGGGGTGCGGTACAGGCTGACCAGCAATACCGTCGCCAATGTGGCGCCTTCCATAGCCACCCACATCACGCCCATGTTGTTGGTGGTCAACACCAGATACATGGCCAGCATGAAGCCCTGATACATCGAGTAGTAGAGTTTCAGGCGCTTTTCGGTCAGCTTGCCCAGCTGTTTTTCGTGTTCCATGTAAGGCGCGGAAAAAATCGCCGTGGTCAGGCCGATGAAGGCGGTCAGCACGATCAAATAGACATTGAAGGAGTCGACGATGAAGGCCTTGCCGGCCGACAAAAGGGTACCGTTATTCAGCACGTTTATCACCAGCCAGACCGTCGCCGCCAGCGTGACCGCATTGAAGCGCACGTTCAATCGGCCGGTCTCCTGCCTGTGGCCGGCAAAGGCAAAAAACAGGATACCGGCGAACGGAATCGATAACACCAGATAGGCGGCAATCATTGGTCTACCTCGTGCAGACGGTTCAGGCGGTCGACATCCAGCGAGTCTATGCTGGTGCGGATATGAAAGAAAAAGATACCGAACAGTACCGCCGCCACCAGCACGTCGAAAGCAACCCCCAGTTCCACCACCATGGGCATGCCCTTGGTGGCGACGATGGCGGCAAAGAACAAACCGTTTTCGATAGCCATGAAGCCGACCACATGGGCCACGGCCTGCCGGTGCGAGATCATCAGCAACATGCCCAGCAATACCACCGACAGGCTGACGGCCAAGGCATTCAGCATGATCGCCGACGAGGTTTGCACGATGGGATGCAGCACGTAATAGCTGAACACCATCAGACCGGCGCCGCCCAGCATTACGGCGGTATTGTTTTTCAAGGCTTCCACATCGCGGTGCATGTTCATCAATAGCACTTGTCGCCGCAGCATCCAGGGGATGAAGATCACCTTCAGGATCAGGGTCAACATCGCCGATATGTAAAGATGGGGGCTGTCCAGGCTGTAGGCGGCCAGTGCCGTGGTCAGCGTCAACAGCAAGCCTTGCAGCGCGAACACGAAAATCAGCCGCAATAAACGGCCCTGGCCCAGCATCAGAAAAGAGGTCAGTCCCACCAGGGCCGCCATCGACAAAATGGCCTGGGTATAAAAATCCTGTTGTTCGATATTCATCAGCGCGAGGCCTCCAGAATGATGTGGCTCAGCATGCCCAATAGGCCCAGCAAATACGCGAAGCTGAGGTATTCCTGCACCCGAAACAGGCGCATTTTCGCCACCAGGGTTTCGGAGATAGCGAGCATGATCGCCAATACCGCCAGCTTGCCGCTCACGGCCAGCAAGCCGTATCCCAGCGCATGCAGCGAAAAATCCCGGGCGATGCCCCAAGGCAAAAAGATGTTGGCAATCAGCACGCCGTACAGCATCAATTTCAGTTGGCTGGCCCATTCGATCAGCGCCAAATGCCGGCCGCTGTACTCCAAAATCATCGCCTCGTGGATCATGGTCAGTTCCAAATGCGTGGTCGGGTTATCGACTGGCACCCGGCCGGTCTCGGCGATGGCGACCAGAATTAACGCAAACATTGCAAAGATAAACGAAGGCCGCAGCACCAAGCCTTCGTTCAGCACATGCGTTATCGCCAGCGACAGGTTGGTGGTGGAGGCGGTCATGGTCAGCGTGAAAACCGCCATCAGCATGGCCGGTTCCGCCAAGGAGGAAATGGTCATTTCCCGCGACGCGCCCATGCCGCCGAACGCGGTGCCGATGTCCAGTCCGGCCAGGGCCAGGAAAAAGCGGGCAAAGGCGAAAAAACCCACCAATACGATCACGTCGGCGCTGGCGGCGGTGGGTAAGTCCACCGCAATCAGCGGCACCACCGAAGCGGCCAGCACCATGGCTGAAAAGATGATGTAAGGCGAGCGGGTGAAGATCCACGAAGCGTGTTCCGCTACCACCGGTTGTTTGCGTATCAATTTCAGCAGATCGCGATAAGGCTGCAGCAGGGAAGGCGCTTTACGGTTTTGCAAATGGCATTTGCACCACTTCAGCCAGCCGCTCAACAGCGGGGCCAGCGCCACGAACAGCAGGGTTTGGATAACGGCAAGTAACCAGTTCATAGGCTGACCACCCAGAGCATGACGATTAAGGTAACAAACGAATAGCCCAGGTAAACCCGGATATTGCCGGTTTGGATACGGCCGACCAGCCGGGCCGCGGCATTGATGCCGTGAGCGATGGGTTGATACAGCTTGGGCCAGCTGTGGTCCTGAACCTGCAAGCGGTAATGGATGGCCGCGACATCCATATCCTGCGCCCCCTGCATATCTTTGTCGATTTGTTCGTCTATCAGCCAGACCTTGGCGAAGATGCGCCGGAACGGCATGGTAAAGGCGCTGCTGCTGTATTGCATGCGCGCATTCAAGCCGCCGAAGCCGCAATCCCAGGCGGCCGAGCGGCGCATGGTTTTGGTGTCCGGATTGCGCCGCAAATACCAAAAGGTAAAGCCGGTGGCGATCAGTACGCCGATCAGTACCAGGATGGGGGAATAGGAGGCATTTTGGGCCGATACCGGCGCCAGCCACATCCAGCTCAGCAGGGTAGCGTTGGGCAAAACCTGGCCTATGAGTTGTTTGGCGACAGTATTCAGCGCACCGATGATCAGCGTTGGAAAAATGCCGAAAAAGAAACACAGGCCGGCCAATAACTTCAGGGCCAACAGCATGCCTTTATCCTCCACTTCCTGAGCTTTTTCACTGTGGCGCGAACGCGGCAGGCCCAAAAATATCAAGCCGAACACCTTGACGAAGCAGGCCGCCGCCAAGGCCGCCGTCAAGGCCAGGGCCGCGGCCGACACCGGAATCAGGCTGCGCAACACGCCATTGTCCAGTACATCCACCTGCAAGGCGGTCTGGAAGGCCAGCCATTCGGAAACGAAACCGTTAAACAGCGGCAACGAGGAAATGCTCATGCAGCCGATCAAAAACAGGAAGCTGGTTTGCGGCATGCGTTTGATCAGGCCGCCCATGCTGTCTATATCCAGGCTATGAACTTGGTGCTGCAGTATGCCGGCGCCCAAAAACAGCAGGTTTTTGAACAAGGCGTGGTTGAAGGCATGCAACAAGGCCGCCAGTAAACCCAGGGCCGCCAGTTGCGGGAAACCGTTGGCCAAGAAAATCATCGCCAAGCCCAGCACCATGAAAATGATGCCGATATTTTCCACCGAACTGTAGGCCAACAGGCGTTTCAAATTGGGTTGCATCATGGCGTACAAAATGCCGCCCAGGGCCGAGATCGTACCCAGCACCAATAACACCACGCCCCATTGCCATTGCGCGTCGGCCAGTAAATCGAAACAAAAGCGGATCAGGCCGTAGACGGCGACTTTCAACATCACGCCGCTCATCAAGGCCGAGATATGCGAGGGCGCCACCGGATGCGCTTCCGGCAGCCAGACATGAATCGGCACGATGCCGGCCTTCATGCCGAAGCCCAGCAAGGCCAGTACGAAAGCGATGCTGGCCCAGCCGGTCGACAGATTGGTCTGCCGCAAGGCATCGAAAGTCAGCCCGTCGCTGAAACCGGCCAGCACCCCGAAGCCCAGAATGATGGCCAAGGCGCCGACTTCGGCCATCAGCAGGTACAGAAAAGCCGCCCTGCGGTTGGCCGGATTTTCATGCTGAAACGCCACCAGAAAATAGCTGGCGACAGACATCAGCTCCCAGGCGATCATGAAAAAGAAAGCATCGTCGGCCAACAGCACCAGCAACATGCCGGCCACGAATAAACCGGTGAATAAGCCCAGCACCGCGAAAGGGTGTTTTTCTTCCTGATAAGCCCGAACATAGCCGGGCCCGTAAACGCTGACAGCGATCACGGCAATGCCGATAATCAGAAAGAAAAAACCCGACAGGCCGTCGAAGCGCACATGCCAGGGCAGCCAGGGCAAACCCAGGCCGATTTGATCGGTAACCGCGGATGGGCTGACGAGTGCCGCGCTGCCGGCCAACACCGCCAATAGGCCGGATATGCCCAACAAGACGAATACCGCTTGCCGCAGCCGAATGGGATAGCGGCTTTCTTCAAGCAGGCCGACCAGCGGAATCCGGCCGGGAAAGCGGGCCGCATAACGCAAGCATAACGACTCCAACAAGGGGCGGCGGTGGGTCATCAACGCCAGCAGGCCCGAAGCAAAGCTGAACAACACGGCGGCATACGCCGGCATCAAAATCGTCATCTGATTCGCTCTAAAGGCTGAGATTGGCAAAAATACAATTCGGCCGCCTATTGCCGGCCGATCCTGTTAAATCCTGGCTTGACGGACAATATACAGCCAATCGGCCGGATGGGTATTGCAGGTGCGGCATCGCGAGTGCCGCCGCGATGCCGGCATCGGGCGCGCCGGCGTTGGAATGGTTCATCACAATGTTGCTCGTTACACGGGTTGCGGTAAATCCAACAAAGCAAAGTCCGAGCCAACCGGCGGAATGGCCGGTAACACCGCTAGCCTGCCTGGAATTGTCCGTCCGCGGGGCCGATGCCCGCTCGTTTGCGGCTTATTTGAACCGCCTTTAAATGGTTGCTTTGAACCGGCGGGGCGGGCGTTCTCGGCGGCCGCGATTTTATTAGGCGATTGCTAAGAATAAATGAACCCGAATGGCGCCGGATTTTTGTTCGGCTGCAAAGTGCGAAAAAGGGCGCATGGTTGCGCTATGTAAACTTTTTTGAGCCGCGGTAGATGGACAAAAAGACCTGTCAGCAGGGTATGTTTTTCGCGGGAAATCGCCTTAAGGCTATTTGCATTCTGATATTGGAAACCTGAATTTACCGCAAGGGTGGAATCCGCCCGATTTGTGCAAAATATTGTTGGTTTGCGGGGTATGAATCGGCGTGTTCCGTATAAGCCGGGTCGGAATTGAACAGTCGTAATCGGCCGATACCGGCCACCGAGGATGCTTGCGAAATTTTCCATCATAAAGTTCGGCGAATGGCAGCTTTTCCGCAAGCAAATCGACTTTATGTCTGCGCCACTACGGCCAGTTGCGGACGACTGGATTCTGACGCTCAGTGACCTGAGTGAATGCTTACCAGCCCTTCAGATTAACTGAGGATGCTCTGTTGCAAGACCTGACCCCGTTTTGTTCGGACGGCAGTGTCCGCCGTTACCTGTACGACGCCGCCCAGCAGCTGACCCAAGTCCGCAACGGCAGCGACACCGGCGCCATCCTGGCCGGCTACAACTACGACAACGCCGGCAACCAGACCCAACGCAGCGGCGGCGCCAATCTCACCCTGAGCTATGACGCCCTCGACCGCCTGGCCTCCG
>NZ_JANIBK010000175.1 GCF_024505165.1 Methylomonas rivi
TTTTTTGATGTTCATTTTAAATTTGTAAATTTCGTTAAGAAAAATATGATGAAGCATCCCTGAACATATTTTCAAACATCTCTATCGATTCTTTATATATTATTGAGTTGTAATCGATGATTTCAAGAAATGGCCCTTCGGAACTTATTTTATCGGCCCAATAAAGACCAATAAAAATATAGTCGTCAATAATAATTAAATTAAAAGGGGGGAGTGATTTAAATGTTCTAATATCGCATTGCCATTCAAGCTCGTTACATCTTTTGATAATTGTTGGGATTTGGTCAGAGTTGTAACCGTTTGATTTTGGTTTTCCAACGGCTTCTAATCTAATATCGAGGAGGTTCTTTGATTCAGGGCCTAAAATAAGTATTTTAACCTCTACTCCTTTATTCGCTTTGTGTAGGTTGCTAGGGTTTGGTATGAAGTCTGGTCTGCCTATCCAAGAATCAAGTATCCATATTCGTTCTTTTGCATTATTCATTAGACGAATAAATAGGTCTCTTGGCATAATGTTGTGATGAATTGTATGTATCCCTAATCCATTTAACAACCAGCGTGCTAGACGTCGACCTAGGATACTGTTTTTATTCGTTCTATAAATGGCAGTGGTTATTAAGCCTGTTAGTATGGTTACTATGACTCCGGTTGGAATTCCTATTAATATGCTTTGAGACAAGTCATGTATATAGCTTGAAATTTTTTCTGATAAATATTCCATATTTTATTCTAATTCTTTTTAATTTAATGACTTTCCTAGCGCCTGGTTGAGTGGCTGGATTTGCTTTTTTTTGTTTAATCTTCCCTGGCTGAACAACGGCGCGTCCATCTCGATAGTGCTCTATCTGCCGTTATCCAGCCTAACCTAGTTTTTGCCTTGTTTCCTCCAGCTCAGGGCTTATTTGTCCTGCTTCTGGATTAGTTGTTTCTGTTGCAATCCATAGCGCATATTCCGGCCATAGTTTGAATATGGCCTCTAGGTGTTCTTCGGTCGCTCTTATTGGGTCTTTGCGTTTTATGTTTGACCATTTTGCTCGGTCGACGCCTGTCTTTTCTTCCAATGATTTTGGTGTTTCACCTTTAAAGTCAATAACTTCTAAAAGTCTTTCTCGCAAAGTTTTCATATTAGCGTGCAAATATAGCAATCAATAGTTGACAAATGCTAAATATGGTTGCAATAATTACAACCATATTTAGCACGCAACCCAACAAACCAACATAGTAACCCAACAGGCCAAAACATGGAACAAACACCGCCCGTACCGCTAGTTCCCTTCGTTCCTGTCATGCACAGAGAACGCTTTTCCGAACTCACCGACATCCCTTACGGCGTAATCGACGGCTGGGTCATTCGCGGCTATCCACCAACCAATTGGTTAAAACATGACTGCTACAAACCTCTTCCAATACCGGCGCCAACCAGAACGGCAGCGAGTGCTCGATACGCGCCGGGCTGGCGTAGGCATCCAGCATGTTTTTGGATACGTCCTTGCCGCTGATGCGCGACACTTCCGCGCTCACCGCGTACCGGTCTCGCTGGCCGGATTCTGCCAGCATCAGGCTTACACCCTCCGCAACCTCGCGGCTGTATCGGCATTCGCCAGGCGCAAAAATATGCACCTCGGGTATCTCGAAAATGTCTAATGTTTGCGTAGGCCAGGCATGTTTATAGTTTGTAATGACCAGCCTTTGAAACTTTACTTGCCGATGTAGTGATCTTTGGTATGGAAATAAACAGCACCTTTTAATAGGTGCTACAATCAGCACTGTTAAAACTAGTTCAGAGCTAAAGCCATGCAAATCAAGTTTTCAGAAGACGTCATCCCGCTCAGTGATTTGAAAGTCAATCCCGGCCGGGTAGTTAATCAAGTTAGGGAGACGCATAGGCCGGTGTTACTCACCAGTCGCGGTCGTGGTGTTGCAGTGGTTCAAGACCTAGATGATTACGAAAAGGCTCAGGAAGAACGAGCGTTTATCAAAGCGGTCGCTCAAGGCTTGCTGGATATTAAAAATGGAAACGCCATGGAGTTAAGTGAGGTCAAAGCCAAGCTGGGTATTCGTTAATGAAGCTGTTATTTGCCCAATCGGCATTCAATGATCTTGCTGACATACAAGCTTATTATTTGGAGCAGGGTGTCCCGACCGTTGGCGAAAAGTTTGTTACTGAAATCATCGCTCATGTAGAAGTCTTGACGGATCACCCAGAAATCGGGCGTATCGTACCGGAATTTGCCGAGCCCAAAATACGTGAACTGATTCATCCGCCTTTTCGTATCGTGTACTGGCTCGATAACCAAACAATAAACGTTATTAGGGTGTGGCGTAGTGAACGATTGTTACAACTGCCAGAGCCAAATTGAGCGTGTGAGCTGCGTGAATTTTGCGTGTTTGGGTTGTGATTCGTTATGATTCGCCGTGCAAAGTCACGCAAAAACGACTTGAAAAATACTAATATAATCAATAATATGGCATGAAATGACGTGATTTGTAATCAGCCGATCGCGGGTTCGAGTCCCATCACCAGCTCCATATACATGAAGGCCTTAGACGAAAGCCCGGGCCTTTTTTATTTTCGGGATTACGCCAGGGTTGCACTCTCGATTAAATCACACTGTATTTAGTAAGCATTCGCCCGCCTAAAATCTTATGAAGAATTGTACGTAAATACACGCAACAAAGTGCCCTCACTTGACGAATTTATTGTCAGTTTAGAAGCAGGGCTTTTCTCCACTACATAAAGATAAATCTAATGTTTTGGGAAACGTAGCTAAATCATAGCTATGTTAGGCAAGCTTTGCCGCGCTAGGTCGGGCGCCTTCAATCCCGGATTCCGCCGCGCATCATCCGGGCTACTTGCCGAAGGCGTTGGACCATGCCATCATTGACGCCGTGTAAGGCTTGGTGATTAATCGTCGTCGTTCTCCAAAGATCATTTGCCGTCCCTGTTTTACTCGCCGGCGGGTATTTTTAGAAGTTCCCCTAATTAAAGTTGCCCTATAATCCGGCATGCGTTTAGGCTTACCAGCCGACTTTCCGAACGAAAAAATCTTATGACCATTAGTCTTTTGGATAACCTTAAAATCAGGTACCGCCGCTTCCGGATTGCGTCAAGCTTACACAGGATCGATACTCTTGGAGCCCTGCATCGCGCATGGGCTTATGTTCATGCAACCGTGCTTCCGGGCGACTACTACGAATTCGGCGTCTACAAAGGCAATTCCCTTATTAATAGCTGGCTCTCTCACCAATACTTTCGCCGGCGTTTGGAACGCTCGGGCCAGCTACCGTTTAATCGAACAGGTACCGTAGCTCGGTTCCTGGCCCGGACACCCACCTTTTACGGATTCGATACCTTTAACGGTATGCCCGATAATAGCGAGGGCGAGGATACGCTGGCGCCGGGGTCGTTTCAAAGTTCCATCGCTCACGTTACCCGGCGGTGCGCCATAGCGGACCTGCGCCACCCAACCGTCCGCCTTATCCCGGGTTTGTTTGCGGAAACAAAGGAGCAAATAGGCCCGCATCAGGCCGCTATTGTCCACATCGATTGCGACTTGTATGGGTCTACGGTTGACGCTCTTGATGCCATCGCCCCCCGCCTGACTCAAGGAACCGTCCTTTTATTTGACGATTACAATCTATTCCGTGCCGACAAACAGCGGGGAGAACGGCGCGCTTTGGCGGAATTTATCCGGAAAACCGGCTTAAACCTCGAACCGTGGTTTGCTTACGGCCCCGCGGCACAAGCATTTCTGTGCCATCAATAAACCTAGAAAAATCAGTTGAGCATTCCAAATCCCGTTCGTCCCGAGCCCAACTGTAACCATATGCCGTTAGACGACGGTCATCGCGCTAGAGAGATTATTCTCAACATTTTGCACCTTTCGCCGTCGCTACAGGATTCTTCCCTACTGCTTCGCATGAATGAGCCGGACTGGGATTATCTGATCCGAGTCGCCGGAATGCATCGGCTCGGCCCGATTCTTTACGATGGTATCGTTCGTAAAAACTTAGTGCGGCTCACCCCACCCCGCGTCCTAATGGCTTTACGACAGGCATCACATAAACATGCCGTTCGTAACCTGGCCCTCTGTCAGGAACTGGTTACCGTTACTCGTTTGCTTGCCGGCGCGGAAATACCTTCGATTGCGCTAAAAGGGGCCTTCCTCGCAAACTTCACTTACCGAACGCTAGGCCTCCGGCCAATGCGGGATCTTGACCTGCTAATTCCCAAAACGCATGCCGTCAAAGCGTTCGAACTCCTAAAAAAACATGGCTATCGACCTTGCTACGAGGGTCTGCCGGAAGCCCATCTTGACGGCAACAAAATTCATCTGCCTCCGTTAGCACGTCACAACGCTATTCCCATCGAACTCCATCACCGCCTGACTTTCCCCCGTCCCGGCGGCTCTACGGACGACTACGAGTCGGTTCTCTGGGCCCGCAGCGTTTCAAAACGGCTTGGCAATACCGCCATCGGCTTCCCTTGCGCGGAAGATATGCTGCTGCATCTCTGCTACCACGCAACAGAGGGCCACCAATTTTCCATCGGCCCCCTTGCCCTAATGGATTTGGCCTTGCTGGCCCAACGCCATCGACTCGATTGGGAATGGATTCTGCGCCGAGCGTCCAACGGTTGGCGGCGCTATCTTCTCGCCCCTCTATATCTGGCAAAATTGCATCTGGGCGCGGACATACCCGATTGGGTTATGGGGGAACTGGACGTAGAGGGCGATAAAAGCCACTGGCTGGAGAGTGCCGAATACCTAATATTTTCGGAGCTCGACGACCACATGCTGTTAAATGCCGGCATGCAGAAAATCTTGTGCTCGAAAAATCCGCTTGAGCGCATTGCCGCTTTCGGCAAAATCGTTTTCCCGACACGCGCCGCTATTGCAACCCATTTCCCCGTACGTTCGGACTCGGCCGCCGCTTTCCTGTACTACCCGCGGCACTGGCGGCGGCTGCTGAAGAAGAAATTACCGTCCGTGCTGTCCAGATTACTGCAACAGCCCCGCGAAATGGAACAACTGGCCGCCCATAAGCGGGCCTTCAGCCACTGGCTGAAAGCCGATACCGGCGATTAAACCGCTCAATAGGCGTTCTTGCCGGCGAATCCGCCCAGCACCGTCATCCAAACGATTTTCAGATCCAGCCATAACGACCAATTCCGGATGTAATGCAAATCGTAATCCACCCGTTTCTGCATTTTCTCGACCGCATCGGTCTCGCCGCGCCAACCGTTGACCTGCGCCCATCCCGTGATACCGGGTTTCACCTTGTGGCGCAACATATAACCATGAATCAAGCGGCGATATTGTTCGTTATGTACAATCGCATGCGGACGCGGCCCAACCACCGACATCGTTCCTTGCAATACATTGATGAACTGCGGCAATTCATCGAGCGACGTTCGCCTCAGGAAGCGGCCGAAGCGCGTGACGCGCACGTCCATCGGCCTGGCCTGGACGACACGATCGCCCTCTTCGCATACCGTCATTGAGCGAAATTTCCACACATGCACCGGTTTGCCGTCCAAACCATACCGTTTCTGTCTAAAAATGACCGGGCCGGGCGAAGATAATTTTAACGCTAACGCGATAACCAGCATCGGCAGCGCGGCTACCGTCAGAATAGCCGCGCTGAGCAAAACATCTTCCAGCCGCTTCAGCGAGCCGCCGATGCTGGTAAACGGAGTTTCGTGAACGCTGACAACCGGTATCCCGTTCAAATTCACCCAATGCGCATGTTCAATTTCGAACACAAAAAAATCCGGCAACAAGTAAACCGACGCCGTGGTATCCGCCAGTTTCGCCAGCAAGTCCAGAATGCTTTCCTTGGCCTGGATCGGCAGCGCGACATACACCACATCGATCCCTCCCTTATGCGCCTCCGCCACCAACCGGGCCAAGCTCCCCAACACTTGAAACGGCGTTTCGGATATCAAACCCTCCGCCGGACAGTCATCGTAAAAGCCTTTGAAGACCAGACCGGTCCACGGCATCGCGTTCAGTTCGCCGGCCAATTCGAAGGCGGCAAGGTTGACGCCGGCGATAGCGACCGTACGGGTGTTGCGCCCTCGGCGGCGCAGTTCCCGCAGTAACAAGCGCACGCACAGGCGTACCCCCATCAACGACAGGGGCGCCAGCAGCAACCAGGTGAATAGCGTCGAGCGCAACGACTCCTCGGTAGCCTTATTGAAAAAGGCCACGGCCAATACTAAGCCGAAGGCGGCCGTGCACGTTACCGCAACCAACCACAATTCGCTGCCGACGGAATTCATGCGCCAGGAACCGTAAATCCCCCTGGCTTCGCCGGCAGCGTAGAAGCCGAGAGCGCCTACCACGGCGATCTGCAGCAGATTAGCGTCGAAAACCATGCCGCCGCGCAGGGTGGACAAATACAGCGTTACCAGCATGACCGCCGCATCCGCCAAGCGCTGCAGCACGGCGACCCCGGAAGCATAAGGCCGTATATAACCCTTGGAGACGCGCGCGGAGCGAGACGGTTTTTTAATTGGCATGATGATCGGGTTCTTGCTTCGCCCCCACACGGGCGCGCACGAGCAGCCACAGGAAGCAGAAATTGGTGCGCGCATAACGTGCAAACAACCGCGCGGGCTCCTGCTTTAACCGAAACAGCCATTCAAGCCCATGGCGCTGCATCCAATTCGGCGCCCGCCGCAAGGCGCCGGAAACCACATCGAACGAACCTCCCACCCCCATGCCCACGGCCACGCCCAACTGTTGCCAATGCGCCCGCAGAAAACGTTCTTTCCTGGGCGAGCTGATGCCTATAAACAGAATTCCCGCGCCGGATCGCCGGATATCCCGCACGACGTCCGCCTCTTGCGCCGCGGCGAAATAGCCGTCCCGTATCCCGGCGATTTTCAAACCGGGCGTGCTGTCCACCAGCCGCCGG
>NZ_JANIBK010000176.1 GCF_024505165.1 Methylomonas rivi
GTTAATCGCCTGTTGGCCGAGCACCTCGGCACCGACTGGTTCGCGGCCAACGGCGCCGTGCCGATAGGCATGCTGGCGGTGGAAAACGACGCGGTGCTGTGGTTCGACGCGGTGGCCGGGCGTTTTCCGGCCAAGACCGACGCCAATTACTGGACGTTTCTGTCGCATACCCGCCAAGCCATCCAACGCCATTTCAACGGTTGGCAATTGGCGGACGCCGCCGCCCGCCAAGCGCTGATCGACAGTTTTAAATTGGCCTATTTGCCGGCCGCCGGGGTATTGCCGACCTTGTTTCTGGAAGACGTGGCGACCTTGCCGAAAACCCATTGGTTTCCGCCGCATTTGCAGGTGGAAATGGCGCCGATAGCGGAAAGCCAGGTGCAAGGCTTGATCGCCCGCGAACTGCCGCGCATGTCCATCGATCTGGAAAAGGTCGGCGGCGACCGCATCCGCTTGCTGTTGGCGGTGGCCGACAGCGATTTCCGAGCCGACTTATTGGATTTGCCGTTGCCGGATTGGCGGATGCAACAGGAATTGTATCGCTACGCCCAGCGGGCGCACGACAGCTGGAAAGATTGGGTGGTGCAGTACGACGCCTTGTTCAACAATCTGCAGCCGGCGGATTTTCAAACCAGCGAAGGCAAGCGCCTGTTCGCTAGCGTGCCCGACAAAATCGATACAGAAGCCGAGGGCCAGCCGATCACGCCGGAGTTGTTTTTCAATCGGCTGATAGCCGCCAGCCGGGATTGGCAAACCGCCGCCAACGGCATCAATCCCCAGTTGCCGGCACCTTACACCGAGACCGTTCCGCCGCCGCCCGCCGGCGAAACCTTCGATTGGAGCGCCCCGCCTCCCAGCGAGGCAGACGGCTTGCTGAAACAGTATCTGGATGCCAGTCTGCAGATCGAACAGACCGAGCAATTGATAGACGATTTGGCCGATTTGCTGGCCTTGTATGCCGATATGCAGCGCAGCCAGCGCCAGCAAATCGACCATGTCAGCCTGTCGTTCGCCCGCTTGGCGGGTGGATTGCCGGGCGACGGCAGTGGCTTGGCGGTGGCGCGCTGGTTGCCGGACATCAAATTCACCAGCAAAACCCCACCCGCGTAACCAGGCAGAGAGGAAACCGCCATGGCCAACAAATTCTTATTCAACCAGGAAATGGTGAAAGACGTTGCCAGCGTCGAGGTGCAGCCGGTGGTCGCTATCCAAAACCAGCCGCTGGCCGTCAATCAGGCGCTGCAGCTGCAGACTAACGTATTCCAGGCCCAACAAGCCTTGAATACCGAGGTGATGCTCAGCAGCAATTTGCTGAAATACGACCTGACTTATAAGCCGCCCACCAAGGAAACCTTTACCGCGCCTGAACCGGACCAGCAGGCGTCGATTGCGCATATCGATAGCCTGAACACCGTGCTGGGGCTGTTCAATCTAAGCCTGAAAACCCTGCAGGACGATTTGGGCCGGGAAGAGGGCGACAGCAACGCCAGCCTGCAGGCCAAAACCAGGGCGTTTTTGGAAAAGTATAAGGACGATGCCGACGTGGCCCCGCTGTTCAAACAGGAAGTGCGGGAAGGCCGGCTGAAAAGTTACCAGGATATTTTTACCGCGCGCAAAGCCGACATCAGCGCCTTGAAGGACGACTCGTCGCTGTTGTTTCACAGCGGGCGGCTATTGCTGAAGGAAACCCAAACCATCGGCAACCTGCATAGCCAATTGCTGTTATTGCAACGCGCGGTTTTGAAGCGGCTGCTGAATTTACGCGACGAAAAACAACAACTGGCGCTGCAAATCACCGAAGCCCGCCGGCAATTGGACAGTTTGAACCGCACCCGTCTGGAAGATGCCGGCGATTACGCGCTGGCGCAGCGGCTGGTGAGGGACGATTGGCAACAAGTGGAGAGCCGTTTTCAGGCCCGGCGCAAGATTCTGGAAAACTATTCCGGCCTGTATTACGTCAGAGTACGGGAAACCGCCGCCGGCCGCTTGTTGCCGGACGCCCTGGCTTTACGCAGCCAAGCCGCCGGCGATGTGGTGCCGGGCTGTGCTGATACCGATGCCGAGTTGCCGGACGATTTAACCCCGTTCATGGATACGGTGCTGGATATTCCGCTGGCCGACTGGCGCAATTTTCAAAACGATGCGCATTTGCTACCCAGCCGTTTGCGGCAAATCCAACTGCTGGATCTGCGCCGGCAACGCTTGAGCAGTAAAGTCAATCGCAGCCTGCCCGCTACCAGTCAGACCGGCGTGCGGCTGATGCCCTTGCTGCAAGTCAACACCCAGGTATTATCGGTGTTCGCCGGCACAACCGTGCTGCAATCCGCATCGCTGCAACAGCAATTCAGCAGCGCGCATGCGGTGTTGTCGCTGGAAGACGTCTTGAACGGTGCGCGCGGCTTATTGAGCGGCAAGGCTCAGACCTTGCAGCTGCAACTCACCCAGGCCGCCGGCTGCTTGTTGCATGAATTGTCCGGTGTACCGGCGTCGATCCGCTTCCGTTGGGCCCAACTGGTCGAAGATCGAAAGCTGCCCATCGACCAGCCGGAACGTTGGCCAAATTTGGCCGACGTCGAAAAAAACGACATGAGCCGGGTGCGTACCGTGGCAGACTTGGTGAACTGGTTTTACCGGCAGTTGGCCGACAACGCCGGCGACAACAGCCGCACTGCCATCACCCATTTGCTTAGCGCCTGCCTGCTGGTCGCCGCCTCCGACGATCCCGAACAGATTTTGCACGGCAACTTAAAGACCCTGCCGGGTGTGTTCCGGCCCGGCGAATTGCTGCGCTTGAACCTGAACCGGGCGGCCCTGCCGGGGCAGGCTTTGCAATTGCTGGATGCGCAAAGGCAAGTGGTCGGTATGCTGCGGGTCGACGATCACGACCAAAACGGCACCGTGGCCACGCTGATGCAGGTTTATCAGCCGATCACGGTACGGGAAGGCCTGAGCGTCAGCGGTAAGCTCGCCATGGGCCGGGCAGTCGTGAAGTGAATGCGATTCATATCGACCGCCTGCATTTCAAGGGGCGGGAAAGTCAGCGCCAATGGGTGATCGCCGACCTGGACCGGGTGGCATGGCCGTCTTTGCGGGAGCGGGAATATCTGTTTATCCGGCATTTGCATGCCGTCAAACCCGCCGGCCAGCTGGCAATCAGTCTGGCGGAACAGGTGCAAGCCTTGCGGCATGCCGCCGTGTCGGGTTGGCGCGACGACGCGGACCGGCAGCAAGCCGTATATTTTGCCGATTATGCCGAGTTGCTGGCCTGTCTAAGCCGCGACTTGCTGCAAAAAAAACGCCGCTGGTATTGGCGACAATGGGGCGACCTGTTCGACCTGCCCATCGAAACCGCCTTACCTAGCTGTTGGCGTCAGCAACAGCATTTGATTCCGGCGCTGATCGACCAATTGGCCGCGCACGGGCAATTACGCTGGTTTTGCCTGCAATTGACCGACACACTGGCGGAGCAATTATGCCGGGTGGTATGCCCGCAATGGGATGAACTGAAGCAATGCGACATGTCGCCCGCCGATACTCGAGATCAACCGCAACCGCCGCCACGCTGGCTGGCGCCCTGGCAAGCGGCGCTGGCAGGGACGGATCCACCGGTAGGCGTAATGCAATTGGCCGCGCTGATTGCGGTACGCGAATGGCAACCCTTAAAACGGCAAGCGGCCGAGATGCTGCCAGTGTACCGGGCGGTTTTACGGCAATTGCTGATGTTAGCGTCCTCTCAGTCCTACCCTAGCTATCATACCGGGCGTGCCGGCGGGACCGGGCAAACCGCACGTATCGAGGGTTCGAGTTTTTTTGCTAACCAACCGGCAAATACCATAGACACGGCCATTGCCGATACCGATATTGCTAAGTCTGTCATGTCAGCGGACAAGATCAAACGCAGCCATAGCGCTAAAGCGGAACTGCAATCGAATCAAACCGAACAAAAAAATCCGGTTAGCGCGGCAGAAGCGGTTTTAGACTTGAAAGCGCAAACCGTGTCCGGCTTCGTTGCCGATCGAACGATTACAGTCTCGCCGCCAACCATCAGGCCGGATGCCGTTTCAGCTGGCGATTGGACTTACCCCAGTCGCCTGTCGACCCAACAGGGCGGAGTTTTCTATCTGTTGAATTTTCTCAACTTGCCTCGGGTACAGGACGCCTTGCTGTCCGAACCCGTGACCCGCGATTTCCCCTCTGCCTGGGGTTGGCTATGGCGGTTGGCAGTCGCCATGGAATGGCAGCCCGAACCCGGCGTTGAAAATTTATTCGCCTTTTTCTGCGGCTATGACCAGCCCGAACAGTTGCGGCAATTGCCTGCCATGCCGCAAATGCAGGACTTGTTGCAATGGGGTCGCCAGCGTTACGGTGCGGCCTTGTTTAATCGGGATATTTTCGCCGTGCCGGCGCAGATAGAAACGGACGCTTGTCACGTCGATGCGTTTTACGCGCTGGATAGTGTGAATCTGGACGTGCGGCGGGTGGGTTTGGATATCGATCCGGGCTGGCTGCCCTGGCTGGGCAAAGTGGTTAAATTTCATTACGGCGCGTCGCCGCTTGTCTGAGGGTCTCGTCATGACGCACTCCATGCCGCCCAGGGTGATGATACATGCGGGCCAGGAATTGGCGGAAAACCTGGTGTTAACCGCTCTGGCCATCTTCGCCGACATGCACATGCCGCAGACGCCGGAGCTGGTTCAGGAACTGAACGCCACCCAACAATTGCAACGCATTCTGCAACAGCCCGACCGCGGTTGGCTGGAGCTGGTCGAGAGTCTGGATAACCATCTTCCCCGCTTGTCGGGTAATTTAGGCCAGGTGGCGCGCGATTTCGGTTTGAATGCGGCCGATTTTTTCCTGCTGAGCTTATGCGGTGTGGTGGAAAGCCATCATCAGGCCGCCTTATTGATCGGTTTATTGCAACAGCCGCAGCAGCCGCGGCCGGAATTGCACCTGATCGGCGCCGTGTGCCGAACCCTGTTTCGGCAGGAATATACGCCGGTGGATTTATATCAGCATGTCTTGCTGAAAAACGGTTTTTTGCAATTGGAAGGGGACGAGCCGTTGCCGTTGCGGCGCTTGAAAATGGCGCCGCAACTTTGGCAGTTGCTGAACGGCAAAACCATGCAATGGAGCGGCTGCCGGCCCGTGGCGGTTCCGAAAACCACGCTGTTGCCGCCCGAACTGTTGCAAAGCAGCGAGCAATTGGCGCTGTTGCTGGCGCAAAAACGTATCGCCGCCGTGGTATTGCGCGGCGAACCGCAAAACTGCCTGTTGCTGGCCGGCCGATTGGCGCAAAACCTGGGTTTGCAGGCAGTCGTCATCGATGCCGGCGTTTATCAAGACCGGCAACTGGGCCTGTTGGCGCGCTACGGCCGCTGGCTGCCGATACTGAAGCCGCAACTGGGGCCGGGGGAGCGCTTGACGTTGCCCGACGCCTTGCTGGATTTGCCGGTTGCCGTGATCCTGGGCCGCGACGGCAGCGTCGATGCGGCGGGAATCGCAGAGCTGACCGTCAGTGCCTTGGCGCATCCGCAAAGACAGGCCTTGTGGCAAACCTTGTTGCCCGGTTTCGATAGCGCCGCCATTGCCGAAACCGCGCAATTATCCGCCCCGGCCATGGTCGCCATCGCCGAACAAGCGCAACTGCGGGCCCTACAAAACCGGGAAACCCTGCAAGACAAGCATCTGTTGCAGGCGCGTTTTTCGCAAAGCGCCGACCAACTGCGACTGCTGGCCCAACCGGTGGAGCGGCGGGTGAATGCCGACATGCTGATCCTGCCGGACGCTTTGAATCAACAATTACAGCATTTAAGTTTGCGCTGCCGGCGGCGGGAGTCCATGAGCCGGGGCCTGGGTCCCACCTTCGACCCGGCGGAAAACCTGGGCGTGCGGGCCCTGTTCATAGGCGAAAGCGGCACCGGCAAAACCCTGGCGGCGAGTTATCTGGCTTCCTGCCTTTCGGCGCCCTTGTACCGGGTGGATTTGGCCGCCGTTATGAATAAATACATCGGCGAAACCGAGAAAAACCTCAGCCTGATGCTGGATCAGGCCGCCGACCACGACGTGGTGCTGTTGCTGGACGAAGCCGATGCCCTGTTCGGCAAACGCAGCGACGGCGGCGAGGTCAGCGAACGCTTCGCCAACATGCTGACCAATTTTCTGTTAACCCGCATCGAACACCATCCCGGCATCATTATTTTGACCAGCAACAGTCAGGCGCGTATCGATAAAGCCTTTATGCGGCGGCTGGACGCGGTGCTGGAATTTCCGTTGCCTGATATCGAACAGCGCCGGCGGCTTTGGCTCAGCCATTTCGGGTCCCGCGGCCCGGGCGACGAATTTGTGCAACTGTTGGCCCAACATTGCGAATTGCCGGGCGGCTATATCCGCAATGCGGTGTTGAACGCGGCGGTAGTGAATGACGACAAACTCGGCAAGGCCGCCGTATTACAGGCCTTGGCCTGGGAATATCAAAAGCTGGGCCGGCAATTGCCGCCGCAGCTGGATCGCTTTAGGAGGGCATGATGGACAACGCGCCACGTTTGAAACGTAAACCGCAAACCCTGAATAAAGCCGCCAAACCCGCGCCGGAAAAACCGCTGGCACGGGCGGCGGACAAACAGGCGCCCGGCTATCTGCAAGCCAAAATGAAAGTCAGCCAGCCCGGCGACGCCCACGAACAGCAGGCCGACCAGGTTGCCGAGC
>NZ_JANIBK010000177.1 GCF_024505165.1 Methylomonas rivi
CAAGCCATTGCCGCCAGACAGCGGCGCACAGGCCTGCTAAGGCGCGGACTGAATCTGGCCGCCGCCGCGTCGTTGCTGTTGGCGGTCATGACCGGTTTTTACCCGGATTATCTGCAACACCCGTTGGCCGATTATCGCACCCGGATTGGCGAACAGACTGCGATCAAGCTGGCCGACGGCAGTATCGCGTACCTGAATACCGATACCGCTGTTGATGTAACGATAGGCGCGGACGAGCGCCGCGTGGCACTATTACACGGCGAAGCCGAGTTCGAGGTGGCGCATGACCCCAGCCGGCCGTTTCGCGTGACGGCGGGTTCCGTAACCACGGAAGCGTTGGGCACCCGGTTTATCGTCCGTTACGACGGCGAAACCGGCGCGGTTACACTTCAGCAAGGCACGGTGCGGACCAGCCGTCCGTCCGCGCGCGGCGTCCAAATCGACAGCGCGGTACTGCAACCCGGTCAACAGTTGGCGTTCGACGCCGAAACGCTTGACGTGCCGCGCGCGGTAGACCTAAGCAACACCGACGCCTGGCGCCGCGGGCGTTTGTTGATGAACTTCGTGCCGTTGAAGCAAGTGGTTGCGGAAATCAACCGCTACCGGCGCAGCCAAATCCGCTTGCTGGACCCTGAATTGGGCGAACGGGAAGTCAACGCCGCCATCGATATTCAACACATAGACGCTTGGCTGGAGGCTTTGCAACAAACGTTGCCTATCCAGGTCATTCACGCCGGGCCGTGGGTGTTTTTGCGCTCTTGAGCCAGGAAATTCGTCCGGTTGACTCGTAGTCATTTACCAACGACAAGTCTATGATAGCCAGCATCTTAGCCATAACTATCGGACGGCCTTATGAAAACCAGCACTATCGCCGACGCCAAAAATAATCTGTCGCAACTAATCGCTCAACTCGACGGCAATGAGCCCATTCAATTAACCCGCTACGGCAAGGCCGTTGCCGTTATCCTGTCGCAAGCCTACTATCAAAAACTCATCCAGCCGAACAAAAAACTGTATCAGGCCATTATGAACTGGCGCGAGCAACGCGACGGGCGGATAAACATTGGCTTTAACGATGCCGAACTGGATGAGTTACGCGACAAGGACAGTTGCCGGGATTTTTCATGGGCAGAATAATCTACTTGTTGGATAGCAACATTCTCTCGGAACCGGCGCGCCTGGAGCCTGATGCCGGCCTAATGGACAAGCTTGCGCTTATGCCGATGGCGAGATTGCCGCGATTGCGGCAGTGAATAATCTAATCTTGGTTACCCGCAATACGCCTGATTTTGCCGGCTTTCAAAATCTAACGGTTCATAACTGGTTCCAATCTGAACTAAACCCCTCCAAACACAACCGCGACAATTTGCCGCAGCGTTAATAGTACGGCTACCCCGCCCGCCAACCGTTCTCTGCTTGAATACTTCAACCGAGGACAACACATGAGAAAAAATGGAACCCCAAGCCGAACGGTTAAAACCCGTGCAAAGCACTCGGCCGCCATAGGCCTACTGCCGCTTTGCCTGGGCTGGCTGGCACTTGCCGCACCCTCCGGCACACACGCCGAAACTCCGGCCGCCAGCACCGACCGCGGCTTCGACATCGCCCCCCAGCCTTTGTATTCCGCGCTAAGCGCGTTGGCCGAACAGTCCGGCGTACAATTTGTTTATAACTCGGAGATGGTCAAGGGCATCAGCTCGCCGGGCGTTAGCGGCCGATATTCGGTGGAAGGCGCCTTGAAGCGGTTGCTGGCGGGATCGGGAATTGGTTACCGATTCAACAGCGGCAACACCGTCACGCTGGAAAAAATAGCGGTGGTGGAACCTCAATCCAGTACCCTCATGCCGGCGGTGACGGTGACGGGAAAATCCGGCTATGCCGACAGCGATCCGTACAATCCCAACTACAACCGCGCGAGCGCCAGAACCGCCACCAAGACCGATACGCCGATCATGGAAACCCCCATGTCGATTCAAGTGGTACCAAGAGCCGTGATGAACGATCAAAAATCCGTGACTATTAAGGATGCGTTGGAAAATGTCAGCAGCGTAAGACCTCAGCCTACCTTGGGAAATGATGTCGGATTTCTGATTAGAGGTTTTAGACAACCCAAATTTTTTCGAAACGGCTTGGTTGCCAACGGTACAAATGCCAACTTTCCCAGTTTCTTTGATACGGCAAATCTTGAACGCATGGAAGTATTGAAAGGCCCGGCTTCCATTTTATTCGGCCGCATCGAACCCGGCGGCTTGATCAACCTGAGCACAAAAAAACCGCTTGATACGCCGTATTACTCCGTGGAGCAACAGTTCGGCTCGTACAATTTCTATCGTACCCAGTGGGATGCCACCGGACCGGTGACTAAAGACGGCGAACTGCTGTATCGATTCAACGGCTCACACCTGAGCAGTAATTCTTTCCGCGACTTTGTTTTTAAAGACCGCACCATGGCCGACGGCAGTATCACCTGGCGGCCTACCGATGCCACGGATTTTACCGTCGAAGTGGAAGGTATCGATCAGGATTATCAAGCTGACTTCGGTATTCCGGTAGTCGGCACGCGTCCGGCCTCCATCCCGATCAGCCGGACTTTCAGCGATCCCAACGACCCGGTGGATCATGCTTCAAAAGTCAATTTGAATACCGAATTGACGCATCGGCTCAATGACTCGTGGGTAATCCACAACCGTTTTTTGATGCAGCGTACAAACTCCGAAGAAACATTCATCAACCCGGCACCTGCGTTCGGAAATGCGTTGAATGAAGCGACCGGAGACCTGCAACGCAATGTTTTTTTTCAGAGTCAGGACACGGAATCGTATGCCACCAATCTCGATTTGACCGGCAAGTTTCAACTGGGCGTTACTAAGCACGAAATATTAGTGGGATACGATTATTTAAGATCGTTTACGAAATATCACACGCAAGGTTTTTACGATACGGCTAATGCGGCGTTAAACATCAATATCTATAACCCAGGCCCGAGTTACGGAATCGAACCGAGCGTGTTTGGTAACGCAGTTTCGACTACTGAATCGTTCGATAGCGGTAGCAATTTTTCAGTTTTTAAAGACGAATGGCACGGCGCTTATTTCCAGGATCATATTATTCTGTGGGATAAAGTGCATATCCTGGGCGGCGGCCGTTACGACTGGACCGAGACCGGCAGGGCTTACAGGGAGTCTTTCGCTGCGGCCAACGAGGCGGTGGAAAATTCATCCCCAAGCATTTTGCGAAAAGACGCTGGTTTTAGCCCCCGGGTAGGTATTCTTTACCAGCCATTGGATTGGTTAAGCGTATACGGAAACTGGACCACATCGTTTGGGGCGAATAATGGCATATCTTCCACGGGCGCGTCCTTCGACCCGCAAATTGGCGAGCAATTCGAGACGGGTTTCAAAACCGAGTGGTTTGATAAACGCCTGTCTACCACCGTCGCCTATTATCACCTAAGCAAAGAAAACCTGTTAACCCCCGATCTGACTACGCCGGATCCGAACGATAGCGTGGCGCTCGGCAAACAAAGAAGCCAAGGCATTGAGCTGGATGTTGCCGGACAACTTAGCGAAGAATTGAGCCTGATCGGTAATTATGCGTATACCGATGCGCGAATTATTGCCGATAACCGGACTCTGAATGGTCAATTGAATGGTTATGAAGGTAAACGCATGCCCAATGTGCCCGAGCATGCGGGCAGTCTTTGGCTGAAATACGATATTAAACGGAATGAACTATTCAGAGGTTTGAGTTTCGGCATCGGTGCCTATGCGGCCGGGCAGCAGGAAGGCGATAACGAAGGCTCTTTTCAACTGCCGGGTTATGTGCGCCTCGACGCCTTTACGGCTTACCAATGGAAAGTGGGCGATTCCAAATTGACCGCGCAATTTAACATCCGCAACTTGTTGGACAAAACCTATTACGAATCGACCGACCCCAATTTAAACCTGTCGCCGCGTTTAGGCGTTTATCCGGGCAGTCCGTTGTTTGCAATGGGTTCGATTAGATTGGAATATTAATCCAGCCCGCGTAGTTACGTAGGTCAGGGTGCGCGCAGCGTTCCCTGACTTTTTGGGCATTGATAGGTCACGTAACCGCTAACACGGCAACGTGACCTACGATTTTTCTTGGTAATTATGAGTAGCGAAATCATTGGAACCGTAACGACGTCGCGTACAGAATCAACAAGCGGGAGTTTGGTTCGATTAAAAACCCGCCGCAAACTTTGGCTGCAGGTGCATCTCTGGCTCGGACTGATACTTGGCTTCTTGTTGTCGATTTATGGCATCACCGGCAGCATCCTGGTGTTTCATGCCGAACTCAACGAATGGTTGCATCCGGATTTGCTGACGGTTGAACGTCCGATGGAAGGTCAATACCGGCCGCTGGCGGACATCTTTGCCGCCGGTAAAGCGGCGATGCAGCCCCAAGCCAAGCATCATTTCGCGACCTATCCGCGCAACGCTAATGCAGCCGTCAAACTCAATTTCGTGTTGCCGGTCGCGGACGGAGAGGAAAGTTGGCTGGTTGGCGTTAATCCCTACACTGCCAAGGCAACCGGCAAGCTGTTGGCGAAGCGGTCACATGATTGGTTGCCGGCCACATTTATCAATTTAATATTCGAACTGCACTACGATTTACTGATGCCGCCGGAAATCGGCGATTTGGTGGTCGGCGTGTCCGCGACATTATTGATCATTTCTACCTTAACCGGCCTGATCGTCTGGTGGCCCTTGACCGGAAACTGGCGGCAAGCTTTATTCTTCAAAGCCGGTTCCGGTCCGGTGCGCCTCAACTACGACCTGCATAAAATCAGCGGTTTTTACACGGCGCTGGTGATGCTGCCGGTGCTGTTCTCCGGCATTTACATGGTGTTGCCGCATAACGTGGTGCCGGTGCTGGAGTTATTTTCGCCGGTGACCTACCGTTACTGGTTTCAGTCCACGCCGCCGGCTCAAAACGCGCAGGCCATCGGTATGGATCAAGCGGTGGCGATTGCAATGGAACAATACCCGCAAGGTCGGCCACACTGGATATACGGCGCGCCGAATCCGACCCAGACCTATACGGTTTGCCAGGACGGCATCGATGCGCCGGGCAGTCTGTTGCAACGCCGCTGCACGGTGATCGACCGTTACTCGGGTAAAATTCTCGACCTGGACGACCCCAGCTTGCCGACCGCAACCGCTGGCGAAATCTTCACCCATTGGCAATGGCCCTTGCATTCCGGCCAAGCCTTCGGCATGACCGGACGGATTCTGGTGTTCATCACCGGCTTGGCCTGCCCGGTTTTGTTCGTCACCGGCGTCATCCGCTGGCTGCAAAAACGCCGCGCCAAACGCGCCAAACCCCGTACGTCGGGTTTGTAGGGCGGCAAGGCAACGAACCCCAACATGCTTGATCGGTTTGGCCTTTGCCTATCATTGGCCGTATTGTCGGCTAATTGCCTCGTTTTCGCGGTTGGCCGGCGGCTGAACGGTTGGGGGGTTCTTGTCGCCACCTCCCAACCCACGCACTGTTTCACTTATATTCAGCAATGTAGCTTGGGTGAAGCGGCACGAAATCCGGGATCGGCCCGGGCCGCGCCATTTGCCGCAATAGCGAGCGCCCGATAGGTCATATCGCGCAATTCAACCACTCTTGGTTCCCGCCTTCCAGCAAGAGAACGCCTATTGGCGGCATCGAAGGCCGCCGCCTTAGCCACGAGCCGCGATAATGCCCGGTCACCGACGGCCGCGCCGGTATTTGGCTCGGTTATTGCTGTAATAGCCTCTTTAGCCGCTGAAACTCATCGTCTTCCATGTCCAACCACTCGCCGGGATTTCTGCACACGCTGTTTCTGCGGCACGCCCATGAAATCAGCGCCTTCCTGCGCGGCCGCTGGCCCAGGGAGCAGGATGTGGCCGATATTGTGCAGGAAGCCTTTTTACGGCTTTCGCAATATCCCGAGCCCGAAACCATACAGAATCATCGGGCGTTTTTGTTTCAAACCGCCGCCAACCTGACCGTGGACCGCCACCGCCGCCGCGAAACCCGGGAACGTTACGACGAGCCGGACGCCGACATCGAACAGATCGCCGACCGGCAGGTATCGCCGGAGCAATACTGGCAAACCCGGCAACAACTGGAACAATTCAACAGCTGGCTGGAGGAACTGCCGGCGTTGCGCCGCCACGCCTTTGTGCTGTATCGAATCGAAGGTTGTTCGCACGCGGAAATTGCCGCCCGGCTGGGGATTTCGGTACGTTGCTCCGAACGCTATGTGATGCTGGCCATGCAGCACATCAGCGCCCGGCTGGCCGCTGTGCGTGATCGGGATTGGCTGTAATCGGAATATTAGCCGTCTATAACAATGTCAGCTAAACTGCCCCACACCTTAACCCAGTCAACAGAAACCCGCGTGCCCGATTCTTCGCCTTGTAATCAAGCCTTGTTGGACCAAGCGATAGCCTGGCTGCTGCGCGTGCGCGAAGCGCCGAACGATGGCGAGTTACAACGAACTTTTTCCGACTGGCTGGCGGCGAACCCCAGCCATCGACAGGCATATCGGCAAGCCGAAGCGCAATGGGCCTGGCTGGAACAATTCAAGGGGGCGTCCTTTCCAGCTCGCGACGAGGCTTTGCGCTATCGGCCGAAGGCCGGGCCGGCGGTCTGGCGCAAACCGGCCGCTTACAGTGCCGCGGCCGCCCTGCTGCTGGGAATC
>NZ_JANIBK010000178.1 GCF_024505165.1 Methylomonas rivi
CCTGACCAGCCAACGCCGACCCAAACAGCTTCCAAACCCAGCCAGACCGCCGCGGCAAGGCCGGCCAAACCTGGCCGCAATCAGCCGGCAAAACCGCCGCAGCGGGCCGAAACCTTGTTTCGCCAAGCGGAAAACAGCGCGTCGCGCTTGATGCAACAGGAATATTTGCGCGAGGCATTGCAACAGGACCCCCGCCATTTACCGGCGCGGCATAAATTGCTCGGTATCCTGGCGCGCGAGCCTGCATCCTTGGAATTGAAGCATTTTTTGGACGAAAGTCTGGCCCTGTTTCCGGACAACCTGAAATTTATTACCACCCTGGCCCATTATCACATTCAGCAAAAAAACTTTCCGGCCGCCATCGCCAGCCTGGAGCAAGTCGACGACTACGCCGTGAACGATTTGCATTATCTGGCCTTGCTGGCCGCCGCCTATCAACAGCAGCAGCAATTCGCGAAAGCCTTGCCCGTGTACCAAAAACTCGCCCGCCTTCAGCCCGAAAAAGCCGAAAACTGGCTGGGGCTGGGTATTTGCAGCGACAAATTGCAGCAACCGGCCGGCGCGGTGCAGGCCTACCGGCAAGCACTGGATAAAAACGCTCTCGCCCCGCGGGTTGTCGACTATATTAATCAGCGCCTCAATGCCCTGACCCATTAAAATTTATGGAACCGCAAAGAAAAATCCGCATCGGCGACCTGCTGGTACAAAACCGCATCATCAGCCACGACCAACTGATCAATGCGCTGAGCGAACAGAAAAAAACCGGCCGCAAACTGGGCCGTACCCTGATCGACCTGAATTACATCAGCGAAACGGACTTGCTGAATTTCCTCTCCCGCCAGCTGCAAATTCCGTTTTTGGACATTGCCCAGTACAAGCGCAAGCCGGAAGTCTGCAAGGAACTGCCGGAAAACCTGGCCCGCCGCTTCCGGGTCATGCTGCTGGAAAGCAATCCGCACGATATTTTATTGGCCATGGCCGACCCCACCGACCTGATGGGGCTGGACGAAATCAGCCGGGTGCTGAAAAAACGCATCCGCCAGGCCGTGGTGCGGGAATCGGACTTGCTCACCGCCATAGACCAGGCCTACCGGCGCACCGAGGAAATCAGCAATCTGGCCGAGCAATTAAGCGACGAACTGTCGGAACACAACTTCGATTTCAACAACCTGCTATCCAATGTGGAAATCAGCGATGCGCCGGTGGTTAAATTGCTGCAATCGATTTTCGAAGACGCCGTGCAAACCAGCGCCTCCGACATTCACATCGAACCGGACGAGAAAGTGCTGCGCATCCGCCAGCGTATCGACGGCGTCTTAAACGAACAGGTGCTGGACAGCATCAATATCGCCCCGGCCCTGGTGGTGCGTTTAAAACTGATGTGCGGGCTGAACATTTCCGAAAAGCGGCTGCCGCAGGACGGCCGCTTTTCGATCCGGATCAAAAACAAAAATCTGGATGTCCGCTTGTCGACGTTGCCGATCCAAAACGGCGAATCCATCGTGATGCGGATACTCGACCAGTCCAAGGGCTTGCTGGATTTGGAATTGCTGGGTATGCCGGCGGAATTGTTGACCCGCTTTAAAGCGCATATCCGTAATCCGCACGGCTTGATTCTGGTCACCGGCCCCACCGGCAGCGGCAAGACCACCACCCTCTACGCGGCGCTGTCGGCGGTCAATTTCCCGCAAACCAAGATCATCACCGCCGAGGACCCGGTGGAATACAGCCTGCCGCGCGTCAATCAGGCGCAAATCAACGAAAAAATCGGTCTCAGCTTCGCCAGCGTATTGCGCTCGGCCTTGCGGCAAGACCCGGACGTGATTCTGGTCGGCGAGATCCGCGATCGGGAAACCGCCGAAATCGCCGTGCGCGCCTCCATCACCGGGCATTTGGTGTTCTCGACCCTGCATACCAACGGCGCGGTGGAAACCGCCACCCGTCTGCTGGACATGGGCATAGAAGGCTATATTCTGGCCAGCTCGCTGAAAGTCATCGTGGCGCAACGTCTGGTGCGTAAAATCTGCGACCGCTGCGCCGAAACCGTTGCCATCAAAGAAGACCAGACCATCTGGCTGGAACAAAGCTTCGGCTTGCGCGCGTCCGAGATAGCCTTTAAAAAAGGCGCCGGCTGCCAGCATTGCAACCACATCGGCTACCGGGGCCGAGTGGGCGTATACGAATTGCTGGAAATGCGCCATGAAACCCTGGACGCGTTGCGGCGCAACGATTCGGCGGGGTTTATCGCCGCCGCCCGCGCCACCCCCGGGTTTAAAACCTTCACCGAACAAGCGCTGGAACTGGTCAAACAAGGCGCGACCACGTTGCACGAAGTCATGCGCATCTCGGAAGTGTAAGATGCCGTTGTTCACCTATAAAGCCCGTAACGGTGCCGGCAAACTGGTCAGCAACACCGTGGAAGCGGACAGCAGCAAATCGGTTGCGCAAACCTTGCTTAGCCGAGGCTTGACCCCTATCAGCATCGAGGCGGCGGTGCAACAAGGCGCCATGATTCAACAATTTTTAGATTGGCGCGCCGCCCAACAACTCGGCATCAACGACCTGATTTTGTTCAGCCGGCAAATGTACAGCCTGACCAAAGCCGGCGTGCCCTTGATGCGGGCCATAACCAGTCTGGCCGACAGCTGCCGTAACATCGCCCTGAAACAAGCCTTGGCCGGCATTAGCCGCAAACTGGAATCCGGCCAAAGCCTGTCCCAGGCTATGGCGCAATACCGCAAGATTTTTCCGATTCTGCTGGTCAGCATCGTCAATGTCGGCGAAACCACCGGCGGCCTGGAACAGGCTTTTCAGCAGATCGGCCATTATCTGGAACGGGAAAAAGAAACCCAGTCCCGCATCAAGTCGGCGCTGCGTTATCCGAGCATGGTGTTAATTGCCATCGGCATTGCCCTAGTCATCGTAAACATTTACGTCATACCCGCTTTTAAGGGGGTGTTCGACAAAATGGGCGCGCAATTACCGTGGCAAACCCGCTTATTGATGTCGGTATCCGACTTCAGCGTCGCTTATTGGCCGTATCTACTCGGCGGCTTGCTGGTTACGGCCTTGCTGGTCAACAAATACCTGGACACGGCGGCCGGGCGTTTACAGTGGCATAAAGCCTTATTAAAAATCCCCGTCATCGGCAGCATCATCGAACGCGCCACCATGGAACGCTTCTCGCGTTCCTTTGCCATGATACTCAACGCCGGCGTGCCGTTGATTCAAGGCATATCCATCGTCGCCCAGGCGGTCGGCAACGATTTCATCGGTTCGCAACTGCATAAAATGCAGGTAGGCATAGAAAAAGGCGACAGCATCAGCCGCATGGCCCGCAGCATCGGCCTGTTTCCGCCGCTGGTGATACAGATGATCCTGGTCGGCGAGGAATCCGGCAATATCGCCGAGATGCTGCAGGAAGCGGCGGATTTTTACGAAGGCGAAATCGACGCGGAATTAAAAAACCTGGCCGGCACTATCGAACCGGTTCTGATCGTCGTCATCGGCATCATGGTATTGGTACTGGCGCTGGGAATCTTTCTGCCGATGTGGGATTTGTCGACCAGCATGCGGCACTGAGGCGGGCTTAGGATTCCGCAAACGATGCGCCTGACGACAGCATCCCATAGCGCCGCACCTTATCGCATTCTTGCGTCGAGCGATGCGAGGCGCAAAGGTCGCGATCCATGCGCATAACGGCGGCATCCTATGCGACTTTTAGAGGATGTAGGGTCGGCATATTTGCCCGCCATTCCAACCGCGTGGACACAAAAACCGTGCCCACCCTACCCGGCTGGCCGTGATGTAGGTGCGATTAGCAAAGCATAATCGCACGTATGAGGCTTTCATTCCTCCGCTTACGCTTCTCTAATCGGAACGGGCTTAGCATCGAACGTCACGTAACCGCTACTGCGGCAACGTGACCTACCAGGCTGTTCAATTTTTCGGCTCCACCTCTGACTGCTACAGCCAACGGGACGGTTTCTCCCTTGATGCCGCGCCGAGCACCGGAGGGTTTGAGCGGATTTGCCCGACAGGGGCGCGGCAGGGAAGCCGCGCGTTTTTCGCAGGGGCTGGATGCCCCTTCGAAAAACCCCGTTCAAACCCGAGGAGCGCAGGATCAACGCGGCATGGGGTGGCCTGCTGACTCGCGCCATCCGGGCGCTCGCACTTCGTGCGCCGAGAGCGTCCAAATCCGCTCCCGGCGGATTTGTCTTTGGATACTTTCTTTTGGCCACGCACAAATTCGCCGGGAGCGAATTTGAACAGCCGATAGGCTGGCCCGCAGGGCGAAAACCACGGATGGTTTTCGTAGCGAAAGTATCGCGGCGGCCGGTCCGCGAACCGGCGTTAAATCAGGCTTCGCGGCAGCGAAACATCAAAGACAGACATAACTCGATTAAAACATGCGTCCGATTACGCTGCCGCTAATCGGACCTACGGACCTACGGACCTGCGCGGCTTTATCGCGCAGCGTCCGTGTAGACTGCCGGGCTATGTTCGTTTGTTTATCAGCCATTCTGCCAACCCCGCATTAACGACAAGCCCGGCAAGTCTTTTTAACCCCCAAAGATGAACATTTGGATGAAGCGATTCAATGTCGGACAAGTCAGCATGGCACGTGTGGTACACAAAATACATTTCGTTGAACTGCTCGTATTCCTGATAGGTTTCGATATAGGACTGAATTTCGGCGCGTGTAGTTGTTGATTTAATTTGCACGAACGCTCTTTTTTGTGTTGATGGAGAGTAAACGTCGAGGTCAATATCTTTTTCTGTTTTCCCGAGAACGGAGAATCTTTGCCATCCTGCTTTTGAGAAAACCAGATCAATTAACAACTCGAAATCATGCCACCAAAGCCCTTTGATTAGGTCTTCAATGTCAGTCCGCAGTGTTTCAAGGGAGTCCTTCGTTTTTTCTACTTCGGGAATGACCAGTCCATTTATTTTCCTTACAAGATAGTCCTGCAGGTCAATGGAACAGATTGTTCCTCGAAACATCTGAACTTTTGTTACACGTCCATCTATGTTCTCAACCCGTAGTGCCTTGCCATTAATGTCTTTTGACGACCAAGAACCAATAACCTTTCTGATTCGGCTCTGGTCGGTCAGCTCTATGACATCACTAGCGGCATGGCACCAATATAGTTTTTTCTTGTAGAAAGTAATCCAAACGTCTGTTTCTTTGAGTTCGTAAAAGTCCCGTATCTGGTTTATGTCTCGCGTTGCTGCCCCCTCATTGCCGTTGCGAATATTTAACCAAAATCGCCTAACCGCATCCCAATTGCCATTCAACGAGTCTTGGTGATGAGGGCTGTGGTAGCCCAACCGGAGCGTGCCCTCATGTATGCATGACTGTTCCCACTCGCCACCTTCGCCGAGCTTGATGAACCGTATTTTCTCTGGAGCAATTTGCGTCAATTTAGCCAACCTCGACTAAGAACATAACGAAAAGCTCAGCGGCGGAGCGTTAGCGGAGTCCGCTGGAGCGTTGGGTTAGGCTGGTCGATGTTTTTGCTACTTCCAGCAAATACCGAAGTGCTTTGTTTACCGCTTCATCATTCGGAAAAGCTTCTGCAATATCAGGCTCAAGAAGCACTATATTGGTTTCTTCTTTGATCCGGTTTGCATATTTGCCACGCACGATTTCACCGAAATCTGATCGTTTGTATTCTGGTCTGAGTTCGTCAGCCATCTCTGATTTAACCTTCTTCATAAATTTGCCTCTCAATATTAGTCGCCAGTCGTGCCGAAATGATGCGAATCGCATTACCTCTATCAGTATGTGCCACCGTAAGTAACCGTCCTTGGGAGGAAACACCAAAGGTTATAAATCGTTCCTCGTCATCTGAATGGTCAGGGTCATGCGCAGTAGCCGAAAATACATCGCGTAATGCACTGCTTGCTTCTTCAAAGGTAACACCATGTTTGCGCCGGTTTGCTGTGGCTTTTTTCGGATCCCATTCAAAATGCATATTTTATAACTCTTTTTAGCTTCCATTCGGCGGAACGCCTGCCTTGCTGGCTTCCGCCTTACGGATTAGACACTATGGTTGAAGATGCGAACCTGTTTTATTTTATATACAAACTCCGGTTCGTTGAAGTATTGCTCAGCCTTGTCCCACAGTGGATTTGTTCGGTCGTTAAGATTCTTTGCAAGAGCCTTTATCTCTGGTGGAGCATCGTCCCGAAAATAGTTCTTATTGTTTCGATTTTTATCGTAGCTTACGCCTGTTATCTTGAATCTCGTCGCTGCCATGTTCTTTGACTTCTGTTGCTCGATGTCCGTGTGTGCGGTTTCCCACGTTATGGCCCGTGCCATCAAGTAATACTCGCGTTCATTAAATTTTCCATTGATGGTGTATGCAGATTTCGATGGATAGCGAGGTTGTATTTTTCGCTTATACAAGCCGCCTTCGACGAATCGGAAATGTAAATCATCCAGGTCGGACATCTCATAGCGGTCGTAATCGACAATATCTACCCAATGCCCTTTTGCTTTAATGAGATGTTTCTTTACAAAAAGAACTGCAAGCGCCTCTTCTGTGTTGGCGTATTCAAGGTATTTTTTTAGTAGGTTTTCGTCCATAGTTCAAAAGGTTCTGGAATCCGCACATAGTGCCTAACGACAAGCTCACCCGACGAAAACCGCGATGCGGTTTTCGTCGGGTGAAGCGCCTGGTTGGG
>NZ_JANIBK010000179.1 GCF_024505165.1 Methylomonas rivi
GGCGGTCCGCCCGACGGCATGGGCGGCATGGGGGGAAGGCCGAACCGGCACGATTCGCCCGAAATCGCGGCCGCGCACCAACAGATTGCCGCCGTTCTCAGCGTATCGACCGCTTTTTTCGATAGCATCGTTAAAAACGATAATTTTGCCGAGCTATGGCTACAGCAAAATGCGCCGGCGTGGTTGAAGCCGGTGGCCGATTTAACCGCCAACTGAGGGTATCATGCGCAGCAGTGCACTTTGGGTTTCCGTCGTCACCGCCTGTTTACTGACCGGCTGCGTGCTCGGCCCGGATTACCAAACGCCGAACACCCCGCTGCCGGCCTCCTGGCGTGGCGCTACGGCCGACGCTGCCGGCGAAGAGTTGGCAACTTGGTGGCGAATATTTAACGATCCGCTGTTAGCCGATCTGATCGAGCAGGCCAAGACCGGTAACCGCGATGTTTATCAAGCCCAGGCCAGACTGCTGGAAGCGCGTTTTCGTAGTGCTTTAGCGGGCGCCAACCTGTTGCCGACCTCGTCCATGACCATGTCCGCCAGCCAAACCGGCAGCAGCAAGGCCGCCGGCATCAGCGCCGGGACCACCGGTATAGGCAACACCAACGAGCTGTTCAGGCACGCGGTGGACGCCAGCTGGGAGCTGGATTTGTTCGGCAAATTGCGCCGGGGTCTGGAGGCGGCCGAAGCCACCGAGCAGGCGGCCCAGGAGGATTTGCGCGACGTTCTGGTCAGCTTGTGCGCGGAAGTGGCGTTGAATTATGTCGATCTGCGCAAACAACAGAACCAGTTGGCGATTACCGAAACCAATCTGCTTGCCCAGCAGGAGACTTACGACATCACCCGTTGGCGGCGGCTGGCCGGTCTGACTACCCAGCTGGATGTCGACCAGGCCGGGTTGACGCTGGAAAACACCCGCGCCAGCCTGCCCAGTCTGCGCGGTTCGGTTGCACAGGCCCAACACAATCTGGCGTTGTTGTTGGGCCGGCAACCCACGGATTTGCTCACGGTATTATCCGCTTCCGCGCCGATTCCTCAAGCCGCCGCAACGGTAGCCGTCGGAATTCCGGCCGATATTTTGCGGCAACGGCCGGACGTGCGCCGCGCCGAACGCAAGCTGGCGGCGCAAACCGCGCAAGTCGGCGCGGCGGAAGCCGAACGCTATCCCAGCTTTACGTTGAGCGGTTCTATCGGGGTGGAATCGTTGGCATACGCCAATCTGTATACGGCCGCCGCCAAGGCCTTCCAAATGGCCGCCAAATCGGCGCTGGTGCTATTGGATTTCGGCCGAATCAGCGCCAACGTCGGCATTCAAAATGCCTTGACCGAACAGGCGTTGGGTTTGTACGAAGCGAGTTTGTTGACCGCGCTAAAAGAGGTCGAAAACGCCCTGACCGCTTATACGCGGGAAGCCGAGCGCCGCGCGGCCTTAAACGCGGCGGTCGAGGCCGGGCACAGCGCCATGAGTTTGTCGCAAACCCAATACAACGCCGGCATCAGCGATTTTCAGCGGGTGCTGGAAGCACAGCGTTCGTTGCTCAGCGCCGAATTGCAACTGACCGCCAGCGACGCCGAAGTCGCCTCCAATATCATCCGCCTCTACAAAGCCCTGGGCGGCGGTTGGGCGGCCGAAAACAGCCGGGAGAAAACCGAACATGACTGAAAACAAGGCCTCGATCAACGAGTTGTTAAGCCTTAACGCCGGTAGCCGGCCGGCGCCATTCAAAAAATGGCTGGGATGGGCCGCCGCCGCGCTGGCCATCGGCATAGGCTTGTGGATGTTCGGCGGCGGCAACGGCCGGGCCGTGGTTTACGAAACCCAAACCGTAAGCCGCGGCGATCTGTCCGTGACGGTCAGCGCTACCGGCACGCTGGCGCCGTTGAAGGAAGTGGAAGTCGGCATAGAAGTGTCCGGCACCATTAAAAGCGTGGAAGCCGATTACAACGATAGGGTCAAGGTCGGTCAAGTATTGGCGCGCCTGGACACCACCCGGCTGGAGGCGCAAACCCTGCAATCGCGGGCGGCGCTGGCAGCGGCCAAGGCCAAGGTGCGGCAAGTGCAAGCCACCGTTAAGGAAGCCGAAGTGCAACTGGCCAAATTGCTGAATGTGTTGGAATTGAGCGGCGGCAAGGTGCCGTCGCAATACGATCTGGATGCCGCCAAGGCCACGCTGGCCAGGGCCCATGCGGACGAAGCGGCCGCCAAGGCCAGTGTCGAACAGGCCCAAGGCAGCTTGAACGTCAACCTGACCGATCTGACCAAGGCCGTGGTCAAATCGCCGATCAACGGCATCGTATTGGCGCGTTCGGTGGAGCCGGGGCAAACCGTGGCGTCGCAATTTCAGGCCCCGGTGTTGTTTACCTTGGCGGAGGATTTGACCCAAATGGAGCTGCAAGTCGATGTCGACGAGGCGGACGTCGGACTGGTGCGGCCGGGCCAACAGGCCCAGTTCAGCGTCGACGCTTATCCGGACCGCAACTTTCCGGCCGAAATCATTCAGGTGCGCTACGGCTCGGAAACCGTGGACGGCGTGGTGACCTATAAAACCGTGCTGCGGGTGGATAATTCGTCGCTCAGCCTGCGTCCCGGCATGACGGCCACCGCGCTGATCACCGTCGAACATAAAAAAGATGTGCTGCTGGTGCCCAACAGCGTGTTGCGGTTTACGCCGCCGGCCGAGCCGGCGAAACAATCCGGCGGCGGTTTTCTGGCTGCGTTATTGCCGCGTCCGCCGCGTTCCGATGCGGATAAAAACCCCGTATCGACAGGAAAAGTCCAACAAGTCTGGCGCCTGCGCGACGGCCGCTTGGTCCCGATTACCATCAATAAAGGCGCCACGAACGGTAACATGACCGAAATCACCGGCGGCGATATCGAGGCCGGCGGCGAGCTGGTCTTCGCGCTGAGAAAGCAGCCATGAGCGCGGCGAAACCGTTATTGGAACTGCGGGCGGTGCGCAAGACTTACGGCAGCGGCGAAGCGGCCATGCATGCCTTGCGCGGCGTCAGCCTGCAAATCGAACAGGGGGACTTCGTGGCGGTGATGGGGCCCAGCGGTTCCGGCAAGAGCACCTGCATGAATATTCTCGGTTGCATGGACCAGCCGACCGCCGGGCAGTATCTGTTCGAGGACGTCGACGTCGGCGCGCTGACGCGTGATCAGCGCACCTTGCTGCGCCGGCATTATCTGGGATTTATATTTCAGGGTTTCAATTTGTTGAACCGGACTTCCGCGCTGGAAAACGTCGAACTGCCGCTGATTTATCGCGGGGTAGGCGCCGGCGAACGCCGGGCAGCGGCCAAGCGGGCACTGGAAACCGTCGGCTTGACCGGTTGGGAGCACCATATGCCCAACGAACTGTCCGGGGGGCAACAGCAACGGGTTGCGATCGCCCGGGCCATCGTCACCCAACCGCTGCTGTTATTGGCCGACGAGCCGACCGGCAACCTGGACAGCCAACGCAGCCGGGAAGTAATGGATTTGCTGACCGAATTCAACCGCAAGGACGGCATCACGGTCGTCATGGTCACCCACGAAGCCGACATGGCGGCCTATGCCAAACGGATCGTGCATTTTCGCGACGGACTGATCGAAACCGACCGGGCGACGGGGAACGGCTCGTGATAGGCGTGGCATTAAAACTGGCGTTCCGGGAATTACAGCGTAATTTGATGCGGTCGATATTGACCATGCTGGGCATTATTATCGGCGTCGCGGCGGTCATCGTGCTAGTGACGCTGGGCAGCGGCGCCACCCAACAGGTCACCCAGCAAATCGCCAGTTTGGGCAGTAATTTGCTGATGATTACCGGCGGCAAGCGCATGGGGCCGGGCCAAAGCGCCTCGGCGCCGGCCTTCCAGCTGGCCGATGCCGAAGCCATTATCCGCGAGGTGCCGGAGATACAGGGCGTGGCGCCGCAAGCCTCCGCTTCGTCGACGGCGATTGTCGCCGACCAAAACTGGGGTAGCACGGTCACCGGCAGCACGGCGGATTTTTTTACGGTCAATAACCGGCAAATCGCCGAGGGGCGGGTATTCACCGCCAGCGAAGCCCGCGCCGGCGCCGCGGTGTGCGTGATAGGCGAGACGGTGCGGGAAAAATTGTTCGGCCGGCAAAGCCCGTTGGAAGCCCGCATCCGCCTGCAGAAACTGTCCTGCGAAGTCATCGGTTTATTGGCCGCCAAGGGCCAATCCAGTATGGGCACCGACCAGGACGATCTGGTCGTGGTGCCGCTACGTACCTTTCAACGCCGGATTGCCGGCAATAACGACGTCGGGATGATACAGGTTTCGGCCGGCGACGGCGCCGATACCGAAACGGTCAGGCTGGCGTTGCAGCGGCTATTGCGTGCCAGGCGGCATATTTCGGCCGGCGAGGACGATAATTTTAATGTGATGGATATGAAGGAAATCGCCAACATGTTGTCCGGCACCACCCGGATGATGACCGGTTTATTGAGCGCGGTGGCGGCGGTAAGCCTGTTGGTGGGCGGCATCGGCATCATGAATATCATGTTGGTGTCGGTTACCGAGCGTACCCGCGAGATCGGCATCCGCTTGGCGATAGGCGCGCTGGAGCGGGAGATCATGTTGCAGTTCCTGGTGGAGGCGGTGGTACTGTCGTCCACGGGCGGCCTGATAGGCATCGTATTGGCGCTGGCGGCGTCCAAGTTGTTGGCGGCCCTGTTAAGCGTGCCGTGGATATTGCATTTGCCGGTTATGGCTGAGGCCTTCGCTTTTTCCGCCGCGGTGGGGATTATTTTCGGCTATGTCCCGGCCCGTAAGGCGGCCCGAATGGATCCGATCGAGGCATTGCGGCACGAGTAATCCGCCGGGGAAGGGACATTGCGAGAGAGGGGGCGGGTGGCTTCCCGCCCCAAGTCAGGATCAGAACGGTTTGTCGGCGGACATTTTACTGATTTTGGCTTGCACGGCTGTTTGTTGCTCGGCCGTCAATACTTTGTAAATGGCGTTGTCGAGTTGGGCTTGTTGCAATGCCTGGGTTTTGTGCGCGGCCAGCACTTGTTCTATCAAGGCGGTGGCTTGCTGTTCCGAGTAAGCGCCGGAGTAGCTTAATTGATGCAATTGCATTTTGATGGCATGGTCGTTTTTCCGGGTTTCGCCCATCAGGTTCATATGGGCTTTAAGCAAACTTTTGATTTCGCTTTGTTGCTGTTCGCTCAAGCCCAACTCGTGTAAAAACGGCGGCAGGCGGTCCGCGTCTTCCGGCATGGGATGATGCATGGGCGGCTTGCCGAATTCGCCATGCGGCGGGAAATCGCCCGGCATCCTCGGGTTGGCGGAAACAAAAACCGGCAATAAGCCGGCCATTAATATCAATTTACGCATGTTTTATCCTCACTGGTGGATCATGAAAATGCAAAAAGCCTTGCGCTGCTTGCTGGCTTCAGTATCCGCCGAATGAAGGTAAATTGCTGTTATTGCAGTGTAAATGTACGTAAAACCTGCTGCTTGCGTGCTTGGGCAGCGCTATCATGCTTGCAAATACTATTCGGGTGCCGCCGTGAACCACATTTTGATTATTGACGACGACGTAGAGCTGGCCGGGTTATTCGCGGAATATCTGCAGCAGGAAGGCTTTTCGGTCACCACCGCGCATGACGGTTTGACTGGCCTGGGTTTGGCGTTAACCGGCCATTTCGCCCTGGCCGTGCTGGATATCATGTTGCCGGACATCAAGGGTACGCAGATACTGGCGCGGATTCGCCAACAAAGTAGTTTGCCGGTGCTGATGTTCACGGCCAAGGGCGACGATGTCGACCGTATTATCGGCTTGGAAGCGGGCGCCGACGATTACGTGCCCAAACCCTGCACGCCGCGGGAATTGGTGGCGCGGATTCGGGCGATTTTGCGCCGCTCGGAGGCCGCGGGCACATTGGCGGCAAACGCCGGGCCGATAAACGCCGGGCCGTTAACGATATGGAGCGACAGGCGCAAGGCCTTCTGGTTCGAGCGGGAGCTGGAGCTGACCAGCACCGAATTCGAATTGTTGCTGGCATTAGCTTGCCAGCTGGGCAGTGTCGTCAGTAAAAACGAACTTTCCGCTAAAGCGCTGGGGCGGCCGCTGGCGCGTTTCGACCGCAGCATCGATGTGCACATGAGCAGTATTCGGCAAAAACTCGGTCAGCAAGCCGACGGGCGTTCCTATATTCAAACGGTGCGCGGCAAGGGCTACCAACTGGTTAGAGAGTGAGCGTGGGGCGGTTATTCTGGAAATTTTTCTTTGCCTCCTGGTTGGCGATGTTGGCGGCCGGTGCCGGCGTGGGCACGGCGGTTTGGTGGCGGCATCAAGCCCTGGAGCAGGAGCGCCGGGGACAGGACATGCCGCGTCTCGATCATCGTGCCGGTTTGTTTGTCGGCGCCGCCGCCGACGTATTGCAGTTCGGCGGCGAGCAGGCGCTAAGACGGTTTTTATCGCAACAGGCCGAGCGTAATAAACCCGCGCCGCCGGTCTATGCGGTCGATAGAGAGGGAACGGATATCCTGCGGCGCGCGGTGGAGCCGGGCTTGTTGAGCCAGGCCCGCGGTTGGTACGGCCAGCAAGGCGATACGGATGAAGTCCGCAAGGTATCGGCGCCGGACGGCCGGGATTTGCTGTTGTTCGCGGCGTTACCGGAGTTCGCTTGGATGGATATGCG
>NZ_JANIBK010000180.1 GCF_024505165.1 Methylomonas rivi
TCCACATGCACCATTTCCGCCTCGCGCAATGCCGCCATCAGCGCCGGATCGCCGCGCGCCTCGACCAGCTTGGCTACGTTCAAGCCTTCGATACGCAACCGCCCCCGGCCGCCCAAAGCCATGGCGGCACGCGCCAACATTTCGCCGGGAGCGATCATGTCCAGCGGGCAACCCAGAAAGACTATGCGTCCGCTTTCCATCACGCCGCCCCCTCCATTTGCTTGGGCTCCAGATAGAGGGCGGCAATACGGTGCGCGGTACGCTCCCAGGTGAAGTTATCCCGCGCAATGCGTTCGACCGTCTCGGATAACGGCATCGCGGCCGCCGCCGTTATCCGCTCGGCCATGCGCGGCACATCGCCCAACGGAAACAACACGTCCAAACCCAGTAAATCGAGAACGGCGCGGTTGCCCGGAATATCGCTGGCGACCACGGGCAAACCCATAAGAATCATCTCGATCAACACCGTCGGCATGCCTTCCGCCGCGGAAGGCATGACAAAAACATCGGCGGCGGCGGCCAGCCGCGCCACATCGGCATCCCCGGCAAAACCGTAAAATTGTACGCGCGCGCCGACATCGAGCTCATCGGCCAATGCCGCCAACCGTTCTCTATCCGAACCGCGGCCGACAATATGCAACACCGCGTCCGAAAGCGATGGACAGGTTAGCGCCCTGACGGCATCGTCAAGACGCTTGACCGGGTCCAGGCGCCCCACCGACAGTAGCGCGGGCGTTCCCCGCAGCTTGCCGCCGCGAGGAAGGCGGCGGCCATCGACATCGCGCCCGAGAACGCAATTGGGAATAATCACGTGATGAGTTACAGGCAACCGCCGCGCCGCCAAGTATTGGAGCCAATGCGCGGACAATAGAATTACCGCATGGCTCTGCCGCAACAGCCAACGTTCGCCCGTCGCATCCCACAAGCGCTTGGACAGCTTCTTGAGCATCCCGCCATCTTCGTCATAATAGCAATGCGGCGTGTAGATCAGCCGCCGCCCGAGCAGAACCGCCAGGACAGCCGCCAATGCGGCATACGGCTTGCGCGCACCGTGGACGTGCACAATATCGGCCCAGACGACATGACGCCAAAACCGGCGCCATCCCGCCCGTTCAACCCGATAGGCGCCGCCGCCCGCGTCGCTATCGACCACCTTGGCCGCCACCCGAACCCGAATCCCCTGCGTTGCCAGCATTTCCGCCAACCCGGCGATATGCCGCGCCACGCCGCCACCGCCCTTTTCCGGCTCGAAATCGTTGTAAACCTGAAGAACATTAGCAGCCAATGACAAATCCTTTATTGTTGTCTTGCATATTATCCTAACGACAATCCGCGACCGGCACCCGCCGATCGCGCTCCGGAGCTAATGCGGACAAACGGGAAAGGCGCGCGGCGCGAAGCGCTCCTCCGGCCATCAACCATGGCGCGGCCATACCCGACAATGTCAGGATATGATCCGACGACACAAAAGTGGTAGAGAATGCGGCCAGCAAAACCGCCGATGCCCACGCCAATCCTCTCTCGCCGCCATCGTCCGCCGCCAGCAAACGGATGCAATTCATATAAAACCACAGGAACACTAAAGCGCCCGGCAATCCCAGTTGAAATGCAATCGAGAAAAAGGCCCCTTCGCCGCCGCCGATGACCGCTGCCCGACTTTGCGCGGCAATCGCTCCCTGCCGGCCGACGCCCTCGCCAAACAACCACACCCGGGAAAACTCCTCGAGATTCCTTAACAACGCATCCCGGTGACCAACGGTTGAACTGTCGTAAACAGACAAACTGCTATCGATCGCCCGATAGAACAGCCATAATGCGGTACCGCCCAGCACGGCCGCCGCCGCCCAACGTATGCCGCGCCGCGTGCGCAACAAACCGCTGTTTGCCGCCAACACGCCGAGCACGCCAATGCATTCCGCGATCATCGCTCCGCGCGTACCGGATTGCCAGATGCCGAAGCCCATCATTCCCGTCAACAACACGGCCGCTAAACGCCAACGGCGGGCAAGCAACGCCAGCGCCATGACCGACACGGCGGCCAGAAAGGTTCCCTGTGCCAGCGGCGCGGCCAACAACCCCGCCGCTCGGCGCTCCTTTTCCATATTCCTGAAAAAATTCCAGGGCAACCGGGTTTCCGGATCCAGGCCTACCTCGACCCTCTTCACATCGACCATATACTCCGGCAAATGTACGGTATCTATCCAAAACTCGGTATGCTCGATTTCCCAGCTACCGAAGACGGTACTACCGAGCCCCAGCAATATCCAAACCGACAGGACAACGCGTAATTCCCGCTCGAAACGTAAACAGTAATACCCCGCCAAAAACAACAGCACCGGTAGTACCAAGGTGCCTGCCGACGGCAGCGCAATCCGGGCAGGTACGGCTTCGGCCAAACCCACCGCCAGATAAAGGGCGACGAAGGCAAAATAAAGCACTATGGGCAGCGCCAACAGGCGCGGGACACGTACGGTGCACAGGCACAGCAGGGCAACGGCGGCAATGGAAAAGTCCCTCAAAACGCGCAGCACACCGGCCTGGGACAGGCCATTGCCATACAGCCAGGCGGTCAGCATGTCGAGCATGGGAAACGCCAGCGCCAGGATCAACACATAAAAAAATCTTAACGAGGTATACGGACGCACAATCGCGGCCCACGCGCCAAATAGCGAAATACGTCCTTCAGAAAAGTATCTCCACGGAAAAAATCGAAATCGGCCTAACCGGCCATCAACCCGAAAACGAACACCGGTTGGAAACGAAGCACCCCACCACGACGAAGCGGCCGAAGCTTCCGCCGCCGGTAACCTGGACCCGCCCCGCGGCCACCCAGGCATGGGCCGTTATCTTCGCCCCCGCGGCATCGCGATTGACACCGAAAAACAAAACATAAGGTACGCCATGGAAGCCGAGCAGTATTCTAGCCGCCACCGCCCGCGGAAAACAATTCGATTGCCATGGCGTATACCTGGCCGCCGTCCGCACCACTCTTGCGATGGACAATGCCACGGCCTCATCGCGGGCTCCCAGCAGCGGCACCCACGGCGCCAAGTGCCCCACCCCACCTAATCGGGCGGCCAGGCGCCGGAAAGGCACAAACAGGATCAGAAAACGGCTCACCCCAAGTAAAAACCAAGCAGGCAACAGCCAAATTTTCTCGAACCGGCTCAACCGCGCAAGACCTCGCGTTTTACGGGCAATTAAAGGCAACGCCCTAAAAGAACGCTGTGAAAACATGATGGCATCCGTCGTCAGACCGCAAAATTCTCAACATCTATCGGCAGGCTCCGCTATCAAACCGTTAGAACAATAATCCGGCTATTCTAGCTGCACTCCGCGCGCTTGAACACCCTGCCCCTAAAAATCCGCCGGCCAATTCGAAAGCCGTATAATGCCTTAATGTTGGAGCCATCAAACCGATACAACGATTTCGAAGCATTGTCAGTGGTGGCACCGGCGTATAGAATGATTCGATTAGCGTCGAACAAAGCAGCTCATGTCCTATCATTCAAATTTGCTTTCCCTATCATCGAAAATCCGCCGAAGCGAGAACAGTTTGAGCGCTGAAGTCGATGACGCCTTAGTGTTAATGTCCATCGAAAAAGGTAATTATTACAGTCTGGATGCCATAGGCGCCGATATTTGGCGGCGGCTTGAGCGAAGGATTGCGGTTTCCGAGCTGTGCGCGATACTCGGCGAGGAATACGATGCCGACCCGGAAACCATCCGGCGGGACGTCCTGGCATTGCTCGACGCTCTCGCCAAGGAATGCCTGATCGAGATACTGCCCGATCCAACGGCTTGACGAGTACCGCGAGGATGCAAGGCGATCTCACCCTATGCGGCTGGCGCGTCCGTTCGGCGCTCGCTTTACCGGACCTGCTTCCCTGGCTTGGCGGCGACAGTCCCGTCGATATCGACATTTCCTTCGGCGCCATCCCCACCCCCGCCGAACCGCCGCTCTACACCCTGCCGCACAGCACGCTGTGGGCCGACGGCCGATTCTTGCTCCACCTGGAACAGGTGGGAAAGTTCTGGGTAGAAAAAGGACGGCGCATTGTGCTGGAACCTGCCGAGCATGCCGACGAATCCGAGCTGCGCACCTTTCTGCTCGGTTCGGTACTGGGCGTACTGTGCCACCAACGCGGGTTGCTGCCGATCCACGCATCGGCGGTGCGTATAAACGGCCGCGCCATCCTGATAGCCGGCAACTCCGGGGTTGGAAAATCGACTCTGGCGGCGGCCTTGGGCGCTCGCGGCCATGCTCTGGTAGCCGACGACATAACGGCCTTCGATACGCCAACCGCCATGTTGCTGCCGGCTTTCCCCATGCGTAAACTCTCGCTCGACGTACTGGACAGGCTGGCCTTACCGCACCAAGGCCTGATAGCAAACCGTCCCGGACAACCCAAGTTCCATGTCCCGGCGGCCGACGGTTTCGCGCCGGCACCGCTACCGCCGTCGGCCATCTATATCCTACATACCGACAGGCTCTTGAAAAGCTGCGCCATTGACCGCGCCGCGCCGGCGATGGCCATGGCCCTTCTCGACCGGATGATCTACCGCCGCGCGGTCGGCATGAAAATCCAGCCGCCGCCGGCACTATTCCTCGGCTTGTCCAAACTGGCCCGGATTGCCCCCGTCTACCGGCTGCGTAGAGCGGAAGACCCATCGCTGCATCGCCTGGATGCCCTGGCGGAACAGGTCGAAGCGCATGCCGCCGTAACGCGCCCACTTCTTGCGGGCTCCGGCACGGAATGAAAAAAAACGCACCCAAGAGGCTTTTGTTTCATTGTCTTCTCCCGGCCCCTAAGAAGACGCTATTGCAACGCCCGCGATGAAGCGCTATTTCTGGCTTGCCTCCTACCCTAAATCCGGCAATACCTGGTTGCGGCTGTTTCTGGAAAGCCTAAGCCATGAAGGCGCGACACCCGATATCAATGCCATGGCTTTCAGCGGCGGTCATGCCGCCGTGCGCGACGAATTCGAGCGCTTGCTCGACATCGAGTCCAACGATCTCACCGACGAAGAAATTACCCGCGCCCGTCCCCGCATGTACGAATTGGAGGCGCAAGCGGCAAACGCGCCATTGCTGCGCAAGGTACACGATGCGTGGGAATTGACGCCCGCCGGCGAACCGTTGTTTCCGATTGAGCTCACATTGGGCGCAATATATTTGGTTCGCGACCCTCGCGATGTGGCGGTGTCGCTGGCGCATCACATGAGGCAGAGCCTGGATCAGGCCATAGAGCGGATGAGCAATCCCCAGGCTATGATGTCCATGTCCAAACGTTTCATCCCCAAGCAGTTGCCGCAACGGCTCACTTCCTGGAGCGGCCATGTGGAAAGCTGGCTGGAGGCACCGGTCGGACGGTTGCTGCTCAAATACGAAGACATGCTGAGCGACCCCGAGGCACACTTCGGCGCGGCCGTCCGTTTCCTCGGTATCGACGCCGACCGGGACAAGATCGCCGCCGCCGTGGAGGCCGTTGCTTTCGAACGGCTGCGAAGCGAGGAAAAAGCCAGGGGCTTCGTGGAAACGCCGCCCGGAGTCGAAGGCTTCTTCCGCCGCGGCATTGCCGGCGGCTGGCGCGAAAGTCTCACGCCCGCGCAAGTTACGCGTATCGAGACCGACCACGCCGCCGTGATGCGCAGCTTAAACTATCTGTAAGATCCGCTACAAATCCCTGGCATATTCCGCATTCTCTACTATGCTGGCAACGGTCGGCTGATTAACGGCCTAGCTGTTCCGCCGGCACCCCTGCTCAACCGGATACCAAAATATCCCGATTGGGCTCTCTTAACCGTTCGTTCGCGGGAGGACATACACGATGGATTCATATCTAGGAGAAATTAAGCTTTGGGCGCTCAACTTCGCGCCCGAGGGCTGGCATTTGTGCGATGGCACCTTGCTGCCCGTTGCGCAAAACCAGGCGCTTTTTTCGCTGCTCGGCGCTTACTATGGCGGCGACGGCAGAACCAACTTCGCCTTGCCGGACCTGCGCGGGCGGGTGCCTGTCGCCGCCGGGCACAACAGCCAAACCGGCGCCAACCTGCATTTCGGCGACAAAGGCGGTACGGAAACCGCTACGCTGACTCAGGAACAAACGCCGCCGCACAGTCATGCGGTAAATGTCTGTTCGGACAACGGCAATCAACCCGGAGGCCTGAACCACCACATCGCCGCCACGATCACCTCGACACCACCCGGCAATGCCATCAACCTATACGCGGCTGCCGGCGGCGCAACCGTTACGCTGGATCCCGCAACGGTCGGAACGGCGGGCGGGGCTACCGCGCACGAAAATATGCAACCCTACCTTGCGCTGAATTATTACATCTGCACCGCGGGGCTATACCCGATGCGCCCCTAACCCGATTTTTGGAGGAATCATCATGGCTGACTGTTACTTAGCTGAAATCAGGCCCTTCGCGGGCGTCAACAACCGAATTCCCGCCGGCTGGCATCCGTGCGACGGAACCCTGCTGCCCATTGCCGGCCACGAAGCGCTCTATTCGCTACTGGGTACCGCTTTTGGCGGCAACGGCACGACAGACTTCGCCCTGCCCGATTTACGCGGCAGGTTGCCCATCGGCTCGGGCCTGGGCACGGGCCTTGCCGTCAACCGGCCTTACGCCTCCGGGGGCGGCAGCGA
>NZ_JANIBK010000181.1 GCF_024505165.1 Methylomonas rivi
CGTGGCCGGCCGGATTCAGGCTGGCGTACCCGCCGGTGCTGACGCCGCCGCTACGCAAAGTGGTGGCGGCATGCACCCGCGCGGGCAACGGCCAGTCAGGCTGGATCCAGTTCATTTTCCGCCAACAGCTTGATCAGGTTTTGCATGTCTGCCGGCATGGCTTGTTCCCATTCCATGTATTCGCCGGTTTCCGGATGTTCCAGCCCCAGTTTGGTGGCGTGCAGGGCTTGGCGTTTGAAATTGCGCAAGGCTTCGGCCAGCGCCGGATTGCAATCGGCCGGCATTTGAAACCGGCCGCCGTAGGTTTGATCGCCGACCAGCGGATAATTGATATGCGCCATGTGCACCCGAATCTGATGGGTGCGGCCGGTTTCCAGTTTGACCCGGATCAGGGTATGGCGCTTGAAGCGCTGCTCCAGACGGTAATGGGTCACCGCTTCCTTGCCGTCCCGGCGTACCGCGTTGCGTTTGCGGTCCACCGGGTGGCGGCCTATCGGTTGGTCGACGCTACCGCCGGCGGTCATCCAGCCTTTCACCAAGGCCAGATATTCGCGGTGAATGGTGCGCTCCTGCAATTGCTCGACCAGATTGTGGTGGGCCTGCAAGGTTTTCGCCACCATCAACAGGCCGCTGGTATCCTTGTCGATGCGGTGCACGATGCCGGCCCGGGGCAAGGTATCCAGGCTGGGCACATGGTTCAGCAAGGCATTCACCAAGGTACCGGTCCAGTTGCCCACCGCCGGGTGTACCACCAAGCCGGCCGGTTTGTTGACGATCAACAGCGACTCGTCTTCGTAAACGATGTCCAGCGGAATGTCTTCGGCGTCGTATTCCACCACCTGCTCGGCTTCGGCATCCAGCTCTATTTCCTCGCCGCCGTCCATTTTTTCGCGGCCCTTGCGTTGCTCGCCGTCGACCAGTACCCGGCCGTCTTTAAGCCAGGTTTGCAGCTTGCTGCGGGAGTAGTCGGGAAATATCTCCGCCAGACACTGGTCCAGGCGCATGCCGGCCAGCTGTTCGGGAACCCGTTCGGTTAATATCGTCATAGTCGTTTTTAAGATATACTCGCGGCTTTGCTGTTGGCTTTGGCCGCAAAAAACTCACAATATTACAACGTGTTGTCTTTTCTATGCGATTACTTTTAGTAAAAACCGTTTTTATCGCCAGTTTGGCCGGCTTTTTGCCGGGTTGCGAAAGTTTGGATATTTTCAGCAAAAAGGACAATTCCGCCAAGGAGGACGAATACGTCGGCTGGGACGACGCCAAATTCCACCAGCAAGCCAAGGAAGCGCTGGACAATAAAAACTACCAAAAGGCCATCACGCTTTACGAAGCGCTGGAGGCCCGCTATCCGTTCGGCGATTATGCCGCCCAGGCGCAATTGAACGTGGCCTACGCGTATTATAAAAACGACGACCCGGAAGCCGCGCTGGCCGCCATCGACCGCTTTATCAAAGTTCACCCCAGAAGCCCCAACGTCGATTATGCCTATTATCTGAAAGGCTTGGTCAATTACAATCGCGGCATCGGTTTTATCGACCGGTTTTTACCCACCGATTCCTCGCAGCGCGATCCCGGCAATGCCAAGGATTCCTACGATAATTTCCAGGAATTGATCCAGCGTTTCCCGCAAAGCAAATACGTGCCGGATGCCCGCCTGCGCATGGTGGCTTTGCGCAACAATCTGGGCATGTACGAAGTGCACGTCGCCGATTTTTACCTGCGCCGCAAGGCCTATGTGGCGGCCGTAAACCGGGCCAATCACATTATCAAGGAATACCAGCGCACCCCGGCGGTGCCGCATGCCTTGGTCATCATGCAGGAAGCCTATACCAAGCTGGGCATGGACGATCTGGCCGCCGATACCGAGCGGGTGTTTAAACTGAATTATCCCAACGGCATCCCGGTGGCCGATTACAAGGAAAAAACGTTTATGGAAGATACCTGGGACGCCATGGGCCTGGATAAATAAGGCTTGAACCGTCCACGACCTTTATGGGCCGCCGGTTTGCTCCTGTGCAGCCTGTCCGCGCCGGCGGCAACGCCGGGGCCGGAAGCCTTGTTTCAAAACCGTTTTTTTACGCTGTCGACCGGTACCGAGCTACTGTGCGCCACCAGCGAGCAGCAATTCCTTCCCAGCGAGCGGCTGGCGGACATCATTCGTTTCTACGAAAACAATCACCCGAATCTGCGCCAACAAGCGGTAGCGGTATTGACCGACCATACCGACTCGGAGCATCTGGCGGATTTGGCCGCTTATAAAGACGATTGCCGAAAACAGGTTTCGGCGGATTTGTGCGTGCTGGAAAAATATTGGGACGATAAAGACGCTGCCTGGCGAACCCTGGCGCTGTTTTACGACACCAAAACCGTGATCAAGCACAGCGAGGATTACCGCTATCAAGTCAAGCGTTTCGAAGCCGACCATATCCGCATCTTCGAAAAAGCCATCCGCAAGATCCCGGCTTTTTTACGGCAAAGCATTAGCAAGGCCAAACCGCTGGAAAATCTGGACAAGGAAATCGCCGACAAACCCAGCGCCATACAAGAGCTGATACACGACGCCTTTCAGGAAGATTACAACACCAGTATCTGGCAAGACCACACCCATCCGCTGACGTTGGTGCCCGGCGTCGGTTTTCGCTCGCAAACAGTGGCTCAGGTATTCAGCGGCCAGAATTTAATCGTGTTTACCGTGAAGGAATTCGACAAGGGTAAGGAAGGCGCCTCCTACCGGGACATCGACGTGCAATATCTGGTGGATTTTCGCCTGCCCATCGTGGTGCACGAAATTGCCCACACCATCGATAACTTTCATTTCTGGAACGGCAGCGACGACCTGTATTTTTTCTACAAATACCACAAGATTTCCAACGACGAACAGATCATGAAAATCATTGCCGATGCCAAGCTGGCCCTGTGGCCGTCGAAATGGTTCGAAGCCTTCGAATATCTGTACGAAGTCAACGACGGCCGCTACGACGGCAACGTCCAGGAAAAACTGGCCGAACTGGTGGCTCAATACATTTTAATTCCGGAACGCCTGCGGGACAGCTCCCCTGCCGCCTATCAATGGCTGCGCAACGAGGTGTTCCGCGGCATCGAATATCAAGGCTACGACCGCTGCCCGACGCCGATCACCCGCCCGTTAAGTTGGTGGCAGAAATACGCCAGCGGTAAACTGTTGGGACAATAATCGCTTGTGCTATGCTTGCGCAAACGTTGATCCTGGAGGCTCCGCTATGGCTTTTGCACTGGAAAAAGACAAACATTACACCTATAAGGACTACCTGACTTGGCCCGACGATGTGCGCTGCGAAATCATCGATGGCGAGGTATTCATGATGACGCCGGCGCCGCTGTTGACGCATCAGGATGTGGCCGGCGAAATTTTCCGACAAGCCGCAAACGCACTGCACGGCAAACCTTGCCGGGCCATGATTGCCCCGCTGGATGTGCGCCTGCCGCGCCATGGCGAGGCCGACGAGGCAACCGACGTGGTGGTGCAACCCGACGTATTGGTGGTCTGCGATCCGGACAAACTGGACAGACGCGGCGTGCGCGGCGCGCCGGATTGGGTGGTGGAAGTGCTCTCGCCTGCCTCCGCCAGCCGCGACCAGATCGAAAAACGCCGCATTTACGAGCGCCATGGCGTGCTGGAATACTGGCTGGTGCATCCGACCGACCGTATTCTCACCGTGTATCGCTTGCAAAACGGCGAATACGGCAAACCGGATATTTTTAAACTGGAAGGCCGCACGCCGGTAGCGGTAATACCCGGACTCGACATAGACTGGGAAGCGATGACGCCCTATTTGATTCACGACGACTGACACCATGAAAAAACCGCAACTCAATCCCCTGCAAGCCCAATTGTTGAAATCCGGCCTGACCAGCGAAGCCAAAGTCAAACAAGTCAAGGCCGAAAAACGTAAACAGGACAAATTACAGCGCAACAACGGCGTCGAAATCGTCGACGACATTAAACTCAGCGCCGAGCAGGCCCGCCAGCAGCAGATCGAACGCGACCGGGAGTTGAACCGCCAGCGCAAACAGGCCGAGGAACAAAAAGCCCTGGCCGCGCAAATCAAGCAAATCGCCCTGCTGAACCGGATAGCGCAGGAGGCCAATGGTATCGCCTATCAATTCAACCACGACAACAAAGTCAAAGCTGTTTATGTAGCGGACAAGGTTCGCGAAGCGCTGATCAACGGCCGGGCCGGCATCGTCAAACTGGAACAGGGCTACGAAATCGTGCCGGCGGAAATCGCCCGCAAAATCGAGGCCCGCGACGCCGACAGCGTGGTGGTGCTCAACCAAGCCACCCAGGATGTTGCCGCCGCCGACGATCCTTACGCGGATTTCCGGATTCCCGACGATTTGATGTGGTAAGCCCGAACATGCCCCAAGCTTTTAAACGTACTGAAAGGCCGGCCTGATGAAACAATATCTGGATTTGGTACAAAATATTATCGATCACGGCGCCTGGCAGCAGAACCGTACCGGCATTCGCAGCATCAGCCTGCCCGGCGCCACGCTGCGTTTCGACCTGCAACAAGGCTTTCCCGCCGTCACCAGCAAAAAGCTGGCCTTCAAATCGGCGATAGGCGAAATGATCGGCTTTCTGCGCGCTTCCCGTAGCGCCGCCGAGTTTCGCGGCTTGGGCTGCAAGGTCTGGGATCAAAACGCCAACCAAAACCGGCAGTGGCTGGCCAATCCCTACCGCTTGCAAGAAGACGACCTCGGCCCCGTTTACGGCGTGCAATGGCGGCAATGGCCGGCCTACAAACTGATCGACCCGGACCAGCCGCAAGGTTCGGCGCAGCTTGCCGATGCGCTGGCGCAAGGATACCGGCGGCTTGGGTTTGTCGAAGAAAACGGCGGCCGCGGCGTGTTGCTGTACAAAGCCATAGACCAGTTGCGCCAGTGCCTGGACACCATCATCGGCGACCCCGGCAGCCGCCGTATCCTGTTTCATGGCTGGAATTGGGCGCAACTGGAGGAAATGGCGCTGCCGCCCTGTCATTTGCTGTACCAGTTTCTGGTCAACCCGACCGAGCGGGAAATTTCGCTGTGCCTGTACATCCGCTCCAACGACATCGGCTTGGGCGCGCCGTTCAATCTGGCGGAAGGCGCCGCCTTGCTGCATTTGGTGGGCCGCCTGACCGGCTATGCGCCGCGCTGGTTCACCTATTTCATCGGCGACGCCCATATCTACGAAAATCACCTGGACATGCTGCGCGAACAATTGGCCCGCGAGCCGTTTCCAAGCCCCAAACTGGTGATTGCCGACCGCATACCCGACTACGCGATAACCGGCCAATACCAGCCGGAATGGCTGGAAAAGGTGGAGCCGGGCGACTTCCGCCTGGAAGGCTACCGGCACCACCCGCCGCTGACCGCGCCAATGGCGGTTTGACGGCGTCGGGTTACGCTACGCTAAGCCGGCCTGGTAGCGGCGATCACCGCGCCCGGCAATATGTTGCGGTTCGGCGGCGCGTATTGATGCCCGGGCGATTCACAAGCCCAGCCGGAAACCCACCGTGCCGACGTAATTATCGAAATAGGCGTGTCCGAGCAGGGTTTCGAAATTGGCGAAAGCCTGCCAGCCGTTGGGCAGCACGGCAACCAGGCCGGTACCCAAATGAAAGAAATCGCGGTCCGGTCTGTCGGTTTGAAAGCTGAAGGTAGTGGGAACGGGGCGGTTGTCCTGGGCGAACTGCACAAAAATCGAGCGTTGGCCGTTGTCGTATTCGTGCGTCCAATCGGCGTTCAGTTGCGGCACCAGCACGCCCCAAGCCGTGCCGATCGCGTATGAGGCTTGAGCGCCGACGCTGGATTGTATCGAGGTCAGACTGTCCCGCATAAAGCGCAGTTCCAGCCCGGAATTGCCTTGTTCGACATAGCTGTCCATGTCCGCGCGCCTGTAGCGGACGCTGGCGCGCGGCCCGATGGTCAAGCCGCCGACGGCATAATCGTAGCCGGCCGCCAAATTGCCTTCGTATTGGTCCGCGCCCGGGGTACCGGTAATGGCGCCACCAAAGCTGGCGTTATCTTCGCGGGTATAATTGCGCTGATTATGATTGGAGCCTTGCTTGCCGAGGTATTGGAACGATACGTCGGCGAAGAAGCCTTGCCAGGGGAACAGCGATGCATATACGGTGGGGCCGTAAGAGTCGGTTTCGAATCCGCCGCCGGCAAGCTGGTCGCCGCGCCAATGCGAATAATTGAAAGCCAGACCGGCCAACAGCCAATCGGTCGGCATGATGTCCAGCCCCAAGGTAAAGCCTTTTTGGTTGGATCGGTAGCCTTGTTCGAAGAGGGTCTGGCGGCGGTCCAGTTCCCGGTAGTCGGCGTTAAGGAACAGATTGATGTTGGAAGCCAGCTTTATCTCGGAAGCATCGCCGGCACCGCCGCCCATGAGGGTATTTTTGTCCGCATCCCCGCCAACCAGTTTTCTACGTTTTTTGACGAATTGATCGGCTTGGCTAAGGGTGGACAGGGCGGCGCCGGAAAAAGCCGATTGGCTGGGGCCGCCGCCGGGGCCGCCGCCCACGC
>NZ_JANIBK010000182.1 GCF_024505165.1 Methylomonas rivi
GGCGGGCGGAGCGTCGCCGGGGGCGCCGCCCAGTTGCATGAATGCCAGCACTTTAGCCGCGTAACGTCTGGCCACCAGCCAGCTGCCCGCCCAGGCCAGTATTAAAGCCGCGATCAGGGCGAACAGGATTTGACCGTCGAAGTTATTCATGCAGTCCTCTCATTCAGGATTTCGCCGGCAATAACGCCCGCTTGGGTTCCGTTCCGTTGCGCTCGTCGTTATACGCAATTCGAAGCAGGCCGGAATACCCACGGGGCACCCGTAAGCCTGTTCGCGCGTTAAGCGAGGAACAGGTGTTTCCGGCGTGCCGATTGCCGGAAACACCCGCCCTCGCTGTCGCCGGGCGGGCTTATTCCGGCCTACGGTTTACAAATTTAGCAGTCGTTGCAATTTGCCTCGGTTTTTAAACCACTGGTCGAAAAACTTCAGATGCAGGTTGGCCAGCGCCCAACCCACGGTACCGAGTACGGCCAGCCCCAGCCATTTGCGCGCGGTATCCAGGGGTTGCAAATATTTGGCGAACGGCAGTATCAGGCCGGCCAGGGTAATCAGAATGGCGGTGGCGATGCTGCCGACGCCCAGGGTAATCGTGGTGTGATCCTGCCAGTTTTGTTTTATCCAAACGATCAATAAGGTTAACAAAAATAGTCCGCAGGCCATGGCGGCGTATTTCAGGGTAGGGATAAGCACCAAGGCTTTGCCGGCCAATAAACTGGAAGCGCTGAGCTGGGCGGCCAAATCCTTTGCCTTGGGATCACCGCCTTCCGGATCGGCCGCCAGGATAGGCGCGATCGTGCTGAACGGCCAAACCCCTTCCGGCGCATCGATAGCGAAATCCGCCCAACCGCCGTTTAAATCCGACGCTTTATGTTGCAGGTCGAGTTGAGACAGTTGATGTTTGGTCATGGCGTAACCGCTGGCCATCAAGGCATAGGCTTCCACTTCGGTAAAGGTATCCAGGTCGGTGCGGACTTGGGCCAGGCGACGTTGCTGGCTGCGGTCTATGCCGTAATCCGTGCGATGCGGCCGCTGGATCTCGGGCGAAGGGTTGTCGCACTTTATCCAGTCCAGCGGGTCGGAATGTAAATCCTGTTTCAGATGGATGAAAAATAGGCCCTGCAAGGCATTGTTTTTGGCTTTAGCTTCCAGATTTTGATACTGCGCTTCCCGCACTCTATCCTGCAGAATGCTGTCGGAACGGAAAAACACGCTCAAGGCGCTTTTTTTAGGCGAGGTCTGATCGTCCATTTGCCCAGAGGCGTCGCTGCATAAAATCAAATCGCAGCTTTCGTCCAGCAGGCCGGCCACGCCCTGATTGTCGTGCACGCCGCCATCCACCAGACGAATGGTGCGGTCGGGATACAAATCGCTCAGCTCCAGCGGGTCGAACAAGGCCGGAACGCCGGCGGATGCCGCCACCGCATAACCCAGCGGGTAGTTTTTCAGCGCTTCGGTGGGCGCTTGCCAGTAGTACAGACGCCGGTAGCGCCGGTTCATGTCGATGTCCTGCCCGGTCAGCCCCGGCGGTTCGCCCATGAAACTGGCGGTAAAGTGCCAGTTATGGCCGGAATTCAGCGAGGTGGTGTTCAACAGCAAGGTCGGCACTTTCGCCTTGCGCCGCCAGTTGGCCTGTTGCGGATGAAAGGTTTCGTCCTGAAAGGTACTGTTGTCGATTGGGTCGGTGCTGAGCGGATGAATGCGCAAGCCGTGCAACGGCCGCATGCCGGATACCACGCCTTCATTGCTGGAATTGCTTTGATAGGCTTCCACTTGTTGATAGAAGTGGGTCTCGTACAATTCCCCCATTCGATTGCTGCGGCCATAGCCGGATTGAAACAGCATTTTAAAATTGTCCGGCAGGCTGGCTATGGCGCGCACCCTCAGGTTTTCGGAGACGCCGTCAAAAAATTGCGTTATCACGTCGCGTACCAGTTGGATGTAATCCTCGCGGCCGATCTCGGCGTCGGTTTTGCTCATCAACAGTTTGCGCAAGGCCAGATAGTAATGGGCGCCGACGATGCTGCCGCCGGACACCGTCGACAGCACTTCCACGCTGCGCAGGGCATCCACTTCCGCCAATCGCGCCAATACGCCCAGATGATACAGCGAGGCGCGGAAGCCGCCGCCGGATAGCGCCAAGCCGACTTTACCGCGAAAACATTCGAACGCGGCCACTGCATCGGCACCCAATAATTGGCTTAAAGCCAGCCAGGGCGGCGCCCAATCCTGTTGGGATTGAGTGTCCGCCGGCGGCACAAAACCCTGCATGCGGGCAATGGCCACCAATTGCTTGGTGGTGGTCTTGCGTTCCCACTCAAAATGATCGGTGCTTTTGGCTTGTTGCAGCCATTTGGCGGCATTATCCCACTGGCCCAAACCGAATGCGGCTTCAGCCATGGTCACCGAAAACCACCATTGCCGCAGGATGTTGCTGTCCTGTTCGGTGGCGTAATTGGGCAATTCGGCTAACAGTTTTCGGCGTAGCGCGTTGGCTTGTTCGCGTAAGGCTTGGCTTTCGGTGTCGGGTATCTTTTCCATGGCCGCGTTGATGTGTGCCCGCTGCGCCAATTTATCCAGAATAAAGGCGGCATTAATGCCGCAGTAACCCATGTCCTGCTCGGGATTTGTCTCCCAGCCGCGCCGGTAAAAATAATGCGCCGCTTGTAAATCTTCCAGCCGGCCGGAATGGTCGAACTTGCGTTTGTAAATCGCGCCGGCCTGGCCCAGGGTTTCCGGGTCCTTGCAGTCCGGATCGCGTAAGCCTATGCCTTCCAGAATGCTCAATGCCTGGGCATGGCGCCGGTCGGCGGGCAGTTCGTCGTCCTTGTAGGTATTCAAGGCCAATTGCTGAGTGGCTTTTACCGCCAAACCTTCGCTGCAGCCTTGCACCAGCAGTTTTTCCAATAATTGCCGGGCCAAGTCATGTTCGTCCACATTCTTCAACTGTTTGGCCAACGCCAGGGTTGCGCCCTCGTCCAGACGGGCTTCGGCCAGGCAGCCGTCGCCTTGTTGCTTGAGTAATTGCCTGGCCTTGACCAATAATTGCCGCGAGAGGCGAATTTCGCCTTGCAGGTACAGCTGTTTGGACAGCGAGAAACATTTGTCCGCGGCGGCTTCGATTGTGCCGCCGGGGCGGTGGGTTTCGGCCATGAGCTCCAGGGCTTGATCGCGTAATTTTTTATAGTTTTGTTTGGCCATGGCAGGATTCTCCGCTGGACTGTGAAAGGGACATAACGGGTTAAGGGTTCGATCCGGGTTGCGCCGTTCGGGTTTATAGGCCGTTCAGCGGCGAGTTTTGCAACAACTGCCTGAGCGCGTCGATTTGCTGTTTGCTGGATTCGCACATCCAATATTCGGCGTACGGTTTGGCTTGTTGCAGGCATTTCTCGGCTTCGGCGTCATTACCCAATCCCACCCAGGCTTCGGCCTTGGTGGCTAAAACCCAGTACCTGTCGTCGTCGTCTTCCACATCCTTGATGGCCTTCAACTCGGCGAATTTGGCGTCGGCGATTTTCAATACATCCTCGCGGGTGCGGCGGGCCAGCATAAAGTCGGTAATCGCTTCCGCCCTGTCCTGGGTCAGGGATGCGCGTACATTCAACAGGAATGCCCAATTGATGCCGTTGTAATAATCGTTTTGCAGGCGATAGCCTTTTTCGTAAGCGCCGATGGCCGTATCCAGATCGGCCCTGTTTCGGTTGATGTCGAACAGCCGTTTATGAATGGCGCCCCAAATACCCAGCGTTTCGGCATTGTTCGCGGCTTCGGGTTGCAGGGTTTGCAGAATCTGTTTCGCTTCCAGCAGCGCATTCAGCGGATCGGGGTATTTGGCTTTATAGGTCGCCAGGGCCAGTTGCTGTACCCACTGCGATTGACGGGGAGACAGTTTGTGCAAGGACGTGTATAGCGCTTTGGCGAGCAGAAAATCGCTGTTTTTCTTGGCTTCAATCGCTTGTTGCAGCAATTCCGAAGCCGCCGGATTGACGGATTCCGGCGCGAGGGGCGTTTCCGCGGCCGCGGCCGAAACAGTAGCGCTGGCCTTGACGGTGGGGGCTATGCGTTCGGACGGCGGTTCCAGGTTGTTTAAAAAGGTGTACACCGGGCTATCGTTTTGTTCGGCATCTACAATGTCGATAATAGCTTGTTTGAGTAGCTGGCGAAACCGGTCCACTTCTTCAATATCCAACACCTTGCCGTCGTGCCGATAACGGCGGATCAGCAGATGGTTGACATCGAACGGATTGGCGAATTGTTCTTCGGCGATGATGATGGTGGTGCGCGGCCGTAGCGCATGCCTGACGCCCAGTTCGTAAATGGCATTGCAGTTGGCCGTGGATAGGTCCGCCAACACCACATCGGCTTTCAGCAATTGCTCGTACATCGGCACGTCGATAGTGCCCGAATGGGGGATTTCGTCGGCTCGGATACATTTCAGCCCGGCATCTTCAACCGCCTTCTTGATGATGTATTTATAGCTTTTATCCAGATCCAGATCGCGGCTGGTGTGATAGTCGGTTTTGACGCCGAAGCCCATCACCACGAAGCAGGTTTTCTGTTGGTCCGCCATGTTGCTCTCCACTAATTTGATGTAAATCAGACAAAGCCCTTGAAATGCTCGGGCTTTACATGCCGCTTGGCATACTCGATGCCGACCCGCCGGATGTCGCCCATATACGCCACCGAATCCAGCGTCTGCACATGGGCCGGATCGACGTCGCGCAAGCCGAGTTCATCCAGGCCTTCCCGCGTCACCGACGGATCGTAGCGTAAATAACTGAACAACTTGGGTCCGCTGAAATTGGAGGCGGTCGCCGACTGTAGCATATCGCCGATTTCCCTATCGATAAGCCCACCGTGCCGACAGGCGCCCAAGGTGCGGCAGGCCATGTCCCAGCCCGCCGAGGCCGCGTTCATCAAGGCCGAAGGGATGTTTTTCGCAAAATGCAGCAGGTTCAAATCCTCCGCGCCGGTGTCGTCGGCCAGGGTTTTGGCCGCGCCGCCGGTACCGACCGAGACGATCAACAGCCGGTCTTCGCCGGTCGGCCAATCGATTTTATAGGGCGCGGCGGTGGCCATTTGAAAGGCCAGATAGGCCGGATTGTTGTAGGTGGTAACGCCGCCGTCGACGAAGATGAAGTTATATTCTTCCGGCGAACCCTCGGCGAAGGTCACCACTTCCGGCGGAAAATAAGTCGGCGCGGCGGTGCTGGCCCGCACCAGCTGCCACAGCGGCAAGAACAGATTGCAATCGCGGCGGCTGAGGTCGTTATATTTGGCTAATGGATTGTTCGATACCGGCCACGGCGAATCGGTGCTGTGATTGCGCAGCACCATCATCAACAGCGTGCGCAACTTGGAACTGCCCAGCGTGGCGTTGCTTTCCACCAATTGCTCGTCGAAGGCTTTTCTCAGCAATTTCGCCAGCGGCTCGTCGTTATAACTGTATTTCAGGCGCTTCAACAGCGATGCCTTGTCGAACATCTGCTTGCCACTGTCCAGATAAAACTGCCTGATCTTATCCATCGACATGCCGCTGGCGATACAGGCGGCGATAATCGCCCCGGTGCTGGTGCCGCAGACGAAATCGAAATAATCCGCCAGCACGAACGCGTCGTCCTTGCCCAGCGCTACCCGCAAGTCGTATTCCAGCTTGGCCAGTATCTCCACGCTCATCAAACCCAAAATCCCGCCGCCGTCGCAGGCGAGTATCTTTTTGGGGCCGGGGGTTTGCATGCGGTCTAAAACGGTTTGGGTCATAAACTATTTCCTGCTGGTTGATGGATTGGTCAGTTTCCGGATTCGGCGATACGTTGTTTTAAGGCGGTCAGGGCATTGCGCGAGGTTTGTAAATCTTGTTGCCAGAGTTGATTGGTAACATCGAGTGCAGCCAGGACTTCAGCAATGGCTAAATCCGCCTCACGCTCAGCCAAGGCTTCGGTTAATTGGCCTTGAGTTTCCAGTATTGATGCTATTTGGTAATGTGAAAACGACAAGTCCCGCAGCCAGTTGCTGTTGTCCGGGTCGCGTTCGGTGAGGTTGCGCATGATGTCAATTCCCGCCCGATATGCCTCAAGCGCGCCGGCCAGATTGCCCTGGGCTTGCAATACGCCGCCGACTTTAGTATGCGAGATCGCCAAATCCCGCAGCCAGCCGCTGTTGTCCGGATCGCGTTCGGCGAGGCTGCGCCTGATGTCCATACAGGCCCGATATTTCAGTAACGCCCCGGCAAGATTGCCCTGGGCTTGCAACACGCTGCCGACACAGTTATGCGATACCGACAAGTCCCGCAGCCAGCCGCTGTTGTCCGGATCGCGTTCGGCGAGGCTGCGCCTGATGTCCATACAGGCCCGATATTCCAGTAACGCCCTGGCAAGATTGCCCTGGGCTTGCAACACGCTGCCGATATTGTTATGCGATACCGATAACTCCCGCAGCCAGTCGCTGTTGTCCGGGTCGCGTTCGGTGAGG
>NZ_JANIBK010000183.1 GCF_024505165.1 Methylomonas rivi
GCAACTCGTTGACGTCCACGGCCTGACCCAGCGGCCAGCCCTGGCCGATACGGCCGCCGGGCGCCAGGGGCCACAAAAAATTCAGCAGGCTTTGTTCCACGGCTTTGTACACCTGCTGGCGGATTTGCGGGTCTTGCTCGCGCACCGACACGGCAATTGCCACTTGCACATATTCCGGGCTCAGCACGTATAGTTCGGTGCCCAGCAGGCAGCGTTCGCTCAAATAGGCATACACGTCTTTCAACAGGCCCACGCTGGTGCGCGGAAAAGTGCCGATAGCTTGCTCGGCCGGCGGCAGCACGAATACGCTGACCACGCCGGGCACCTCGAAGCGGGCGGTGGCTAGGCTGGAACCCGGCAAAAAACCGCTCAGCAGTTCGGCTTTCGCTACCGGATTGACCGGATTGTCCAAGGCCAGCCGGGTGAAATCGTCTCGGGTCACGGCCCGGTTGCGGTGGCTTAAAAACGCGGCGATGCGTTGCTCCATTTGGCTGACCGTTTCGGCGTCGATGCCCCCGGCGGTCGGAAAATCCTGCCGCACTTGCAAACCGGCGGCGGCGTTTTCCAGCACCTTCAGACTATTGGCCGGCAGGTTGCCGGCCGCGCCGCCGCCGTGTCGGTAGTAGGACGCGCGGACCCGTTTACCGCGACCCGGCAGTTTGCCGCGAAAACCGTCGCCGAAGCGCAACCAACCTTCCGCCGCATCCAGCATGTAGACCTTGTCGTCCGCGCCGGACGCTCCGAAATGCTCAACCCGCCGCCAAGAGATATATTGGCCGTTTTCTTCGACGTCTATTTGCGCGGATTCGACATCGATGTTCTGTTGCGGAAACGCCAATAGTTGATCCGGTTGACCGCTGGCCAAGCCCAGCATCACATCGCGCTCTATGCCCTGGCCTATCACATCCACCGCGTTCACGGCCAGATAACTCAGGATTAGGTCCGGTTGTTCAGGGCAACGCAGCCGCAGCCAGAACAGCATTTGTTCCGGCTTGGTCGAGCCGGGCTGCTCCGGCGGACTGTTGCGCAAGCCGGCGTTTGCCGGATCGTCCGGTAAAAACGGCTGCAACAGCGAGGTGTCTTTCGGCAAACGCAGCCGCGCCACGCCGGGCCGGCGGGCGCCGTTGGAACTGTCGGCTAATTGTTCCAGCGGCAGATAATCGAAATCGGTGACGCCTTGTTGCTGCCAGGCCAGTTCCCACAGCAAGTTGCGCGGCAAGGGTTGGCTTTCCTGTTCGGCCGGCAGATCGTCGGCCGGGGCGATGCCGATGTTCAAGGTAATGCCGGCCAGATTTTTGACCAGCTCGGTTTTTTGCGCCACCAGCGGCAGCGGTAGGCTAAATCCCAGGTACAAGGCCTTATCCACCGTGGCGGCCAAATCCATGGCGTCCCTGCCCGGCAGCAAGTGCCGGGGCCGGAACGGGATTGCGGCGCTACCGGCCGGCGACGTTAACTGCAATTGCTCGGGCGTGATCCCGAATTCCAGTAACTGCGCATTGCTGACGATTTCCTTGCAGACCACGTCCAACAGCAACGGCGTGGGCTGCAAATCGCCGACCGTGCTGAACCATTGCGTGCCGGCCGGCAAATGGCTTTCGGCCGGAATGATGGCGGCCAGGTTGGCGGTGCGTTTGCGGGTGGCGTCTATGCAAACCAGGCCCTTGGCCGGTACCGCCGGCCGGCGCGGTATTTGCAGCAAATTCAAAAACGCCTGCCGCTGCCGTTCCGGAATCAAGTTGGCGCGGTACAGGATGGTCTCGGTCAGCCAGGCGAAGACGTCCACCAAGGCGTGTACCGGGTCGCCGGGCACGATTTGGGTCAGCTCCGGCAGGCTGTTCAACAGCCGGGCCTTGGCTTCTTCCACCAATTCTTCGAAGCGACGGTCATCAAGATTGATCATGGGTTTCATAGTCACCTTCGTATGTTCGCTACCGGTTTATCATCGCGTTATCCGCCGCTGGCCAGTTGCAGGCTCAAATCCGCTTGCCCCGTCGCGCCGTTTTGCCTGATCCGGTAATGGATGCTGACATTCACATAGCTAATCTGCTCCGGGTCGGGCAACACCTGCACGCTGGTCAGCTCCACGCGCGGTTCCCAGCGGGTCACGCCGCGCACCACCGCGTCCTTGATCAGATTGCGGGTGGTTTCGTTATTGGGCTGGTGGATATAGTTATACAAACCGGCGCCGAACTCCGGCCGCATCAGGCGCTCGCCCGGACGAGTGGCCAGAATGTTCCAGATTACCTGGCGGATGCTGGGGTTGTCCTCGGCAAAGCGCAGGCGGCCGTTTTCCAGTTCGATTTCCAGCGGCCAGCTGATGATGGGCGAGAGTCGGCTGTTCATTTGGGTTTGGGTATCAAAGTAATGGCGTACGGCAGCCATTGGAAAAACAAATTCAACAGATTCAGCACTATCATCAACAGCAGCATCGCGCAGATGGTTATCACCGGCAGACTGAAGCTGATGATCCATTCCAAGCCGAAACTATTGCCGGATTTTTCGGTCGGCGGCATCTCCATGCCGATGGTTTTCAGTTTTTCCGCCAGGTCCTTGGGGGCCACGAAGGTGGCGCCCTTGGCCAGGCCGCGCTTCAAATCGGACAACTTGGGCATTTGTATCGCTTGCGGCCGGCTGGCTTCCGGATCGAACGGCGCCGCCACCCGGAACGGTTCGCTGTTGCCGCCCCAAACGATCTGTTCGCAGCCGTGCGGGTCCAGGTAGCGCACGAAAGGCTTGATGTAATAGATATCACCGGTGTTTTGCTGGTAACGCGGAATTTGCAGGCTGTCCACATACTCCTTGGTCTGCGCCGCGGAACGCTCGAACAGCAGCTCGCGCAAGCGCATGGCTTGCGCTTCGTTGAAAAACAGCTGACTATCCGCGGCTACGTTGACGAACAAATCGGCCACATCCTCGTCGCTACTGGCCTTGGTCAATAATGCAGCCTTGTTGCTATCAAAGTAATTTTGCAGGCTTTGCAGTTTAAAATTGCCGCTATCGGACAGATAGCTTTGCAAGGCATGCAGGCTGGCATCCGCGCTGTTAATACCGGATAGCAACGCCGACAGCGCCGCGTGCGCGGTCGGATTGGGCAGAATGCTTTTGGCCAATGTCGATACCCCGGCCAGCCATTGCAGCGCTTGCGTCGTATCCGCCGTCAAGCGGGCCGCCGCGAAATCGTCCGCTTCGGCAAAATCGGGATAAGCCAGACCGGGCACGCTACGTTGTTGGATTTTTAAGGCGGCAATCGTTTCGGCGGCATTGCCGAGCGGAAACAAGGCCAGCGCTTCGGCCAAACCGCCGCAGCGTTGCGCCACTTGCGCCAGCTTTTGCCGAGTTTGTTGATAACGGCTTCGGTCCGGCAGGCGGTAAAAATGCACGCCGGTAAAAAAATCGTACAAAGCTTTATTGGCGGTTACGGCGTTATCCAATAACTGATAACGACTCAGCAATTGATTGATCAGCTTGAGCAAGGCCGGTTCGGGTACGCCGTTCTGCATGACGTGCCCGTCGCCGCGCCGCCAAACCAATACTTCGTGGTTTATTTGATCCTGCCGTCCGAACGGCCACGGCAGGGTATCGACGAAATAGTCGACGCTAGCGCGCTTTTCCAACAGCTCATTGGCTACCGAGCCGGACAGCGGTAAAAAGCCGTACAGCAAGGTGTGTTTGCGCTGCCTGCCATCGGCCGCCGTGGCGGTGACCAATTGTGCATGCAAGGGATAGGTTTCCTCGCCGCTGAGCAAGGGTTCAGGCAGACGCGGGCGTATCAATTTTTGCCGGCGCAGTTGCCTGGCGTAGTCCGGGTCGTCCTGGTTCGGTGTAGCGGCCTGCCAGCCCTGGGCCACGCCGTTCAGTTGCAGCCAACGGCCGCCGTCGCGGCGGCGCACCACGAAACCGGCGGAGGTAATGTTTTGCGGATTGAAGGGCGGGTTGCCGAAGGTATCGCAAACCGTTTCGCAACTGACCATATAAAAGGTTCTATGCACCGGCAGCCGCAGCCAGGGCAGCGTTTTATCGTCGGCAAAGCGGTCTTCGAACCGCCATGTTTGCGCCCGGTTGCCCTGCAGGCCGCCTTGTTGCATGGCTTGCAAATGGCGGGTGACGAAATCCTCCTCCAGATAACGGTGGATCATCGTACCGTCTTCCGGGTCGGCGTAATACGGCGCCCGCAGCACGGGTTTGTGTTCGGCTACCATATATTCCCCGCTCCCGGCGTATAGCTGCTGGACACCACCGCGTTGCTGATCAGAGTGTCGCATTTCACCACGCCGGAAAATTTGCTCATGCCGGCCTCCACTTCCACCATGCCGGCCGATACTTTCACCTGCGCGGCTTCGATGCTGACTTTGGACGAGGCGTTGATTTTGATTTCGGCATTGCTGAATTCGATGCTTTCCGAGCCTTTTTCGATCAACACCTTGCCGCCTTCGGCTTCGGTGATTTCCAGGTGGTAGCCGCTGCTGGTCTTGATGTCGATCTTCGAATCCTCGCTATCGTCGAATTTGAGTTGCGAACCGGACGGCGTGCGTATGCAATATACGTCCTCCACCTCGCGGGCTTCTTGCGGATGGCTGTCGCCGCCCGACCACAGCGCCCCCATCACCACCGCCACTTCCGGGCTGATAAACGCCAGCACCACTTTTTCGTCGATTTTTGGCAGCAGGCTGACGCCGTAATCCTGTCCGGCGCTGTTGGTTAATACCGCCGCCCATAATTCCATGTCGCCAACCGCCAGCCGCACTTTGATCCGGCCCCGGTTGTCCGGATCCTGGTTATCCAGCACGGTGGCCAGATGCAAGGCCTGCAAGGCGCCGAAACCGTGGCCCAGGGTATTCATATCAGGCGCTCCAATCGGCACGGTTGAGTTTTAAAAAACTTCTAAAACCCTGGCTGCTATCGAAGCGGTGGCTGCAATGCACGATTTGGTAGCGGCCGCGCAAGCGTTCGGAAACGTCGGTCAGTTCCACTTCCCGGCCCGCCGCAAACTCGACATTGCCGGTGCACACCGCTTCCCCGGCCAGAAAGGCTTTGGCCCGGCCGCGGAATTGTGCGGCGGCCCATTTGTCGGCCTCGCCCTGGGTTTTGGCAAAGGGATGCGGAAAGTACGCCTCGCCGGGCCAGCCCAGTTCGTTCAGCAGGTCGACGCCGGAAGCGCCGGAGGGTGCCGGTTGCAAGGCGGCGCTTTCGGCGGAAGTGGCTTGGTCGGCGGCCAGATCGAAACCCGCGACTTTGGCGTTTGCCGGCTGGCCGTTCAGATCGGCGATGATGCGCAGATACTCCATGCCGTCTTGCGGACTCAAGCGCGGCGGGTTGCCGTCGGCCTGCTCCGCTTTAATGCGCAACTGGCCTTGCCGCCAGCGCGCGGCGATATCGTAAGGCGCCAGCAGGCGTTGCATGAAGGCCAGGTTGCTTTCGTTGAATTGATGCCAGTCGCCGGTTTGCGACGACACCTGAATATCTGCGGACAAGCCGGCATCGTCGGCCAGGGCCCGCAACACGTCGTCCAGACTTTGTTCTTCGAAGCGGCGGGTATGCCGTTGCCGGGCCAGTAAATGCATTTTGTCTTCCACTAATAACAGTAGTTGCGGGGCGCCGTCGCCGTAACGTTCTTCTATCGCGGTGACGTCGCCGCTGAACAATGCTTGCTGGTCCTGTTCGCCTATCCTGATGTCGATCACGGCGCCGTGCCGGATTTGCTGAAATACAAAGCCCGGCGCCTCGGCGTTGTCCACCCGGCCCCAGTTGATCAGGCGAATCTCGGCATGCGCGCGTCCGGACAGCGGCTGTTGTATCGCCACATCCTTGACCGCTTCCGCCATGGCGGCATCGTCATTGCCGTCGACCCTAAATCGAGGTCTGGCGTTGATGAAGGCTTCGGCCATTTCAATCCACCAGCAAGCGGGCCTGCCGCTCATGCAGGATTTGCAGTTGCCGCAGCAATTGTTCTTCCTGCTCGTTACTGGCGGCGAACACCGGATTTTCGGTTTGTTCGCCAGCGTCGGGCTGACTGACTTCCGCTATCACTTCGTTGATAAAAACCGGCACACTCCGCTCCTGTCGCTTACTGTTTAAAACGCGCCAGGTATTTGCGTACCCAGCCTGTCCGATTGACCGTAACTGAAACCGCCACCGCTGCCGGCGCCGCTATTGACGCCACTGGGCGGCATCACCACCCCTTGATTGTCGCTAAAACGCGGATTTTCCATGCCGTTATACATTGCCGTATCGCGCCACTGTTGCGGACTGCGGCCGGCGGCCAGATTGGCGTCCGCGGCGCTGACGCCCTCGCCGTCAACCGCCAAGCGGCCTTGCTG
>NZ_JANIBK010000184.1 GCF_024505165.1 Methylomonas rivi
ATCAGGATTTGCTGTTAGCGTATGTGTTGTGGTTGATGCTGTATGCGCCTTCGGTTCGGGTGTCGATCGAGGATGCCTATACTGGCAGTGTAGTGGTGATCGAAAATGTGCCGTTGGGGCCGGCCGTGGTCGGTAGTGTGATGTCGAATATGGGCTATCGGACTACACGGTTGTTCGAACAAGGCTTTGGCACACCGTCGATGACCGGCAATGGCTTTGCCGATAGTTTGCAGACGTTGACCGCAGTACGGAAGAATCTATTGTCTCGAGTGAATCTAGGCGCGGCTAACGTGCCGAATGCCGGCAGCGACATGGAAACTTCGTTTGCCAATTACGTGCGGGAATGTACTTTGACAGGTGTCGATCTGAATCAAAAATCGGTGGATGCGATTTTGCGCGACCCTGACCCGATGAATGCAATCCGCTTTGACTCTGACATCTACATGACCGAAATCTATGTGGGTGGTCAACCGCAAACCAAAACTTGCACGGACGCCTGGGCCGATTTGGGCGTGGTGGCCAACGGCAACTTCAGTACCGCGCTGGAAGGCTTACTGCAGCAGACTTTGGGTGTCCCGGCGGCAGCGGATACTGTTCCAAAAATCCAGGATGCTTTCGATGCACTGGCCGGCCCCGGTGTCATCGATGCCGCCGATTACATGTTGATGTCGGCGATTATGCCGATGTTCGAGAAAGGCGTCATCGGCCGGCATGAAGACGGCTTACACTGGAACAAGGCGGCGATGGTCGAACAAGCGATTCAGCAACGCAATACCCAATGGGCCGCAGAGCAAACCCTGTTTGCCAAGATCGTCCGGCCGATGATGGCTTTCATCGAAGGCTTGAGTTATGCCATTGCACCGATCATGGCCTTTGTGGTGATGCTGGGCAATGTCGGTATCCGGATGAACATCGGCTATTTTTCCATGTTGCTGTGGATCCAGTTGTGGATGCCGATACTGGCGGTGATCAATTTGTTCATCCAGATGTCGGCCGCCGGCAAAATGGCGGCCCTGACCACGGCCACCTACAATCTGCCGTCGATGATGGGCATTTACCAGCTTGATATGGAATTGCAGCAATGGCTGTCGATCGGCGGCATGCTGGCGGCGTCGACGCCGGCCATTACCTTGATGCTGATCTACCGCGGTGCGGTGACGGCGACGCATTTCCTTGGAAGGATGGACGGCGGCGATTACGTGAACGAAAAAATCACCACGCCCGATGTGATAAGTCCGGCGCCGGTCTTGAATGCCCAATCGCAGCATCAATACAGTCCGTTGTCGGCGGTCACCCAAACTGGCGTCGACAAAGTGCTACCCACATTTACCGCCGGCAAGGACATGAGTGCGGCAGTATCGTCGGCTTATAGCGCTTCTGAACAAGCCACCAGTAGTTTCATGCACAGTGTCTCATCAACGGCGTCGAAGTCGGCCAGCATCACTAACGATGCCTTTGACAGTCGCTCATTGGGCAATCAAATTACCAGCAGTTCTAGTTATACCGATGCCTATAACCGCCAATTCGGTGAAGCCTTTGCCAAGAAGCATGCCGATACCGGTATTTCCGCCGATCAGTTCTCGGCGTTGGTGGCCGGCAGTGCCAATGCCGGCGCCAAGCTCGGTAACGACCAACTCAGCGGTGCGATCTCCGGCCGCTTGCAGAACGATTTCAAAGTCAGTCAGGACAAGTCCGACGCCATCGCCGCCGACATCAGTCAAACTGTTAACGACAGTCAGGGCTATCAGGCTGGGTTGGCGAAAAGCTTGGCAATGGATGCGCAAACCGGCACCCGAAACGTCGCCTCAATGGGACTGCAAAATCAATCGTTGTCATCACTGCAACACAGCGCAACCGATGCGGTATCCGCCAGCGAATCCTATCAACAAACCCTATCGGCCCAACAACGCTTCGGGACACAAGCCACCTTTGGAGCGGCGGAAACGGGATACAAAATCGCTCACGATCCTGGCTTGATGGAACGTCTGGATCGTGTACTAGATCAATACGGCTTGCGCGGAGATACGCAACGACTGGCATCGCAGTGGAAAGCGGCGGGTTGGATCAGCGATGCCGATCAAGCCTATGCCGCTGCCGGTATGTCGTTATTGACCGGTTTTTCGTCACCCAGTTACCGCACCCTAGATGATCAACAATCGCACCAGGCACAAATATCGGGTTATCAACTGTTGGGCGATGCCTTTAATGCACCGCAAGCCGATCAAACCTTGAATGCCAGCCAGAACGAATCGCTGAAGGCCAATGCACCGGAAACTGGCAAGGTTCAGACATCAGTCGAACAGGCTCAGCTTAAAGACCCACGGGCTGAAACCGAATCGCTAAATCAACGAGCACGGGCACAGATTGGTTCAGCGACGGGAAAAATTGCCGGTGGCGAAGCCCGTGTCGAAGCGCACCATGATCGTAATCTGGCTGAGCGAGAACAAAACTCACGAGAGGGTTTTGGGCAATTGGCAAATGTCAAAGCGGAGCACTTTAGGCAATCCATTGCGGCTGCGGCCAATGAAACGCCTTCTGCTGCAGAGGCAACATACAATTACTTAGGCGGGAGTATTTACAATACTGCAAAGAATATCGAGGCGGCAGGCGTCGCTGGAAACGAGTATGTAAAACAATTTAATGAACATTATGAAGAAGCTAGAGCGAAAAATGTTGGTATCTGGGATTCAATAAAATCCGCTGCATCGTTTTCCTATCCAGGTTTTAAACAAGTGACGGATTCTTGGGTAGATCAACGAATGACTGAAGTGGCCGAGAGTCTCACCCCAAGTCAGCAAGCCTATTATCGCGCAGCAATGTTCGAGGCATTCGCTGGGTTCGATGTGGCGGGATCTAATCAAGGTGCTCTTGATGGGCTAAAACAGCGATTGATTGATGAAGAAGGCGAACAGAACGGAAACAATATCGCCAAATTACTGATTAGCGCCGTTGGTCAAAACAGAGCAGATTTAGTCAATCAGATTGGAAACTACAATCGGGCGCTCGGTAGAATTAATTACTAAACGGCCTCAATGATTTGAAGAATCACAGGGCCTGTAATAGCCTCGAGATTGTCGCACGAAGCAATAAAGCCATGAAAAATCCGCCAGCATAGCCAAGAAGGCTCGAGTTTTGTATGGCGGCTATAGCTACCAATGCGATTAATGAAGCCCAATAGAAGTTGCTTTCATGAGAGAGTTTTACTGCTGTAAACTCAATGCTTTGGTAAAGCAACTCGGCCAAACAAGTTACACCAAAAATTACAGCTGCATAAAAAACGTATAGTCCTATTGGGTCGGGTAGTTTTAGCCAATCACCCAGAGAAAGTAACGCTATACATCCAAGTGTAATTAATGTCGTTATCTTTAAAACGGTCAATGATAATTTCTGATTTTCACCTCCCGTTAAAAACCGTTTGAAGCCGCTCGGAAACCGCGCAAACGTTGAACCACAAAATGGGCAAATCGATTTTGTTGGTTGTCCGTAATAGGTAATGACGCGCGGCACCATGATGCGGTGGCATTCAGGACAATCGACAGTTGCATGACGACCATTAAACATTGAGTGATTGGATTGAGATTGAATCGACTGGCTGGGGCGTTTGAACCGATCTGAGAGCGATGACTGTGTCGGCATAGTATTCTCCATGCTTAAAGCGTTTTGATAATCCTATCGCGAATGAGCTAACGTTCCAAGTCGGTTTTTAAATCAAAGCCATTTTTTTAGGGCAAAGAAAAATGGCCTGCATAACGGCTGGATTACTCGCCGACACTCGCCAGAATTTTGTTGATTACCGTAGCCGAAATTCGAAAATCCGAACGGTGCAAAACTTCAAAAGCTGCTCGAGCCGACACAATCAAACCTCGTTTCTTGGCTAGGCCAATGACAGCGGCCGTACCGACGACCTGCAGTTGATATTCTTTGGCCACTGCCCGGCCGGCACGTTCGTCCATGATCAGCAAATAGTTTTCGGGTGACGATAGCGCGATGTTGATGCAATCCGTTTCACCAGCGTCCAGATCAATGTCCAAACAAGGCGTGATGGATTCATGCCATACCGTTAACCAACCCGAATCGAATGCATGAGCCAGCGATTGTTCACCCGGCGCCGATTTGCCCGGTAACACTTCTTGTTTCACCGATTTGGGTACGAAAATCTGGCCAAATAACTGGGGCAGCCAGATTAAACCCTCCACCAACGCCAGTCCGATCAATGGATTGGCATCGACAATCACTTGTTTGACTATCAGCGTTCAGGCTTGGTTTAGCCACTGGTCCAGGGTATCCAAATCGTCCTCAACTTCGTCGGCCGTTTGATCGATGACGGGAATGCCCAGACGCGAGACGTGTGTAATAAAACTGGCCAAAGGGATGTCGGCCAGTTTGGCGGATCGGGCAAGTGACAAGTTACCGTCTTTAAAAAGGGCAGTTGCCAAGGCTTTACGCACACCCGGCATACCAATGATTTTGGCGGATTTGAGGCCAACCATCACGGCATCCGGTTCGTTTCTATTCATGACCAGAACCATATCCTCGTGAGCCATACGCAACGCTTCGCTAGGGTTGTTCTTTAGACCGCTGACATTCACTGTTTTCATAGGAAGATTGAATGGGTGGATTATAGTCCTCTGAATTGAAATGGGTGCATAAAGTTATCTCCCTGGATGATGAGCTGCCCGGATAATGAATCGCCCCAAATGCGGCCACGACAACGCTGTTTTTAGGATCAATTCTTAGGTAATCATTCTGGTCTTAGGGATTTGGTTTAGCACGCACATTTGACAGATCTGCGGGTATTTGCAGCCATGAATGATTAGATAGGGCGTATGGCAGGTCGTACAGTAAGGCAATTCGGCAAGTCCGTCTCTCAGTGCTTCGGTGATAATCCAGGCTTCATCGAAATTTGCTGGCCGTATGCGGCCAAACGGTCGGCGTTCTTGAATATGGCTTGGATAGAATGCACAAAAAGTATCCCAGGCAAACACTAGGGCGTTTAGGTCCATTTCGGCGGAGATAGCACTTGAGCAAGCGCTTCGATAGATTGATGCAAATAGCGCCATGTAAAGAAACGACTCACGTGACTGTGGCATTGCTAGGATGCTAGGGACTAGGCCAGCGACCGGACTTTCTCCGTGTAGGGAAAAGTAGAGATTACATAAGTCTTTCTGTCGAAGGGTTTTGATGACCCGGCCGGCAAATTTTGTGCGTAATCTTCGTTTCAGCAATTGATAAGCCCAATACTGATCTTTAAGCCGAGTAGCAAATGGGCAATGGTTGCTCATGACTCAGGTGGGTGGGCAGACAAGAGCATCAGAAGGTCGATGGTTCGTGCGTCGAGTGCATTGGGATCTTCATTTTTTTCGACGTTTAGAAATTTGCTCCATTTATGAGGATTGAAACGGGGGACAAAGGTCAGGCAATCACTTCTAGCCAAGCTTTTTAATTGTGCGAGTGGCATCTTTCGGAGTAACGAAACCGCTTCGGTCGTTAAGCCTAAGCAGAACATGGCTTTCTGTTCGCTGCCGGAAAAAATTAAGGATTGAGCGACAATGAGGTAGTCGAGATTGAGTTTGTAGAGATTATCATCCATTCTGCAATCCTCGATTGGCTAAAGAATTGCGCGAATTTGATTTGCCAGGGCAATAACTTTCCGTCCGTACTGGATGGCTGCCGGCTCATTTTTCCAACTGAAATATCGACCTATGCCATGTGCAAGATTGCCAGGCACTGATTGGATGGCCTCGGAGAGTACACTTGCACCGATTTCGAGATTGGTGCTTGGTATCAAGAGTTGCTCTGGTTTCGCAACACGGTGGCCATGCCACCGAAGATTGACTTGCATCATGCCAACGTCGATATTGCGTTTACCTTGATCCATCAATTGATTGAGCAATGCTTCGGCTTCCTGCTGGCTGCCAGGAATATAGGCGTTGCCAGCGTTATTGATGGCCCAGGGCGAGGGTATGACTTTATTCTGGTCATCGTTTTTTCGCGATTCGGTGAGCGCAACTGTTAACCGGCGTGCAAAACTTTCCACGGTCCTGGGGAAAAGGGCGTTGAAAAGTTTCCACCCCAGGTTGTTCAATGACCGGCTTTTTGCCGGAGAATCCTGGAGTGATAGACGTGGAAGACGTTGCCGAAATTCGGCGGTTGCATTTTGTGGAGAAAGCGACCGTCAGCGAGTTGGCCAAACAATTCAAATTATCCCGCCCCACCATCCGTAAACATCTCA
>NZ_JANIBK010000185.1 GCF_024505165.1 Methylomonas rivi
ACCCGGCGCGGCTTTTTTGTAATCAATGTTTTGCGTTATGATGCGCGGCTTTAGCGTGAATTTCGGTGGGGATATTCTTGAAAACATACATCGGGTTACTGGTTGGTTTGTCGTTGACCGCTTGCGCCAGTCGGCCGGTTAACGAAACGGCTTCCGAAGAATGGCGCCTGCAACCCGATTGCCTGTATTACTCGGGATACGACAAGGGCACCGAGATTGTCAGCGTACAACAGGCAACGTTGCGCGCCGTTTTAAGTAATTTTAAAACCGGCGAAGTGGATGTTTTGGATTTGAAACGCGCCGGCAAAATGCAGCGGATTCAGCGCTTCGATCTGCGCTTGCCGGCGGGGGAAGAATTGACGTCGGTGGCTTTTCATCCCACGTTGGATGTATTTGCCGCGGTGATCGATGCCGGCACCCGGCGGGGGCGTTTGGAAATGCGTTCCGCCGGTAACGGCGAATTGCTGGATCACGTTGAAGTGGGTTACGGACCCGATGCGGTGGTGTTTTCGGAGGATGGGTCGGCATTATTGGTAGCCAACGAGGGCGAGGATTTTTCCTTCGATCGGGTTAAACGGGCGTTTTTCACGGCGGAAGGCAATATTTCGATCGTGCGGTTGGACGGCAAAGGCCGTATCAAAGCCAACGCCAACATCGAAATGGCCGATGTCAGCCATCGGGAAGGTTTTATCGTGGCGGAAAAAGGCCATTTTCTGGAGCGTGAAGTCGATTGGGACGGCGACGGCAAAATCGGCAAGCAAACCGATTTCGACGGCAACGGCAATATCGATAACAAGCGGGTATTGCTGGGTACTTTTGAAGGCGTGGCGGTGTACGGGAACGAAAAAAAAGGCGAAGCCGGCATTTTGATACCTGTCAAAGCGGATTCCAAGGCACTATTGGAGCCGGAATATATCGCCTTGTCGCCGGATGCCAAACGCGCCTATGTCACTTTGCAGGAAACCAATGAAGTGGCGGAGGTGGATGTGGAAAACGGCAAAGTGCTGGGTTATTTCAATATGGGCATAGCCGAGCACGGCGCCGACCGCAAGGCCAACGGCTGGATCGAATTCAACCAGTCGGTGATGGCTTTACGCGAGCCGGACGGCATTGCCTTGACGCCGGACGGGCGCTATTTGGTTACCGCGGATGAAGGCGATACCGACACGGATGCGCAAGATGGCGAAGAGCCGCTGCAAAGCGGCGGTCGCACTATGAGCGTGTTCGACGCCAAAACGGGTGAGTTTGTGGCGGATACCGGCAATCAATTGGATCGGGTTACTTTTGAACACGGCGTATATCCGGACCGGCGCAGCAATAAAAAAGGCGCGGAGCCGGAAGGTATCGTGGCGTTTGAAATGGATGGGGAGCCTTGGGCCGTGGTGGGCATGGAGCGGGCCGATGCGTTGGTGTTGGTGGCGCTGGCCGATCCGAAACGCCCCAAGGTGGTGGCGCTGGGCAAGATTCCCGGCGAGGAAACCCGGGCTCCGGAAGGGCTTGCCCATTTCGAGCGCGGCGGCGAGCATTATCTTTTATCCGCCAACGAAATGAACGGCACCGTGGCCTGTTTTAAAATTGTGCGCGGCGAATTCACTTTGGAACATTGACGGGCAAATAACGCTGAAGATGCCGGCGGGCCAGCAATTTAAGCAGGCTGAACAGGATTGTCGTCGGCACGGCGTAGGCAATGGCAACACCGGTGACGCCGTATAAAGTCCCCAGAATAAAACTTAACCCCACCATGCCGGCCGCGGCCAGACTCATCAGGCCAACCACCAGCCGGTTTTTTCCCATGAATTGCAGATAATAGGGCGAGTCCGAAAATAGCGCATTAATGACCGCGCCTAGCGAACAAATGCACAAGGCCGGATAGCCCGCGGAAAAGCCGGGGCCGAACAATGCTAAAACGTCGGCGCCGTACAGGCCTATCAGGCCCAGGTAAAGCAAAATCAGCAGGCCTATCAAGCGGGTGCGTTTGCGCAGCAAGCGGGTGGCGCCCCTTGTATCTTGCCGTTCGATCAGCACCACCAGCATCGGCAAATAATAGCGGTTGGTGGAGGTGCCTATCAACGAAATCAAAGAGCAGGTTTGCATGCAGACGGCAAAAAGCCCGACCTGAAATTCCGAAGGGTAAAGCAATTCCAAGACGATGGTGCCGGCGCTGGTCAGCATGGTCATCATCAAGCTGCTCAGCATCAGCGGCAAAGCCTTGCCTATCCATTTGCGCCGGTTGTGCGAACTGGGTTTGGCCAGCCGCAAGGGCTTGGGGCTGGTAACGCGTTCGGTAAGATCCAGTATCAGCAAGGTAAAGCACCAGGACAGTCCGAAACACAATACCGCCGAAGTGGCTGAAATGGCGTAACCCAAGCCTTGTACGCTAAAAAGGAACCCCGCAAACAAGGCCGGTAGCAAAAAACGGTACAAAACCATGGCCGGTATCTGGAAACCGTATACGGTGACGATTTCGATCAGGAACAAGCTGACGGCGATCACCGGCAGGAAGGCGGCGTAAATAACGATGGCGATATGAAAATCCGCCTGCCGCCAGGCTAAAATCCCTTCCAGACTCAACGACAGAACGCCCAACAAAATCAAGCTGAAAATGACGATAATCCGCACGGAAAAGTGCAGGAAGCTACGCAGCCGGCCCCATTTTTCCCGTTCGATATTGAGCGCCACCAGGCGCAGGGCGTATTTTTCCAAGCCCAGGGTAGCCAGCGTGGACAATAAGGTCACCACCGAAATGGCCACGTTGTAATCGTCGAATTCGCCGATACCCAAGTGTCTGGCCAGAAATATATTGACCCAATACATCAGCACATAATTGCCTAGGCTCAAGCCGAACAATACCAGGCTGCTGAGATGGTTGGGGTGTACGGAAAAGTTGGGATTCAATAGCTTGTGAAGTTTTTTATTGAAAGAAAGATATAAAAGGGTGGGGCGATTTCAGCGTATTCCCTCGGTGCCGGCTTTTAGGGTGGATATTGTACCCTTGGTATAAGGCAATGCATGTTACAGCGCATGCAAAAGCCTTAAACGCTTACGGTACCGGCGGGGCGCGGGGAGGCGATAAAGCCTAACTCGTTGCTTATAAAAAGAGAATTGACTTTGGCGGCTTCGGGGTTAGACTTTGCGGCTAGGGAGGCTTGTTAGGCCGGCCATGCGGTACCGGCGGCCTGTTCGATTATGGATGCATGTTGCAAACAACTGTTACGCAGGCTGGATACGCCGGAATGCTTGAGCGGATTGTTTTCGAGCTCCCGGTTTTTTCAGTATGCCTACATTACAAGAGTCCGCTAAGCCTCTAACCGGGGCTTGCGGAACTATCAACATAACATTACGGCAGGGGAAGAGCATGAAACAGTATGGCGCGGAATTTTTTGGAACATTCTGGTTGGTTTTGGGCGGCTGCGGCAGCGCGGTTTTGGCGGCGGCCTTTCCCGATGTGGGTATCGGCTTGCTGGGGGTGTCGTGCGCGTTCGGGTTGACGGTGTTGACCATGGCGTTTGCGATCGGGCATATTTCCGGCTGCCATTTGAATCCGGCGGTATCGATAGGTTTGTGGGCGGGCGGCCGTTTCCCAACCAATAAACTGGCGCCTTATATCGCCGCGCAAGTCTTGGGCGGTATCGTGGCGGGCGGCGTGTTATATCTGATAGCCAGCGGCAAGGCCGGTTTCGACGTGTCGGCGGGATTCGCTAGCAATGGCTATGGCGAGCATTCGCCGGGCGGTTACGGCATGTTGTCGGCGTTGGTCACCGAGGTGGTGATGACGATGATGTTTTTGCTGGTGATTTTGGGCGCCACCGATACCCGCGCGCCGCAAGGCTTTGCGCCTATTGCCATCGGTTTATGCCTGACTTTGATTCATTTGATCAGCATTCCTGTCACCAATACCTCGGTCAATCCGGCCCGCAGTACGGCGGTGGCGGTTTACGTCGGCGACTGGGCCATGATGCAGCTTTGGCTGTTTTGGCTGGCGCCGGTTGTGGGCGCGGTGCTTGGGGCTTGGGTATATAAATTTTTAGGCGGCGAAGAGAATGCCGATTAAGCTCGGTAGGCCGGAATAAGCCGATAGGCGTTTCCGGCGGATCGAAGCAGGTTTTGCCGGAAACGCGGTGCTTATTCCGGCCTAACGGAACCAAAGGGGGCTGCCGCAATGGCAGCCCCTTTTTTATGTTACCGTTACGGCGCGCATTCCGGCATCAAGGAACTGCGCCAGAATTGGTCTTCTTTTTCGAACAAGCGGCTGCTTTCCGGCGGTCCCCAGGAACCGGCCGGGTAAGTGTGGATGTAATCGCGCTCGGTGGCCCAGGTTTGCAGGATGGGGTCGACTATCTTCCAGGCGGCTTCCACTTCGTCGAAGCGTAAAAACAGCGAGCGGTCGCCCTGAATCACGTCCAGCAACAAGTCTTCGTAAGCGTCGACATGGCGCTGGTTGGGTTGGCGAAAGTCGGTATCCAGGCTGGCGGTGTGGGTGCGCATTTCCAGTCCGGCATCCTTGACGATCATTTCGATGCGGATGCATTCTTCCGGTTGGATGCCCAGAATCACCCAGTTAGGGTTCATGCAGCTGACGTGGGTGCCTTGAAAAAATTGCAGCGGCGGGTGGCGGAAACAGATGGAAATGCTGGACTGGCCGGCCGCCATGCGTTTACCGGTGCGCAGATAGAAAGGCACGCCGCGCCAGCGCCAGTTGTCTATCATCAGCTTCATGGCCGCGTAAGTTTCGGTGGTGCTGTCGGGCGGGATGTTGTCCTCTTCCAGATAACCGTTGACCTTTTGGCCCTTGATGGTGCCCTTGGCGTATTGGCCGCGGAAGGCGTGCGCATGCACGGCGGATTTGGGAATCGGCCTGATCGATTTCAAAACCTTAACCTTTTCGTCCCGCAAGGCCTCGGCATCCATGGAAATCGGCGGTTCCATCGCCACCAATGTCAACAATTGCAATAAATGGCTTTGCAGCATGTCGCGCATCGCGCCGGCCGTGTCGTAATAACCGCCCCGCGTGCTGATGCCCATTTCTTCGGCATGGGTGATCTGGATATGGTCGATGTAATTGCGGTTCCACAGCGGTTCCAGCATGATGTTGGCGAAGCGGAATACCAGTACGTTTTGCACCATGCCTTTGCCGAGGTAATGGTCTATGCGGTAGATTTGCTCTTCGGACAGGTAGCGCTCCAGGCGTTTTTGCAGGGCCTGGGCGCTTTCCAGGTCGTAACCGAAGGGCTTTTCGATCACCACCCGCCGCCAGCCGTATTCTTCGGATAATAAGGCAACCTTGCTGAGCGATTCTATGACATTGCCGAAATCGTCCGGGCCTATCGCCAGGTAAAAGGCCATGTTTTTCGGAAATTGCGCCGCGTCGTCGTTCAAGTCGGCGGCCAGTTCCCGGTAACATTGATCGTCGTCCAGATTGCCGCGGTGATAGTACAGTCGCTCGCTAAAGCGGGTAAATACGCTTTCGTCCAGTTTATCGCCGAATTTTTCTTCCAGCATGCCGCGCACTTCGCCTAGCCATTTGGCCCTGTCCCAAGGCCTGCGGCCTATGGCGACGATGCGGGTGCCCTCCTGGAGTTTGTTTTCCAGTTCCAGGTGATAAAACCCGGGCATCAGTTTCAGTCGGGCCAGATTTCCTGTCGCACCGAAAATGACGTAGGTGCAGGATTCAATGGTCATGGTGTTAACTCCTAAATTGAAAAAGAGGTGTGGAAGCGGCGGTAACGCCAAATTTACCGATAGAAATACTTTTGTCGGGCGGGGAAATTCGGCAACCCCGCCCTGGTTTAATTTGTTCGTGGCCGAATAATCGTTCGAAGGGTATCTTTGCCGAGAATTTTGTAGTAAAAACAAAATTCTTGATCGTATCCCATTTTAATTATAAAAATGATACGACGAATCTGTTGAATCCAACCTATAAAAATTAATTAATGGAGGGGGATATGGACGCTTTGCAAACCATTGTGGATTTATTCGGGTCGCTGGGCAGCGGCCTGATCGCGGCACTGTTCGGGCTGGTTGCCGTTATTTTAGTCTGGTTGATAGCGCGGGCCTCGCGGCGCGGATCGGTATCCCCGGAGCCGGCCGCCAAGCGGGCGCGGAATAATCGTTACCATCCGGAGGCCGAGGCTGG
>NZ_JANIBK010000186.1 GCF_024505165.1 Methylomonas rivi
GTCCAGCGCACGCCGTCCGTGCGCGAATAGACCGGGCCGCGCCAATAGCGCCGGGCCGGCGGGGGTGGCTCGCCATCGAACCGCACCCGGAACACTAATTCATCGGACAAACTCAAATCGCTGATGGAGCCCGGCTCAAGAGTGTTGCTCAACCCGGACAGCGCCTTGTTATCGTCCGCCAGCCACATCCAGCGCGGCGCTTCCAGACGCGGAAATAGCACGAAAATCACCGCCGCCATGGGCAGGGCCTGCAAAATAATCGCCGCTGCGGTTTTAATCGCCGTCTGTGTGGCCACCTGAGCGGTATTTTGGGTAATCAACGTGGCCAATAACACCGTACACACCAGCAGAATGTAACCGGCCATCAGAATGCTTTGTTCGTATAAAAATTGCGAGGCGGCCACAATGAACGCCAGATACACAACCAAAAACACATCGCGTCTGCCGTGAATTTCCATCAGCTTTAAACCCAAGGCCACCACAAACAAACCCGTGCCGGCATCGCGGCCGAACACCCCGCGTTGCTGGGTTATCAATAACACGATGCCCAACAGCGTCAATAAAAACAGTAGCCAGCGCTTCGGCAGCCAATCCCGGCGCCGAACGGCCAGGAACCGCCACACCCACATCGCCGCGAAAAAGCTAAACAATGGCCAGGGCATATGCCAGGCATGCGGCAGAGTTATCAAAGCCATCGAAACCAGCAAAAAATACAAGCTGCGCCGATTAAGCGTACTGGCGGCCATCAACGCGCCAACCCAAACAAGGCCAATTCGCGCAAACAGGCCTGACTATGGGCGATGCCGCAATCCGGGCTTAGCTTGACGCCCGGCAGCAGCAAACCGTAGCGCAGCCCGGCGCGTTCGGCATCCACCACCCAGCGGCACAGCTGGCTGAGCCGCCCTTCAACGTCGCCGCCCGGAGTCTCATCATAGTCCAGCCAAAACTCGAGACTGGCGCTGCCCGCATATTGCTTGCTATGCAAGCCGCGGCCCTTGGCGTAAGCTTTCCAATGAATTTGCCGGATCGGATCGCCGCTTTGATAGGATTTGAGACCATAAAACTCATCCCCGCCCCGTTTGGATTGCCCTTGCCGGCCCTGGCCGGCGGCGGTTTCGGGAAAAGGTAAATCCAGCTTGGCGGGATAAGGGTAAACCAGCACCCGGCTATCGAAACGCAACGGCGACCAGGCCCGAAACAAGCCCAGCGGATAACAGCTGGATAAGGTTAGCGTTGAACAATCCAACCAGCCGCGCTTTTTGGTAGCCGCCGGCAATGAAACGCTCCGCGTCTCCCCAGCTTGCAGGCTGATCGGAACAGCCTCCTGTAACCGCATCTCTATCGCCACCCGCTGTTGATCACCGGGATTGTGCAGCACAAAATTGAACATGGCCTTGTCGCCGGCAAATACCGGCGGATGGTGCGAGGGCCGTATCACCAGTCCGGACAAGGACTTGAAACTATGCAAGATAGTCACGAAAAAAATACTGGCCATTAAAAAACCCAGCATATAAGCCAGATTATTGTTGTAAACAAAGGCAATCAACACTACCAGCGCAATCAAGGCAACAAAAACCATGCCTCTTCGAGTGGGCAAGATAAACACCCGCCGTTGATTTAAGACAATCGGACCACTGGCCGGCTCTTCGCCGCTAACAAACCGGCTCAATTTAAAACGCTGTTTTAATCCTAACGGTTGGGCATTCAAAGAACGGCCACCTGTTGCAAAATAGGCGCCACGGCGGCGGCCGAATCATGGCTGCCCGCCAGTAAGCGATGCCCCGCAACCGCCGGCAAAACCGCCTGCACATCTTCCGGCAATACCGCTTGGCGTTGATCCATGAACGCCCAAGCCTTGGCGGCCGCCAACAAGGACAAACCCGCCCGCGGCGACAAGCCGCAAGAATAGTCGTCGCTCTGCCGGGTAAACTCGACGATTGCGAGTAAGTAATCCAATAATGCCGGCGCCGCATGCACCTTACCGGCTTCCTGTTGCAAGGCCGCCAACTTTTCGGCGGGCAAATATACCGGCAGGCTCTTTATCAGGCCATGCCGCGGCTGCCCCATCAACAGTTCCCGCTCGGCCTGCCGGTTGGGATAGCCCAATTCGATCCGCATCAAAAACCGGTCCAACTGCGATTCCGGTAAAGGGAAGGTGCCGATCTGATAGGACGGGTTTTGGGTGGCGATGACAAAAAAAGGCTCGGGCAAGCGATAGGTCTGGCCCTCGACGGTAACCTGCCTTTCCTCCATGGCCTCCAACAGCGCGCTTTGGGCTTTGGGGGTGGCGCGGTTGATCTCGTCCGCCAAAATCATTTGATTGAATAAGGGGCCGGGGTGGAAACCGAAGCTGTTTTGCCTATTATCGAACACCGAAGACCCGATGATGTCGGCGGGCAAAATATCGCTGGTAAATTGTATCCGCTGGTAAGCCAAGCCGAACAACTGCGCCAAGGCATGCGAAAGCGTGGTTTTGCCGACGCCGGGAATGTCCTCTATCAGCAAATGGCCCTTGGCCAACAAACAGCAGACCGCCAAACGAATTTGCCGCTGTTTACCCAGAATGACGGTATCGGCACAGCCGAGCAATTGATAAAGTGCGTGATGCATAATCGAATAGCTAGCGAATAAAGTCCTTCATTGTGCCTCGAGAGAGCAAGTCAGTGCAAATACCTCAAACATCTGTATTTGGGCCGCTTATGCTAGAATTGCAACAATGCATGAATTAGAAACCTTTAAGCTGATCGAACGCATCAGTTCGTTATTGCGCTCGGAAGAACGTAAAAAGTACGCCGCTATCGGTCTGCAGCCGGTGCACGGCCAGGTTCTGGAATATCTGGCCAAATGCAACAAATACAGCAACACCCACGCATCCGTTGCCGAATACCTGGGTTTGACCAAAGGTACCGTTTCCCAGAGCATCCAAATTCTGGAACGCAAACGCTACCTTCGAAAAACCACCGACAGTCTCGACGGCCGCGTCGTGCATTTAAGCTTGACCGAGGCTGGCCTGGCCTTGGTCGACGAGTTAAAACCGCCGGACGTGTTCAAACAAGCGGAACACAAGGTCAGCCATCAGGAATTTGATAGTATCGAAAACGCCTTGCAAGCAACGCTGGGCTTATTGCAAAAAGCCAATCAAAGCAAAAGTTTCGGCATGTGCCGTACTTGCAATCATTTTAGAGTGGTCGAGCATCATTATCAGTGCGGCTTAACCGACGAAGCCCTGGAGCGCGACGATACCGATAAAATATGCCGGGACCACATTCCAAAATTCGACTCCTTCACCCATCGAGAGTAATCGCCATGTTCGATCCGAAATCCATAGATAATCTTGCTGACCGCATCGCCAACGCCATTCCGCCGGGCTTAAACAACTTCAAAGACGATATGGAGAAAAACGTCCACGCTCTGTTGCAAAGTGCCCTATCCAAGCTGGATTTGGTCAGTCGCGAGGAATTTGAAGTGCAAAAAGCCGTACTGGCCAAAACCCGCGGCCGCCTGGAAGAGCTGGAAAAACGAGTTGCCGAACTCGAAAAACAAATCGCCCCGGAGTAAGACCGGATGTCGCTGGCCGTTGTTTTCAGCCGGGGGCGCTCCGGTATCGACGCGCCGCTAGTGACCGTTGAAGTTCATGTCAGTAACGGCTTGCCGGCGCTCAATATCGTCGGCTTGCCCGAAACGGCCGTCAAGGAAAGCAAAGACCGGGTGCGCGGCGCGATTATCAACTCGGGCTTCGAGTTCCCCTTTCAACGCGTCACGATCAATCTAGCTCCCGCCGATTTGCCCAAGGAAGGCGGACGGTTTGACTTGGCGATCGCCCTTGGCATTTTGGCCGCCTCGGGACAGATCGCCAAGGATAATCTGGCTCAATACGAATGTATCGGCGAACTCTCTTTAGGCGGCGAATTGCGGCCCATCGCCGGCGCTTTGCCGGTAGCGATACATGCGCGTAACGCCAATAGGCAACTGATTCTGCCAGTTGGCTGCGCCGACGAAGCCGGTTTGATTAATGATGCGCGGCTTTTACCGGCCCACCATTTGCTGCAAGTGTGCGCCCATTTGAGCGGACAAAGCCTGATTCCTTGGGCGGCGCCCAATATTACCGTGGCGGAATCGCAATTTGAGATCGATTTTGCCGATGTGCACGGCCAATTTCATGTCAAGCGTGCCTTCGAAATCGCTGCCGCAGGGGCTCATAATCTATTGATGCTGGGGCCGCCCGGCACCGGAAAATCGATGCTGGCTGCCCGCCTGCCCACCATATTGCCGGAACTTAGCGAACAACAAGCGCAGGAGACCGCCGCTATCGCATCCATCAGCGACCAAGGCTTGGATATCGGCAAATGGCGAAAGCCGCCCTTTCGCGCCCCTCATCACACGGCCTCCGCCGCGGCTTTGGTCGGCGGCGGCAGCAATCCGAAACCGGGCGAAATATCCTTGTCCCATCACGGCGCCTTATTTTTAGACGAGTTGCCGGAATTCGACCGTAAAGTTTTAGAGGTGCTGCGAGAACCTTTGGAAACCGGCCATATCACCATTTCCCGGGCCAACCGCCAGGCCGATTTTCCGGCCCGATTTCAGCTGATTGCCGCCATGAACCCTTGCCCGTGCGGTTATCTCGGCGACGCCTCCGGCCGTTGCCATTGCAGTTCCGAGCAAGTCGCGCGCTATCGCGCCCGGGTTTCCGGGCCATTACTGGACAGAATCGACATGCATCTGGAGGTGCCGCGAGTGGCCCTGGATGTATTGAGAAAAGGGGTAAAGGAAGGCGAAGAAAGCAGCCAAACGATTCGCGAGCGGGTAACAGCGGCCAGACAACTGGCTGACCGGCGTCAGGGCAAGACAAATTCGGAACTGAATGCCAAGGAGGTCAAGCTGTTTTGCGAACTGGCCGAAGCCGGTCATAGACTACTGGAACAAGCCCTGGAAAAATTCGGCCTATCCCATCGGGCCTATCACCGCATTTTAAAACTGGCCCGCAGCATTGCCGATCTGGCGGGATCCGAGACCATAGAAATTACCCATTTGAGCGAAGCCATCGGTTATCGAAAACTGGATCGGACCCGTTGAGGGGCCCGACCCGGCGTGGATCAGTGCGCTGCCAAAGTATCTTTCACGACCTTTGGGGTGATGAATATCAACAGTTCTCGCCGCGCTTCATTTTTATTGGTCTTTTTAAACATCCAGCCCACCAACGGCAAATCGGACACCCACGGGATAGTATCCAGGGTAGTTACGTTATCCGCTTCGTAAACGCCGCCCAACACAATGGTTTCGCCGTCTTCGACCTGCACCATGGTTTCCACCTCGCGCTTATCGATGGCGGTGGTGTTGAGTCCGCCGGTTGTCACAGCCTGACCCTGCGAATCCCGTTTGATATTCAGCGACATGATCACGCTGCCGGTCGGGGTAATTTGCGGTAACACCTTCAATTCCAATACCGCTTCCTTGAATTCGGTTTGGGTACCGTTTTGGCTGACGGTGGTGTAGGGTATTTCTATACCTTGCTTGATGGTCGCCGGCACCCTATCCTGAGTCATGACGCGCGGATTGGAGACCAATTCCCCCAATTGGTTCGTCTGTAAGGCGCTGATTTCCAGGTTCAACAAATAATCCGCGCCCCGCGCCAGCGTCAACGCCAACGAACCGCCGCTGGACGCCGCCAAGGCAGTTCCCAAGTCTTGCAGAATTTGCGCGTTTGAGCTGGTTTCGGTACCGGATCCTGTAAAGCCGAATTCTTTACCGCCGCCGATCTCGGCCTTTTTCGCCACGCCAAATTTGGTACCTATATCCTGAATAAATGCCGTTGATGCAATCACAATCCGTGACTCGATCAGCACTTGCCTGATCGGCACATCCAGCTTGGCAATCATTTTATGGACATCTTCCAAATGATTGGCGGTATCTTTGATTATCAGGGTATTGGTTCTGGCGTCGACGATCACCGCTCCCCTGTCGGATATCAATCTTAGATTACCGGGCTGTACGCCACCCGCTCCCGAACCGGCCTGCGGAGTCAACCCCGCCGTGGTGCCGCCAGCGGCACCGGAAGCGCCTCC
>NZ_JANIBK010000187.1 GCF_024505165.1 Methylomonas rivi
AAACCGCGATGCGGTTTTCGTCGGGTGAAGCGCCTGGTTGGGCGTAGTTGTTACCGATTGAAAAACCATTCCGTAAACTCCTCTGCCACTTCAGGATTGATTTCTAGCACGGCCTCAGCAACCGAACTAAATCCCTTGGATGCTGCTAAAGCCGATAAAACGCAACACAAAAAATTGGAATCCCACTCACGATCAGATGCTGCGGCAACTAAAGCAGGTAGCCGTGATAGCGCCTCGAAATACGAAGGCGCTATATCTTCCGGAATGGATACTCCATTCTTTTTACGGCAAATTTCTACCCATGCGGGAAATTGAAAATAGGTGAAATCCGCTTTCAATGGTGACGAAGCAAGGGCCTCGACTACATATGGCACTGCTGCAAACGAAGCCGAATAAACATCACCTTGATGAGCAAGCGAACTCCATAGTGAAAACCAAGGCTCTTTGTCGTCTGACGAACCAGGAATTTCGGCAAGTTGCTTCAACAAACCAGGAATGTCAGATGCTTGCCCATAAGCGTGATTTAACTCAGACCAGCGTGAACTTTCGAGACTAAGCAATGCGCTCTCCTTTATGACGCCCAACGCCTAGCTCACCCGACGAAAACCGCGCAACGGTTTTTGGTCGGGTGGAGCGACGTGTTATACGTTTTGCTACGTTTACTCATAAACCCTTCCTGCCATTAAAAATGCTGCAAATTTACGCCATTCAGATACATTATTTAATTCATATTCAGGAAAAGCCATTTTGCTTCCAAATTGAGAATCCTCAGCCCACGCGACTGCGCTTTCCAGATAACTCTCAATTGAGGTATTTTCCCAACCTCCTGCGTCCGGACCATAGGGAGATGACGGATTTCCCCTTTCTTTCTTTACTGCGCTCTCTCTGTCCTTTACCAACTCACGCACAAAAGCCAAGAACGACTCTTGATCTTCTACTTTTTCTGCGAGTTCTACGAGCTTATCTTTCATGACGTATAACGTTTGAATTCACCGGCCTTGCGCGGCTTTATGCGCAAGGTCCGGTGGAATGATGGGTTGGGCGGCGCCGTCATAGATTTTCCTCGTCGGCCAAGTCATCGTCAGGAGAGTCAAAGTAGACGTTTGGTGCTCCAATGACTCTCATCAGCTCAAGCCGCTCACCCTTATTCCCCTCCATTTCTTCGTAGAGGTACTCAAGCTCATCCATGACGAAGGCTTTCGAGGCGTCAGATTGAAAGCAATCAAGGTAGTCGCCAACCAAGGCCGGATCAAAATCAAGGGGAGCTATCCCACGAAGATAATCGAGGTATCCGGAGGAGGACTTTGTGTTCATAAGAAACACGAGGAGTTCTTTCCAGAGAACATCTTCGTCTGAGATATCTACCTCACGAAGAAACACGGTCTCGGCTTTCGATCCGTGGCGAAGTTCGTAGGTGTAGAGGTTTATAGCTCTTGCGCGGGCCTCGATGACTTCATAGATGGTCTTCGATATTTTCAGGACCGTCCGGCGGATGAACCGTCGATAGCGATCTTCATTTTCGGTTCCAACGATGGATGATTCACGAGGAATGTCGACATTGAGATGTTTTCGCAACAGAGCACAAAGCGCTTCGATCTCCTTCTTTGAATCGTAGGCAGAAGACAGGGCAAATCGGTCATAGCGGAGCGACTTGTAGAACGTTCCTAGCAATGCCAGAAGGTCAATTTGCGGAGAACCAAGATTTATTGATACATGCTTTCTTATGCGCGCAAGCAGATCGAGATGGCTATGCGTAATCAGCGATTTTTCCAGATCCTCTTGATTGACCGACTCGTGGTGTTCAAAGAGGACGACAGCAGTTTTTAGAAGCCGCTCTAGCCCGACAGACAAGGTGTAGAGAAACTCGAATACCTCGTCTGTGAAATCCAGCTTCCGCATTTCATGATAGCGACGGAGGCCGTTGTAGATGAACGTTCCCGATACGCTTATCTCTTCGCCAAGTTTGAAGTTTTTCCAGAAGTCGGTTGCCTTCATATGTGCCCTGCTGGAGTACGAGAGGAGAAGAGTCGAGCCGCCCAACAAGGAATTAAATAGTTAACCGTATATCTACGGGCAAACACGCTTCTATCTAATAACACTCTGATAATCATGTGATTTTCCTTTCTGTATAGCATCGGCGATAAAGCGATATTGGCCGAGTAGGATAACGGTTTATCGGACATTCGAGTCGTCTCATTAAACGCGCATAGAGGGCACTGTAGCAAGCCAACTACCCATCTGTCAGCCATTTTAGCCCATCCGCATCAAAACCCCGCCAACCTCTGCTGCCAAACCGCCGCGCGCCGGCGCAAGTCATGCAAATCCAGCGTGGTGAGCTGGCGTTTGTTCAACAGCCGCTTGCCGGCCACCCAGACATCGCTGACTTGGTGGCGGCTGGCGGCATAGACCAGTTGCGCCAGGGGGTTGAAGACCGGCTGGGTTTCCACGTCGCTTAAATCGATGGCCACCACATCGGCGGCTTTGCCGACGGCCAGCGAGCCGATTTTATCGTCCAACCCCAAGGCTTTGGCACCGTTGAGGGTGGCCATTTGCAGCGCCTGCATGGCCGATACCGCGCTGGCGTTACCGGACACGCCTTTTGCCAGCAAAGCGGCCACGCGCATTTCCGCCAGCATGTCCTGATCGTTGTTGCTGGCGGCGCCGTCGGTACCCAGCGCCACGTTGATGCCGGCCTCCATGCAGGCAGCGACAGGGCAAAAGCCGCTGGCCAGTTTTAAATTCGATTCCGGGCAATGCACGATGTGGCCGCCGGTTTCGGCATAAAAACGAATGTCTTCCGGACTCAACTGCGTCATATGCACCGCCATAAACGACGGTGTCAACAGGCCCAGTTCATGCAGGCGTTGCAGCGGGGTCTGGCCGTTTTTTTGCCGCTGTTCCTCAACCTCATGCCGGGTTTCGTGCACATGCATGTGGATGGTTGAATCCAGCTCGTCGGCAAAGGTCAGCATTTTCCGCAGCGGTTCGTCGGAAACCGTATACGGCGCATGCGGGGCGAACGAGGTACTGATCAAGCGTTCGTGGCGCAGGCGCTCATGCAGGTCCAAGGCCTTGCTTAAATAAGCGTCGGCATTTTCCGCCCACACGGTCGGAAAATCGAACACGATCAGGCCGATATTGGCGCGAATGCCATGCTCGACCGCCTGCTGGGCGGCGATATCCGGGAAAAAATACATGTCGTTAAAACAGGTGGTGCCGCCGCGCAGCATTTCCGCGATCGCCAGATCGGTGCCGTCGCGCACGAAGGACTCGCTGACCCATTTTTGTTCGGCCGGCCAGATGTGGTTTTGCAGCCAGTCCATCAGCGGCAAATCGTCGGCAATCCCCGACAGCAACGACATGGCCGCATGGGTGTGGCAATTGATCAGGCCGGGAATCAACACATGCTGATCCAAAATTTCCAGAGCGCGCGGCTGGTATTTTTGCGCGGCGGCGGCAGTATCCAGCACATCGATAATTTTGCCGTCATCGACCACCAGACTGTAGTTTTCGTGGATTACCCCGGCCGGCTCAACGGGTATAATCCAACGCGCTTGAATAAGAAGATCGACTTGCATGTGTTTGCCCGAAAAAAAATTCGATTATACCTATTCATCCCTTTTAATCCTTAACACGGAATTCACTATCATGAGCAACCCCAAGCAATTATCCGTACAAGCCCTGCAATGGAACGGCCACAGCCTGAGCGTGCTGGACCAGCGCTTGTTACCGGAAAAAATCGCTTACGACGACTATCGAGATGCCGACGGCGTCACCGAAGCGATTGCCTCGATGCGGGTGCGCGGCGCGCCGGCCATCGGCATTGCGGCGGCATACGGCGTACTGCTGTCCGCCATGCAACATTATCCTTCGGACAACTGGCAAACAGCGGTTGAGAACGATATAAAACAACTGGCCGCTTCCCGGCCCACGGCGGTAAACCTGTTTTGGGCGCTGGACAAAATGCGCCGGCAATTAAACCAAAATAGCGCCGACCCGATTGCCGATCTGACAAAACTGGCTCAGCAAATCCATGCCGACGATATCGCCGCCAACCACGCCATGGGCGAATACGGCGCCGATATTTTGGGCAAGGCCAAGGCGGTATTGACCCACTGCAATGCCGGCGCCCTGGCCACCGGCGGTTACGGCACCGCGCTGGGGGTAATCCGTAGCGCGCACAAGCGCGGCCATCTGCAAAACGTCTATGCCGACGAAACCCGCCCCTGGCTGCAAGGCGCGCGGCTGACGGTATGGGAACTGGCGCAGGACGGCATCCCGGCCACGTTGATCGCCGACGCCGCCGCCGCCTGGCTGATGAAATCCGGCAAAATCGATTGGATTGTGGTCGGCGCGGACCGCATCACCGCCAACGGCGACGTTGCCAATAAAATCGGCACTTATTCGTTGGCGGTATTGGCCAGACAACATGGCGTTAAAGTCATGGTGGCGGCGCCCTACTCCACTTTCGATTTTAGTCTGGCGTCCGGCGACAGTATCGAAATTGAAGAACGCAACCCCAAGGAGCTGTTGGCGGACTGCTATTTACAGAACGGCTCGCTGGTGACGGCCTGGAATCCGGTATTCGACGTCACACCCGCCGAATTCATCAGCGCCATCGTCACCGAACGCGGCGTAGTTATCGACCCCGGCAAACATGGGGTCGGGAGTTTACAGACATGTTAACCATCAAACCCGGCAATAATCCGCTGTTCGCCTTGCGCTGTTTACTGCAGGGCGTGAAACTGCTGAACCATCCGCAGCTGCGCAAATACCTATTGATACCCTTGTTCATCAACATCGTGCTCTACAGCGGCGCCTTCGTTCTGGGCTACCATTCCGTTTCGGCCTTGATCCATGAATTTATTCCGGACTGGCTGACCTGGTTGAACTGGATTTTGTGGCCGCTGTTTTTCGTCAGCTTTTTGGTGGTCGGTTTTTTCACCTTCACCTTGCTAGCCAATCTGATTGCCGCACCCTATTACAGCGTGCTGTCGGCCAAGGTGCTGCAAATCGTTACCGGCCAAGATGTTCCCATCGTGGAACAGCCTTGGGACAAGGTGTTTGTGGGCGAATTGCGGCGGATAGGCTATTTGCTGCTGCGGATAGTGCCGTTACTGGTTTTATTTTTGATCCCGGTCGTCAATCTGGTGGCGCCGCTGTTGTGGGCGGCTTTTGCCGCCTGGGGCATCGCCATGGAATTCATGGCTTACCCGCTGGAAAGCCGCGGCCTGACCTTTCCGGCCCAAAAACAGTTTTTAAAACAATCCCGCTGGGGCGCGTTAAGTTTTGGCGGCGTCACCAGCTTTGCCCTGACCCTGCCGGTCGTTAATCTTTTTATCGGCCAGGCCGCCGTGATCGGCGCCACGATTTATGTACATCGCTTGGCGGAAACCGGGCATGCCGCCGCCTCGGACCAGGCGGAAAACCGTCGCGCCGACATATAAACTCAAAGCAAAACCTCGCTGCCTGCCGCCCGATGTGTTGCAGGCAGTATCCAACCCGTTTCAAACACTCGCGGCCGCCGCCGCGCTCAAAAGCCTGCTTAACCTCAAAATAGATCGGCTTTCCGTTTAAATTTTCCCACAGCGAATATTTCTTTCGGCCGGGGATATGCTTGCGGCCCTTCGTGGGCGATGTTATATTGTATCAAACCAACATTTTTACGCGATATGCCATCCACATACAAAAGACTTATTTTGCTGACCGCATCGGGCGGCCTTGCTTCGCCGGCCCTAGCCGAACGCCAACCCGCCGTCGAATTGGAACCGATCATAGTCACGTCTCCGCTGCGACTGACCCCGGCCGAAAGCGCGGTACCTGTTACCGTGCTAAAAGACGACGAACTGCGCCTGAAAACCGGCCACAGCATCGGCGAAACCCTGAAAAACGAATTGGGCATCAGTAGCCAGTCGTTCGGCCCCGGCGTCGGCACGCCGGTGATTCGCGGCCAGGCCGGCCCCCGGGTAAGGGTTTTGCACAACGGCATCGGCAGCAACGATGTTTCCGCGATCAGCCCCGATCACGCCACCAGCGTCGAACCGCTGCTGGCC
>NZ_JANIBK010000188.1 GCF_024505165.1 Methylomonas rivi
GGGGCGGCACGTTGCCGCCGTGGCCGGCCCACTCGCAGGCGGCGCAGTCGCCGATCGCGAAAATATTATCGTCGCCGGTTTTCAGCGTCTGGCCGACCACCAATTGATTGATGTGGTTGGTTTCCAAACCATCGAGATTCTTCATCCAGTCCGGCGCCTTGATACCGGCCGCCCAGACTTTTAAATCCGCATCGAACACTTCGCCGTCGTAGGTGTGCACTTCGGTTTCGGTCACTTCCGTGACTTTGCGGCCCAGTTTTAACTGGATGCCCAGTTTGATCAATTGCTCCTGGGTGGCTTGCGACAGGCGCGGCGGCAAGGCCGGCAATAATTGGCTGGCGGCTTCGATAATGGTGATGTTGACGTCTATCGAGCCTTCCAGCCCGTAGGTGGCCAGCAGTTTAGTCACTTCATGCAGCTCGGCGGACAATTCCACGCCCGTCGCCCCGGCGCCGATGATGACAATCGACAACGGCTTGTCGCGCTGGTGACTTTGGTTGGCGTAAGACTGTATGTAATAAGTCTCCACCAGCTGTTTTTGAAAACGGAAAGCTTCCTTAGTGGTATCGATGAAGCGGCAATATTTATCAACGCCCTTGATGCCAAAGGTGTTGCTGACGCTGCCGACCGCCATCACCAGCGTGTCATACTTGAAGCGGCGTTGCGGAATGATCTCTTCGCCCTTCTTGTTGGTAATCGAGCTGACGATGATTTCCTTGTTTGCCCGATTCAAACCTTCCATTTTGCCGAACAAGAAACGGAAGTGATTACTATGCGCCTGGGCCAGATATTCGATTTCCTCGGCCTCGGCCAACGTGCCGGACGCTACTTCGTGCAGCAAGGGCTTCCAGATATGGGTTGAAGCGGCGTCCAGCAGCGTAACTTCCGCAAGTCCGGGTTTGCCCAATTGTTGGCCAAGACGGGTTGCCAGTTCCAGACCGGCGGCTCCTCCGCCGATAATCAGGATTTTATGTATGTCATCAGCCATGTCGTGTCTTCCCCTTAGGATGGAGGGCGCTCGATGCGCATAAAAAATTGTCCATTATTATTGTTGATTTCCATGGCGGGCATTATAACCAATCGCGTCATGCCTGACCGAGTTTGAAGAACCGAATAAAAAACCGCAAAAATCAAGTAAATGATTAGCTGCATACCATCCGCAATGGGTGGCCGGTGTTAACGAATTGTTAAGTTTCGCCTGGCAAATTGACCAAGCATTACTTCAAAAAACACATTAATTCAGGAATATTGGGAGTCAAGCTATGACGGAAACATGTCCCGGTGACGGCGGGAGTTGGAGGCGGATTGCTCGCTTATCCGGCCGTGTCATTCCGCAAACGGTGCTGATTATTTTGTTGGTGGGATGCGCTTCGGAACCGCCAATACCGCCTAGTCCCGAGCGGGCGGAAATCCCGGATTACGATAATCAAGCGTCTTATAACAAGCCCTATACCGTCAAAGGTAAAACCTATTATCCGATGTTGTCGGCGGCGGGTTATCGTACGCGCGGCGTTGCGTCTTGGTATGGCGCCGAATCAGGTAACCTGACGGCCATGGGTAGCCGTTTCAATCCGAATCAATTGACCGCAGCGCACAAAACCTTGCCTTTGCCGTGCAGAGTGAAAGTGACCAATCTAAAAAATGGGCGTTCTATAGTGGTGACGGTTAACGATCGCGGGCCTTTTCATCATGAAAGGCTGATTGATTTATCGCACGCGGCCGCTAAAAAATTGGGGGTCAAAGGGCTGGTGGAAGTTGAGGTGGCGTATACGGATCAGCCGGCTGGCGATTCGTAAGCGCTGAACGTTTGGCAGCCGGTTGTAGTTAAATAGAAATTTGTTTTAAGCGACCGACAGGCCGCGCCCTTTTGCCGCTCCGGCGCTTGATCATGCTTTTAGTGCCCGGTCTGTGCTATATTTCCAAAACTTTATTGCGGAGAGTTTTCCGCGTTTTGGATGATTGCCGTAGTTATGAGAGTTAACACACTACTTTTTCTGGTTCTGGTGGCCGTGCTTGCTCAAGCATGCGGCCAGACCGGTCCTCTGTACTTGCCCGATAGTCCGCCCCCCGTTTACGTGCCCAAACAATCGCCCGACGAAGAACAATAATCATGGATTTTTTTAATTATCGACAAACAAAATTGTTTGCCGAAGAGTGTGCCGTTGAAGATATTGCCGCACAATTCGGTACCCCTTGTTATGTTTACTCTCGGGCTACCTTGGAGCGTCACTGGCGGGCGTTTGACGATGCATTTAAGGGTTATCCGCATCTTATTTGCTATGCCGTGAAAGCCAATTCCAATCTGGCTGTTTTAAATGTATTGGCTCGGTTGGGATCGGGTTTCGATATCGTCTCGGTGGGAGAAATGCGGCGGGTGTTGGCCGCCGGCGGGGCGCCTGAAAAAATAGTGTTTTCCGGCGTGGGTAAACGCGAGGATGAAATTCGGGCGGCATTGCAGGTGGGGATTCGCTGTTTCAATGTCGAAGTCAGCGGCGAGTTGGATCGAATCAATCGCTTGGCGGGCGAATTGGGTGTTATCGCGCCGGTTTCCTTTCGGGTTAATCCGGATGTCGATGCCAAAACCCATCCTTATATTTCCACCGGGCTTAAGGAAAACAAATTCGGCATCGATATACAGTCGGCTATCCATGAGTACCGGCGTGCCGCGCAAATGCCTAATATTAAAATAGTAGGTATCGATTGCCATATCGGCTCGCAATTGACGGAAACCGCGCCGTTTCTGGATGCCATGGACAGGGTGTTGGCATTGGTTGATCAATTGCAGGGCGAAGGTATCTCCTTGCGGCATTTGGATTTGGGTGGCGGTTTGGGGATTTGTTATCGCGACGAGCAGCCGCCGTTGCCTGCCGATTATGTATCGGCTCTCTTGGACAAGTTAGGGGACAGAGGTTTCGAAATTATGCTGGAGCCCGGGCGCGCCATCGTCGGTAATGCCGGGGTTTTGTTGACTAAAGTGGAATACCTGAAGCTGACGGCAGGCAAAAATTTTGCGATTGTCGATGCGGCGATGAATGATCTGGTGCGGCCGTCATTATACGGTGCCTGGCAGGCTATTATTCCGGCGGATACGAACAGCAATGCCGAGCCGTTAACCTGGGATATTGTCGGTCCTGTATGCGAAACCGGCGATTTTCTAGGTAAAAATAGAGAATTAAAAATCACGCCGGGCGATTTACTGGCCGTGCGTTCGGCGGGTGCCTACGGGTTTACGATGAGCTCAAATTACAATTCGCGTCCGCGTCCGGCGGAAGTGATGGTGGACGGAGCGCAAGTCCATTTGATCAGGGAAAGGGAAAGCATCGAACAGTTGTGGGCTGGCGAAAAGCTGTTGCCAGTGTAAATAGGATGATTAATTTCACAAAAATGCACGGGTTAGGTAACGACTTTGTCGTTATTGATGCCATCAATCAAGCCATTAATTTAACCGCCGCACAAATCCGCTTCATTGCGGATCGCCATTTTGGCGTAGGCTGCGATCAGCTCTTGTTGGTGGAGCGCCCGGTTAGTGGGAATGCTGATTTTAAATACCGGATTTTTAATGCCGACGGTGGCGAGGTTGCTCAATGCGGCAACGGTGCTCGTTGTTTTGCGAGATTTGTCAGAGATAAAAAATTAAGTGATAAGGATGAAATTACCGTCGATACCGATGCGGGGCAATTGGTGTTGCGTTTTGATGATGCGGGGTTGATAACGGTAAACATGGGGGTTCCCAGGCATGCGCCGGAACAGATACCGTTGCTAATGCCTAAGGAAGCCAGGCTTTATCGGGCAGAGATTGATGGTGGCATCTTCGAATTCGCGGCCGTTTCGATGGGTAATCCGCATGCGGTGATTCGGGTGGAAGATGTCAGGCAGGCCCCTGTAGAAACAGTCGGCGCTCAATTGGAGCGGCATAAATTGTTTCCGCAACGCGTCAACGTTGGTTTTATGGAAGTCTTAAGCCGGCGGGAAATTCATCTACGGGTTTATGAGCGTGGTGCCGCGGAAACCCTAGCTTGTGGCAGCGGTGCTTGTGCCGCAGTGGTAGCCGGTATCGAGCAGAATTTACTTGATGACAAGGTTGGAGTTAACTTGCCTGGCGGCCATTTAATGATTGAATGGGCTGGTCGCGGGAATCCGGTTTTTATGAGCGGTCCGGCTGAGTCGGTTTACGAAGGGCAAATACGGATATGAATGATCGGCAACAAGAGCAATTAAGCGAACAGCAGATTGCGGACTATTTACAGCAACATCCGGGTTTTTTTAAGAATCACTTGGAGCTGCTCGAGCAGATGTTGATTCCTCATCCCAGCGGCAACGCGATTTCCTTGATTGCCAAGCAGCTCGATCTTTTTAGGGCCAGGCATCAGGAGCAGGAGAATCAATTAACTGCGCTGATCGATATTGCCCGCGAAAATGACGCGGCTTTTAAGCGCATGCATGAGTTGACGTTAGCGATGTTGGAGGCGTCCACACTGCAAGATGCAATTGCTAATTTGGATGAAGTGTTGGCCGAGAGTTTTTTAACTGATTTCGTGGCGGTCAAGATCATTAAGCGAAATTCGGATTCGCCGTTAAATAACTTGTTTGTAGACCCGGGGGATAAAGGGTTGGTATATTTTTCAAGCGAATTGTCGAGTCATCAGCCCAAATGCGGGCGGCCAACATTGGCGCAAGCGCAGTTTTTGTTTGGCGATGCCGCCGCTGAGGTTCGGTCATGCGCGATTATTCCGATGCTATTTACTCAATTAGACGGGTTGCTCGCGATAGGCAGCCGAGACGAGGGGCGGTTTCATTACAGCATGGGGAGCGTGTTCCTGACCCAGATGGGTGAAATTGTAGGCACGCGTTTGATTTCTTTATTGCAAAATTTGGAATAGATATGCCGAATGAGGTCCAGCAAGCCGTGGATTTGTTTTTGGATTATATGCGCGGCGAAAAATGGGCTTCCGGTCATACTCTAGCTAATTACAGTCGTGATTTGGCGCGGTTGCAAAAGTTTTGCGCCGAGAGGGATTTAACCGGTTGGCGGCTTTTGCAAAATACGGATATTAGGCAGTATGTCGCTGTCAGGCATAAATCCGGCATAGGGGCTAAGTCAATACAGCGCGAATTGGCGGCAATCCGAAGTTTTTTTAAATTTTTGTTAAAAAAGCAGCTTGTGGAGCAGAACCCTGCTCAGGGGGTGCAGTCGCCGAAGGTCAGCAAAAAATTGCCAAAAACCCTGGATGTCGATCAGGTGGCGGGCATGTTAGATGCCAAGCCGAATTCCAATTTGGAATTACGCGATTTGGCTATGTTCGAATTATTCTATTCGTCCGGCCTGAGGTTGAGCGAGCTGGTCATGCTTGATAATGCTGACTTGAGTCTGTCCGAGGGTTTTTTAAGGGTGAGGCATGGTAAAGGCGGAAAACAAAGGCAGGTTCCCGTTGGTAGCAAGGCGATAAAAGCGATCCGGCAATGGCAAGCTTGCCGGCCGGATTGCGAGTCATCCGCTTTATTTGTATCGCTGAAAGGAAGTAGGCTGGGGCGGCGTAGCGTGCAACTGCGTTTGGAAAGATGGTGCCGTAAAAATGGCTTGGCCGAGCATATTCATCCGCATATGTTGCGGCATTCGTTTGCAAGCCATTTGTTGGAGTCCAGTCAGGATATTCGAGCGGTTCAGGAATTGCTTGGGCACGCCGATGTCAGTACGACCCAAATTTATACTCATCTGGATTTTCAGCATTTGGCCGGTGTGTATGACAAAGCGCATCCCAGGGCTAAGCGGTCGAAGCCCGATTGAAAAACAAATAAAATACGAAAAACCATTAAAAATCAATAAGAAAGTGATGCTGAAATGTGCTTTCCTGTTCGTATGCAAAATAACTGCTTGACGAATGGAGGTAGGGCTGTATAATGGTCGGCTCTTCGGGGTTGACGGGTTTT
>NZ_JANIBK010000189.1 GCF_024505165.1 Methylomonas rivi
GCCGCGGCCAGGAGATCAGCGCCCAAACCAGATATAACGCGCTCGCAATGCCCGCCGCCAGCGGCGGCAGCCCCCCTTGCCCGTTGAACAATCGAATGGAAAATCGCGGTGCCGCGAATTCATTTGCGGATAGTAGCCATAACTTCGTCATGCCCGAATTATGCGAAGTCAATATGACTGTTTTATGACACCCGGCGGATTCCGGACCGTTGGCCGGGCCCGGCGCCGCTGTCGGCGGATGCTGGATTCAGCGGGGTCAAGCGAGCTTGGCCCCGGATTGGCGAGCCGCCGCATCCCCGGCTGCGATTGCCGCAACCCGTTCAAAAAGAACTTTGTAATCAAACTGTTATAAAGCTGTAACATTAACGCAGTATTCTGCGCCGATGGTAAATGTAGCCCCTCGGCTTTGAGCAATACTTTTAAAGGAAGCAGGCGTTGAGCGAAAACGAATTTTTCAACGATCGGAAGTACATCGTCTCCATGCGCTTAAGCAATGCGGATCGCATCGCCGTCAGATCGACGGCGGCCCGCTTGTTTGTCCGCGAATCCAAGCTGTACCGTTTTGCGATTCACCATTTGCTGAACCGCCTGCACCGCCTCAACGACGATAGCTGTTGCGGCAGCGATTTGTTATTGCTGTTTCTGGAATTCAAGGAAGAGTTGTCGGTGCATCTGGAATTGAAAAAGCACCAGTTATTCAAGATTTTCAACGGCCGCAATACTCGCCCGGAGAAATACGTGGCCATGGCCGACATCGAACTGCTGCTGATGCCGGACCATGCCGTCAGACAAAGACTGCAAACGACGCCGGATGCCGCCAAGACCAAACATGCCGAGACCAAAACCTGGTTGCGGGAGTATTTTTTAGAGAAATACCAGATAACCGAGGACGAATACACGGCCGCCGACGACTTCGCCGCCTTGGTCAACGACTCGCAGCACGCCTCGTACGAGGCCGATTGACCTCGTCTCGTCCCTAAATACGTCGGCCGGAATACCCAAAAATTTGTAAGCCGATTTTTACAGCATCGGCACCAAATCCAGCTCGAACATGATCGCATCTTCCCGGCCGCCCTTGGCGGGGTAATAGCCCTTGCGCACGCCGATTTCCCGAAAACCGGTTTGCCGGTATAAGTTGATTGCACCGGGATTGCTGGGCCGAACTTCCAGAAACAGCTTCTCGGCCCGCGGCCGGGCGTATTCGATCAGATGGTTCAGCATCTTGCGGCCAGCGCCCTGGCGTTGGAACTCCGGGCTGACGCTGATGTTCATGACGTGGGCTTCGCCGGCCATCACCGAAATGATGCAGTAGCCGACGATGGCGTCCCCCGGCGCCTCGCACACCCAGTTGACATAGTTCATGGCCCGGAAACAATCCTTGAACACGCCTTCCGACCAGGGAAAGTCGTAATTTAAATTTTCGATTTTCAGCACGCTGGGCAAATCGCCGTGGTCCATTTTGCGCAGTCTCAGCAAATCCTTGCTCTCCACCGAATCCGGAAACACTTTGGCGTAAAACTCGCGGTCGGCGTCGTATACCACGGCATCTTTCAATTTATGCAGCAATTTCCACATCATTTTTATTGTTCTTGTAGCGATTGATAAACGGACAACGCAAATTGCAAATCGTCCCAGGCTTTGGCTTTTTCCGTCAGGGCACGCAACAGATAAGCCGGATGGTGCACCACCACCAGCGGGATATTTTCCAGGCGGTGTTGCCTGCCGCGTAATTTTGCCAGAGGTTGCTGAGTGTTGAGTAAATTTTGCGCGGCGATGCGGCCGACCGCCAGAATAATCTTGGGTTGCAACAGCGCAATCTGCCGGCGCAGAAAGTCGCGGCAGGCGGCCACTTCTTCGGCTTGCGGATCGCGGTTGGCGGGCGGGCGGCATTTCAGCACATTGGCGATAAAGACTTCCTCCCTCGCCAAACCGATCGCCCGCAGCATTTCGTTCAACAATTGACCGGCCTTGCCGACGAAGGGTTCGCCTTGCAAATCCTCGTTTTGCCCCGGCGCTTCGCCGATCAGCATCCAACCGGCATGACGGTTGCCGACCCCGAACACGGTTTGGGTGCGGGTTTCGCATAAGCCGCAGGCGCGGCAAAGCGAGACCTCATGTTGCAGTTGGTTCCAGGCGGAGTCGTCGTAAGGAGTGTGCAATGTCGTTTGCTGGGTTTCGCTTCGCTCTACCCAGCCTACGTCAGCCGTATTTTCCGCTGCCGATGTTTCTTCAAGCGCCGGCATGGTGGCGACGGGCCGCTGCCTGGGCACCCAGACAGCTATCCCCATCGCCTCCAGATAGTGCAAGCGGGTTGCCTTATCCATCCGCTTTAACGCTTAAACATCGCCCTTTTGCGGATGCTGCCGTTGATTGCCGCTTTGCAGCTTGTTGACCGCATTGATATAGGCCTTGGCCGATGCGATCACAATATCGGTATCGGCGCCGGAACCGTTGACGATACGGCCGGCATGTTCCAGCCGCACGGTCACTTCGCCCTGCGCGTCGGTACCGTTGGTGATGTTGTTGACCGAATACAAGGCCAAGATAGCCCCGGTTTTCACCAAGCTTTCGATGGCTTTCAAACTGGCGTCCACCGCGCCGCCGCCTTGCGCGCAGCCGGTCATTTCCTTACCGTCCACGCGTATCGTCACCGTGGCGTTGGGCACTTCGCCGGTTTCGGAACAGACTTTCAGCGCCACCAATTTGATATGCTCGTCCTCGGCCTCGAAACCTTGTTCGGAGATCAAGGCCTGCAAGTCTTCGTCGAAAATTTCGTGTTTTTTGTCGGCCAATTGTTTGAAGCGGAAAAACGCATCGTTCAACTCGGCTTCGCCGGCAAAATCCACCCCCAATTCCGCCATGCGGGTCTTGAAGGCGTTGCGGCCGGAATGCTTGCCCAATACCATGCGGTTGGTGGTCCAGCCCACATCCTCGGCGCGCATGATTTCGTAAGTCTCGCGGTTTTTCAAGACGCCGTCCTGGTGAATGCCGGACTCGTGCGCGAAGGCGTTGGCGCCGACGATGGCCTTGTTGGGCTGTACCGGAAAACCGGTAATCGACGACACCAGCTTCGAGCAGGTGACGATTTCGCGGGTATCCAGGCCGGTATCGCAACCGAAAAAATCCTGCCGGGTGCGTACCGCCATCACCACCTCTTCCAACGAGGCATTGCCGGCGCGTTCGCCCAAACCGTTGATGGTGCATTCCACCTGGCGGGCGCCGTTCATCACCGCCGCCAAGGAGTTGGCCACCGCCAAACCCAAATCGTTGTGGCAATGCACGGAAAAAATCGCCTTGTCCGAGTTCGGTATGCGTTGAATCAGATTGGCGATGGTAGCGCCGAATTGTTGCGGCATGCTGTAACCGACCGTATCCGGAATGTTCAAGGTACGGGCGCCGGCATCGATCACCGCTTCCAGAATCCGGCACAAGAAATCCTCTTCCGAGCGGCCGGCGTCTTCCGGCGAAAACTCCACATTATCGGTATATTGGCGGGCGCGCTTTACCGCCCGCACCGCATACTCGATGACCTGGTCCGGCTGCATGTTCAGCTTCTTCTGCATGTGAATCGGCGAGGTGGCGATAAAGGTATGAATGCGCGAACTTTGCGCGCCCTTCAAGGCTTCGCCGGCCCGGTCGATGTCTTTGTCCAACGCCCGCGCCAAACCGCACACCGTGCTGTCTTTAATCGCATCGGCCACGGCCTGCACGGCTTCGAAATCGCCCTGGCTGGCGGCCGGAAAACCGGCTTCGATCACGTCGACCTTCATGCGTTCCAGAGCCCTGGCAATCCGCACTTTTTCATCGCGCGTCATCGACGCGCCGGGACTTTGCTCGCCGTCGCGCAAAGTGGTATCGAAAATTATCAATTTGTCTTTCATGAGAACTCCGTCATGAAACGTTCGGCTCCGCGGCCGAGTAACAGAAAATGGGTTTATTTTTTTAGGTGGATAGAATGCGCGCCCCTCAGGGCAGCAGCAGTCTTAAAGACAGGGCGAACGGAAACCCGCCAAGGCATGGCAAGCAAATCGAATCGGCAAAATGGACGTGCGATTGAGTGTTCATGGAGAGGAACTATACTGCATTGCGGGAATCGGCTCAAGTATCCGATTGTCGCCGGGCAAGATTCAAACCGAGGCGTAAATTTAAGAAGCACATCGCGAAGCCGGTTTTGACGTCAGTTTTTGTATCGAATGACAGAATTAGTTAAAAATGGTCGATTGATTTTTATCCGGATTTTGTGCCACTCATATTGCAAAATTTCGTACCCTGCGAATTCCGCCAACGAGTCCAATTTCAACACACTCAGACAAACCCGCCGGAAGCGCCGACCGGCCAAAATCCGTCAGACGGAACAAAAGCGCCAAGGGTAAATGTTCAGCTAAAAGCTGGCGTAGTCTGCGGCGAGTTTACGAACCGCTACACTCGCGAAATATGCGGTGCATGTTGTTTACCGCATCTACAATCCTGACGTTGCGCAATTCCTTTCCCAAATGTAGGCCGGAATAAGCGATAGCGTTTCCGGCGGAATGCGACAAATAGCAAAAGCTTTGCCGGAAACGCCTACAGGCTTATTCCGGCCTACTTGGCTAGCCCAAATCAGGCGTAGGGTGCGGTGAGTTTACAAGCCGCACCAACGCGAACGATGCGGTTCTCGTTTACCGCATCTACGGCCTTACCCAAGGCGGCGGAAGAGGAACTCTCCCTTACCCGACTGGGCACATTCTATCGCGCATTGCATCTACGGTGTTCGTAGATGCGCCAGCAATGGTCGCAACTCCGGCCTTTTAACTTTCGCCTCCTCTATGTAGTCACGCCAGTTTGGAACCGCGTCAAAGATCTTTGGCTCGCGAGCTGTCTGTAGTTTAACAAGCTCGTCAAATACTTCTGACGTAAAAGGACCCATACTCCAGTAACGTGATTTCTCAAGGTAACGGTGCTTCATTTCGCATACTATTCGACACATCTCCGAATATATGTATTGGACAGATTCTGGGGCCGACTCATCTTCTGGAAGCAAGATTGCAAGCTTTGCAAGGGGAGGCTGCACTCGATTATTCCATTCGCGGGCGCTAGAGGCGCTACAACCGTCACAACTTAGCTCTTTATGAAGTAGCAACCCGGAAGCAGGAGCTCGAATTGGCGCGATGTGATCGCTATCATGGATTCGGAATTCTCCAACTATGTCACCTCTATTTATCCAAGGGTAGCTTTTCCTTTCCATTAAATTCAGAAATTCTCCGCTGTGGGTCAAGCCAGATAGATATCCGGGGACAACCACAACTTTGGAGCTAAACTTTACTCCACTTGGAACTTGGTCAGTGTCGGTCTCTTGAGCTTTTGTCGACGCAGACGGAGCTCCCAATGTTTGCTTTGCTAACGCTTTTAGACGAGCTCTTACTCCTTTGGCACCAAGGACATTGTTCCAAACGAGTGTTTCTGCATTTCTGCCAGTAATGGTCAGTGTGCCAACCGAGACCTGAAGAAAACCTCCCCCTTCCAAGCTGATGCTTGCCCCAGATATAGGAACGCTCCCCTTCATTGCGCCCCACAGTGTGGCAATTTCGGCATATCCATCTTTTACGCGATATGTCACAAAGATGTTCGGGATAAAGCCTGCAACGACTGGATGTAGATTCATCGAAATTTCTCCTGTAAGACACAACAAGACATTAAATAGTTAACCGTATATCTATCGGCAAATTCTCCGCTACGCGATAATTTCTTGAACAGGTATGATTTTCCTTTCCGTATATCATCGGTGACAAGCCCGTAGGATGCGCCAACCATCGGGCGGCGCATCTTTCGAGTTATTCAATGCCTTCAATATCCAACGGCATAACGCTACCCCAGTTCTCGGGAGAAAATCCTTGCTTGACGTAATTATGAAAACTCGAATAAGGCCAGTCTTTT
>NZ_JANIBK010000190.1 GCF_024505165.1 Methylomonas rivi
CAAAAAAAAGCCCATCTTATAAGATGGGCTTTTTGTAATAAGAGCTTGGCGATGACCTACTTTCACATGGCAACCTGCCACACTATCATCGGCGCTAAGCGGTTTCACTTCCGAGTTCGGGATGGGATCGGGTGGTTCACGCTTGCTATGTTCACCAAGCAAACTGGTTTGAAGGGTGTTAGGTTCAAGGTAAAAGGTTCAGGATTCAAAACAACGGCGCTTCGCCGTGCCATGCCTCTCTTACTTACCTATCATCTCCCTTCGTCATCAACAGGCTTCAGTTGCAAGCTCCGGGGTTTTGGACCTTGTACCTTGCGTCTTGTACCTGCTTCATGGAAATCTGTATCGAGTTTATTCGTTCTCTTGCGTGATCAGATTTTGTCGTCTGACCTAACCCAAACGCATTGGGTGTTATATGGTCAAGCCTCACGGGCAATTAGTAGTCGTTAGCTTCACACATTACTGCGCTTCCACACCGACCCTATCAACGTCGTAGTCTCCAACGGCCCTTCAGGGGACTTATAGTCCCAGTGAGATCTCATCTTGGGAGGGGCTTCCCGCTTAGATGCTTTCAGCGGTTATCCTGTCCGAACGTGGCTACCCGGCAATGCCATTGGCATGACAACCGGAACACCAGAGGTTCGTCCACTTCGGTCCTCTCGTACTAGAAGCAGCTTCCCTCAAATCTCAAACGCCCACGGCAGATAGGGACCGAACTGTCTCACGACGTTCTGAACCCAGCTCGCGTACCACTTTAAATGGCGAACAGCCATACCCTTGGGACCTGCTTCAGCCCCAGGATGTGATGAGCCGACATCGAGGTGCCAAACACCGCCGTCGATATGAACTCTTGGGCGGTATCAGCCTGTTATCCCCGGCGTACCTTTTATCCGTTGAGCGATGGCCCTTCCATACAGAACCACCGGATCACTAAGACCTACTTTCGTACCTGCTCGACTTGTCCGTCTCGCAGTCAAGCACCCTTATGCCTTTGCACTCATTGCCTGATTTCCGACCAGGCTGAGGGTACCTTCGTGCTCCTCCGTTACTCTTTGGGAGGAGACCGCCCCAGTCAAACTACCCACCAGACACTGTCCCTAATCCAGATAATGGATCGAGGTTAGAACTCCAAACATACCAGGGTGGTATTTCAAGGTTGGCTCCACAAGAACTGGCGTTCCTGCTTCAAAGCCTCCCACCTATCCTACACAAGTAGGTTCAAAGTCCAGTGTCAAGCTATAGTAAAGGTGCACGGGGTCTTTCCGTCTAGCCGCGGGTACACTGCATCTTCACAGCGATTTCAATTTCACTGAGTCCCAGGTGGAGACAGTGTGGCCATCGTTACGCCATTCGTGCAGGTCGGAACTTACCCGACAAGGAATTTCGCTACCTTAGGACCGTTATAGTTACGGCCGCCGTTTACTGGGGCTTCGATCAAGAGCTTCTCCGAAGATAACCCCATCAATTAACCTTCCAGCACCGGGCAGGCGTCACACCCTATACGTCCACTTTCGTGTTTGCAGAGTGCTATGTTTTTGCTAAACAGTCGCAGCCACCGATTTTTTGCAACCGCCTTACGCTACAGCCGCAAGGGCTTTCACTTATCAACGGCATACCTTCTCCCGAAGTTACGGTATCATTTTGCCTAGTTCCTTCACCTGGGTTCTCTCAAGCGCCTTAGAATTTTCATCCCACCCACCTGTGTCGGTTTAGGGTACGGCCACTTGTAACCTGAAGCTTAGAGGTTTTTCTTGGAAGCAGGGCATCTATCACTTCGCTGTTCCGAAGAACCGCTCGTCATCACGCCTCAGCATAGAGACTCCCGGATTTGCCTAAGAGTCATGCCTACACGCTTAAACTGCCACTTCCAACCGACAGCTGATATAGCCTTCTCCGTCACCCCATCGCAGTTACAACTGGTACAGGAATATTAACCTGTTTTCCATCGACTACGCCTTTCGGCCTCGCCTTAGGTGCCGACTAACCCTGCGTCGATTAACGTTGCGCAGGAAACCTTGGGTTTACGGCGAGAGGGTTTTTCACCCTCTTTATCGTTACTTATGTCAGCATTCGCACTTCTGATACCTCCAGCCGACTTCTCAATCGACCTTCGCAGGCGTACAGAACGCTCCTCTACCACTCACGCTTACGCGTAAATCCGTAGCTTCGGTACTATGCTTAGCCCCGGTAAATCTTCCGCGCAGACCGACTCGACCAGTGAGCTATTACGCTTTCTTTAAAGGATGGCTGCTTCTAAGCCAACCTCCTGGCTGTCTGTGCCTTTCCACATCGTTTCCCACTGAGCATAGATTTGGGGACCTTAGCTGACGGTCTGGGCTGTTTCCCTTTTCACGACGGACCTTATCACCCGCCGTGTGTCTCCCGTGCTTGCACTTCTCGGTATTCGGAGTTTGCATCGGTTTGGTAAGTCGGGATGACCCCCTAGCCGAAACAGTGCTCTACCCCCGAGAGTGATACACGAGGCGCTACCTAAATAGCTTTCGAGGAGAACCAGCTATCTCCGAGCTTGATTAGCCTTTCACTCCGATCCACAACTCATCCCCGTATTTTTCAACAGACGTGGGTTCGGTCCTCCAGTGTGTGTTACCACACCTTCAACCTGGTCATGGATAGATCGCCCGGTTTCGGGTCTACACCTTGCGACTAAACGCCCTATTAAGACTCGGTTTCCCTACGCCTCCCCTATTCGGTTAAGCTTGCCACAAAATGTAAGTCGCTGACCCATTATACAAAAGGTACGCAGTCACCCCACGAAGGGGCTCCCACTGCTTGTACGCATACGGTTTCAGGTTCTATTTCACTCCGCTCTCCGCGGTTCTTTTCGCCTTTCCCTCACGGTACTGGTTCACTATCGGTCAGTAAGGAGTATTTAGCCTTGGAGGATGGTCCCCCCATATTCAGTCAACGTTTCACGTGCGCCGACCTACTCGATTTCACTAAAAACAGGTTTTCGTGTACGGGGCTATCACCCTGTATCGCCGGACTTTCCAGACCGTTCCACTAACCTGAATCTAGCTTAAGGGCTAGTCCCCGTTCGCTCGCCACTACTTAGGGAATCTCGGTTGATTTCTTTTCCTCCGGGTACTTAGATGTTTCAGTTCTCCGGGTTCGCTTCAGTGAGCTATGTATTCACTCAAAGATGACGTGCTTATGCACGCCGGGTTTCCCCATTCGGACATCTCTGGATCACGGTTTGTTTGCAAACTCCCCAAAGCTTTTCGCATGCTACAACGTCCTTCATCGCCTCTTACTGCCTAGGCATCCACCGTATGCGCTTATTCACTTGACCATATAACCCGAATACGTCTGGTGCTTTTGTCTCACATTTCGCTTGCGCTAACATTCGATTTTGGGCACTGTCTGTTTCACGTTATTTGTCAGCTGACATGTTCGCTGATTTTTGCTTGAGAACGATTTTGCCGTTTGTTTTTCCGCCTTTGTTTTGCAACAATGGCTGATCGCAAACCGCAACTCGTTTACATCACGATCTTGGCAGATCGGATGTTTGTTACAGATTTCCATATTGTTAAAGAGCTATCGGTACGAATACCAATTCTATACGGACTGATCCTTTTGGATGCAAACCGTATAGAGCTGATGTCCTTACGTTGACTTTTTCGACGCCGCCTGTTCAGCGTATCTAGCGTTGAATGGTGGAGCCAGGGAGGATCGAACTCCCGACCTCCTGCGTGCAAGGCAGGCGCTCTCCCAGCTGAGCTATGGCCCCAATAAACGAGGTTCAAGGTTCAAGCGACAGGGTTCAAGGTGATTACGTTATTAACTTCGGCCAATCTCGAGCATTCAAATGCTCTCGATATCCGCCTTGTACCTTGTACCTTACTCTTGTACCTTTTCGCGTTGGTGGGTCTGGGAGGAGTTGAACCTCCGACCTCACCCTTATCAGGGGTGCGCTCTAACCAACTGAGCTACAGACCCAGGTGCGTCTTTCAATCGAAATAATTTGTTGTGAGTACGTAATTCGGTGTTCTGTCTTTGTAAGGAGGTGATCCAGCCCCAGGTTCCCCTAGGGCTACCTTGTTACGACTTCACCCCAGTCATGAATCACAAAGTGGTAAGCGCCCTCCCGAAGGTTAAACTACCTACTTCTTTTGCAACCCACTCCCATGGTGTGACGGGCGGTGTGTACAAGGCCCGGGAACGTATTCACCGCGGCATTCTGATCCGCGATTACTAGCGATTCCGACTTCATGCAGTCGAGTTGCAGACTGCAATCCGGACTAGGATCGGCTTTTTGGGATTTGCTGGCTCTCGCGAGTTTGCGGCCCTCTGTACCGACCATTGTAGCACGTGTGTAGCCCTACCCATAAGGGCCATGATGACTTGACGTCGTCCCCACCTTCCTCCGGTTTATCACCGGCAGTCTCCCTAGAGTTCCCGGCCGAACCGCTGGCAACTAAGGATAAGGGTTGCGCTCGTTACGGGACTTAACCCAACATCTCACGACACGAGCTGACGACAGCCATGCAGCACCTGTCTCAGAGTTCCCGAAGGCACTCTACGATCTCTCACAGATTCTCTGGATGTCAAGGGTAGGTAAGGTTCTTCGCGTTGCATCGAATTAAACCACATGCTCCACCGCTTGTGCGGGCCCCCGTCAATTCATTTGAGTTTTAGCCTTGCGGCCGTACTCCCCAGGCGGTCAACTTAATACGTTAGCTCCACCACTAAGTTCTTTAAGAACCCAACGGTTAGTTGACATCGTTTACGGCGTGGACTACCAGGGTATCTAATCCTGTTTGCTACCCACGCTTTCGTACCTCAGCGTCAGTTTGAGTCCAGGGAGCCGCCTTCGCCACTGGTGTTCCTTCAGATCTCTACGCATTTCACCGCTACACCTGAAATTCCACTCCCCTCTACTCAACTCTAGTCATCCAGTATCAAATGCAGTTCCCAGGTTAAGCCCGGGGCTTTCACATCTGACTTAAATAACCGCCTACGCACGCTTTACGCCCAGTAATTCCGATTAACGCTTGCACCCTCCGTATTACCGCGGCTGCTGGCACGGAGTTAGCCGGTGCTTCTTGTATAGGTAATGTCAGTCTACCGGGTATTAACCGGCAGGTATTCCTTCCTATTGAAAGTGCTTTACAACCCTCAGGCCTTCTTCACACACGCGGTATTGCTGGATCAGGCTTTCGCCCATTGTCCAATATTCCCCACTGCTGCCTCCCGTAGGAGTCTGGGCCGTGTCTCAGTCCCAGTGTGGCTGATCATCCTCTCAGACCAGCTATGGATCGTCGCCTTGGTAGGCCATTACCCTACCAACTAGCTAATCCAACATAGGCTCATCTATTAGCGCCAGGCCCGAAGGTCCCCGGCTTTCACCCGTAGGTCGTATGCGGTATTAGCGTGAGTTTCCCCACGTTATCCCCCACTAATAGGCAGATTCCTATGCATTACTCACCCGTCCGCCACTCGTCAGCGCCCGAAGGCCTGCTACCGTTCGACTTGCATGTGTTAAGCATACCGCCAGCGTTCAATCTGAGCCATGATCAAACTCTTCAGTTTAATTTTGGTTTGCCACTAATAAAGATCAGTAGCCAATCTCGACTCGATTACATAACATCTTTTCTTGCGAATTGACGTGGATTCTGTATCGATCTATTTCTAACAGAAACAGCTCGGATTACATACCCACACAAATTATTTCGATTTAGGTTGTTAAAGAGCCAGGACGTCGTTATCATTCCGTCCTGTTGAGCCGATGCATTCTACAGCATTTCAAATCGTTGTCAAATTTATTTTTTCAGCGCCGGCCAAAACCCGAACCAAAATACCAAACAAACCCGACACCGACGAGCAAAACACCGCGGCACCCCTTCGAGACTTCGTCAACCAAAACCCGTCAACCCC
>NZ_JANIBK010000191.1 GCF_024505165.1 Methylomonas rivi
CTTGGGCGGAGGCGGCGGTGCGGCGATAGGGGCCGGAACCGGGTTGGTTGCCGGTAGCATGGTTGGCGTGGGCGAGAGTAGGGGCGCCGCCTATGCCACCCAGGAAGGATACGATAATGCCTATATCCAATGCATGTACGGCAAAGGCCACCGTGTGCCGGTATCCGGCCAGTTTAGCGATGTCTATCGAATACCGGCGGCAAGATCGAACGCGCCTATTCCGCCGCCGCCTCCGGGCACGCCCCCGCCGCCGCCCGCGAGATGACGGGCCGGCTATTCTCCGTCTGCATGACGAAGTATTGGATATACCTGTAATATGTAATCGAGGGTTTTATTTTTTAAAGATATGCCGAATATAAAAAATTTCAGGCTAGTGGCCGATTATGCCGATTAAGCCTAGGCGTACGATTTTTTTACGCGTTTTCCTGTTCTTTGCTTTTTTCGTTTTGGCTATTACTGTGTTTTTTGCCTTTATGGTGATACCGATGCAGAAAACGGCATTGCAGAAAATCATGTATGCGCAAGCGGAAACGGTGTCCAAATCCATCGTTCAGGCTACGTCCGATGCGATCATCAGTAAGGATTTCGGATTCATCGTGGAACACAACGTGGAGGTGTTAAAAAACAACGCTAGCATTCATTACATTATTATTTCGCCTAAACAAGGCGATAAAATATTTGTTAATCAGCGAAGTTGGCACATGCTGAATAGGCTCGATGATAAAATAGCGGCCCTTGAATCGGATTATATTAGTTTTAATGTGACGGACTTCGATAATATAAAAAACGTGTATCATTTTGTTTATCCCATCGGATTTTCGGGTATAGAGTGGGGGTGGCTGCACATCGGTTTTTCAACATCAGAATACGATGCATATATTCACGATATGTATTATCGTATTATTTATATTATTAGCGCATCCCTGGTTTTAATTATAATTGCAGGTTATTTCTTCGCGCGTTGGATATCCACTCCCGTCTCCGCAATCAGTCAATTGGCCACGCAAGTCGCCGCCGGCGATTTAACGGTTAGATCCGCCATCAAGCGAAACGATGAGATAGGCGCGCTCTCGGATAGTTTTAATAAGATGATTGATTCCCTGATGCTGTCCAATCAATATCTTGAGCATTACAATCAGGAGTTGGAAAGCAAAGTGAGCAAAAGGACGCAAGAGCTGGCGGATTTGAACGTGGATCTGGATAAAAAAATTAAAGAGGAAGTGGCGAAAAGCAAAAGGCAGGAAGCCTTATTGATCCACCAATCCCGTTCCGCCGCCATGGGCGAGATGATAGGTGCAATCGCTCATCAATGGCGCCAGCCTTTAAATGCATTGGGCTTGGTGCTGCAAAATCTGCAATTAAGATATAAATTGGGAAAGTTGGATGACGACTTCATGCGGTCAAGCATGGAGAAATCGGATCGGCTGGTTCACAAGATGTCCACCACCATTGACGACTTCAGGAATTTTTTCAAGCCTAATAAACAGGTCGAGCCGTTTAATGTTAAACAAATGATTCAATCCACCTGCGAGTTGCTGGAGGCTCAGTTAAAAAACCATAATATTCAGCTGAATATACAATGCGTTGACGATCTGGTTATTAACGGCTTGGAAGGCGAATTCTCCCAGGTTATTTTAAATTTAATCAATAATGCCAAGGATGTTTTGGTTGAAAATAAACCGTTACAACCGGTTATTGATATTTCCGCGTATAAAAAAAATAATGAAGTAACCGTTGTTATTGTAAAGGATAATGCGGGCGGTATACCCGAGTCTGTTTTCGATAAAATTTACGATCCTTATTTTACGACCAAGGATCAAGGTAAAGGTACCGGTATCGGCCTTTATATGTCGAAAATTATTATCGAGAATAATATGGAGGGCTCCTTGCATGCATTTAACGATGGCGAGGGCGCTAATTTTGTTATCGAATTAAAAAGTAGGCCTATCGTTAAAACCAGGCCGATTTTATGACGAATTGGGCGCGTTCATTCTATTTGGCTTGTTTATATGTCTGAAACCGAGTCGGTCGATGTACTGGTGATCGGCGCCGGGGCGTCGGGTTTGATGTGCGCAATAGAAGCGGCAAAAAGAGGCCGTAGCGTACGCGTGCTCGACCACGCAAACCGGCCGGGTAAAAAAATTCTGATGTCCGGCGGCGGCCGCTGTAACTTTACCAATTACACGGTGGAGCCGGAGCATTATATTTCCCATAATCCGCATTTTTGTAAATCGGCCCTGAAGCGTTTCAACCAATGGGATTTTCTGGCATTGGTGCAACGCTATAAAATTCCATTTCATGAACGGCTGCACGGGCAATTGTTTTGCGACAACAGTGCGAAAGACATACTGGACATGCTGCTGGCCGAAGGCCGGCAACAGGGTGTGGAACTCAAAATACCCTGTACTATTCAACAAGTATCCCGTGCGGCGGGTGGCGGGTTTCGCTTACAAACTTCGCAAGGGAACATGCGTTGCCAATCGCTGGTGGTGGCGACCGGCGGTTTGTCCATCCCTAAAATGGGCGCTACGCCGTTCGGGTATCAAGTGGCGGAGCAATTCGGTATTAAGGTTTGGCCGACGCATGCCGGCTTGGTGCCATTGACCTTGCAACCCGTCGATAAGGACGTGTTTTCCGCCTTGACCGGTATTGCCGTGCCCTGCGAAGTAAGCTTTCAAAATCGCTGCTTTAAGGAGAATTTGTTATTTACCCATAGAGGACTCAGCGGTCCCGCTATTTTGCAAATTTCCTCATATTGGCAGCCTGGAGAACCTTTGCGGATTAACTGTTTGCCCGATATACAATTATTCAAATTATTGAAACAGCAGCGCGGCCAGGGCAATAAGCTGAAACTTAAAACCTGGCTGGCCGAGCATCTGCCCAAGCGCCTGCTGCAAGCGCTGTTACCCGAGCCGCTACTGGAATGCAGTTTGGTCGATTGTTCCGACAAGCAATTGCAGCAGGTGGCCGATCATATCCAGGCTTGGCATATCAAACCGAACGGCAGCGAAGGTTACCGCACCGCCGAAGTGACATTGGGCGGAGTCGATTGCGATGCGTTATCGTCGAAAACCATGGAATGCCTGCGGGTGCCGGGTTTGTACTTTATCGGCGAAGTGGTGGATGTAACTGGCTGGTTGGGCGGATATAACTTCCAATGGGCGTGGTCATCCGGCTGGTGCGCCGGGCAATATGTCTGAATGCGGCCTTAATGCCGGTAACTGCGCATTTGCCCGACCAGCACCCCCTGAATTTCCACCTGGGCCGGCTGATAACGCATGGCCTGCATGCCGGAATTGGCGGGGATCAGCAAGGTTTCGTGCGGATATTGCTCGATGAACTTTAAGGTGGCTTCGGTTTTGTCCACCAACGCCACCACAATTTCGCCGTTACGGGCATGGCAACGTTGTTCGATAATGACCCAGTCGCCGTCGTAAATGCCTTCTTCCATCATCGAATCCCCTTTTACCCGCAGTACATAGCAGGGGTTAGCGGTTTTGATTTGGCTGGGAACGGTCATATATTCCTGGTTTTCAATGGCTTCAATCGGTTTGCCGGCGGCAATGACGCCGACATAGCGCAAGAGATCGGCATTGCCGCTATCGGGCTGCGCCATTTGTCTGGCTTTATCGCTCAGGCGCACGCCGCGATGTTTTCTGTCCATCGGCTCAATGAAGCCGGCTTCCACCAAGTCCTGAATAATACGATGTAACGAACCGCGGGATTTCAAGCCCAATGCCGCGCACAACTTATCCAAGGAAAGCGGCGGCGCAAAATTGTGTTGATTTTGCAGTAAAAAATCGATGATCTCGCGTTGCTTGCGGGTAAGATTGTCCATTAGGTCTAATTGTTTTTGAATTGTTCTCTTAAAGTTAACATAAGTTATGTCACAGAACAATAGCAGAACAATTCTGTGCGCCTGTTTTTCCGGGCAACCCTCGCGAGTCTAATCGATAGGTTCAACCCACCTTTGACGACCGAACCGGTTATGGCATGGGTTATTGCAAATGCTTTGCCGATGCTGCCAAAGCTAAAGTAAATTAGGCTACGTGGCGCGCGAATAATCGCGGCGAAATTCCCAGCGGCAAACCGAGCGATGATTAAAAAAATCGATGTCACCGACCTTAAGCCCAAAATGTTTATCCATGACATTAATTGTCCTTGGTTGGATCATCCGTTCTTGCGTAACCGTTTTTTGGTCGAGTCCGAGATCGACATCGAGAGAATCGCGGAATACGGCATTCGCCAAGTCTATATCGACACCGAGCGCGGGCCGGATATGCCGGAAGCGCCCAGTGCCGAAGAAGTGCATAGGCAACTTGATAACCGCATGCAACGCTTGGGTCAAAATCTCAGGCGCGAGCCGCCTCCGGTTAGCGTAGAGCAAGAACGGGTACAAGCCCGGCATCTCTGCCGCGAAGCCAACCGTATCGTGCATAACGTGTTGCAGGATTGCCGCTTGGGTAAGCAGGTTGAATTGGAACTGGTGGAACCGGTGGTATCCGGCATCGCCGATTCGATTTTCCGCAACCCGGACGCCATCGTCAGTCTGCTCAGAATCAAGCAAGCCGACAAATACACCTTTCAGCATTCGGTAGCGGTCGGTACGCTGTTGATCGGCTTCTGCCGGGCACTGGGTATTGACCGCAAAACCATCGAACTGGTCGGCCTGGGCGGATTAATGCACGACATCGGCAAAATGCAGGTGCCGAATGCCATCCTGAACAAGCCCGGCAAACTCACGGAAGCCGAATTCGAGATCATGAAGCAGCATGTCCGCTATGGCAGTTTGGTATTGCAAAAGTCACCGGGAATTTCGCCCATCGCGCTGAGCGTCGCCGCCGAACATCACGAATGCTACGACGGCAGCGGTTATCCGCTCGGACTCAAGGGCGACCGGATCAGTCTCTATGGGCAAATGGCGTCGGTGGTGGACGTGTACGACGCGCTAACCTCAACCCGTATCTATCATACGGGCAGGGAGCCCACGGAGGTGTTGAGAAAATTGCTGGAGTGGAGCGGCCACCATTTCAATGTGACGTTGGTACACCAATTTATCCGGTGCATAGGCATTTATCCCGTCGGCACGCTGGTGCGGCTGGAAAGCGGCTATCTGGCAGTCGTCGTCGAGCAGCACCACGAAAATTTGCTGCATCCCAAGGTCAGGGCGGTGTTCAACAGCCAGTCCCGCGTTTTCATGCCGCCGCGCGATTTCGATTTATCGAAACCCGGCTGCCATGACCGCATAACTTCGTTTGAAGTGCCGTCGCGCTGGGGGATCGATCCGGGGCGGTATATTTAACCGCCTGTTCCGATACGATTATGCGGGTAGTAATGCCGACTTTTTGAGCGGGCAAATTGTCGTTATCGATCCCTCGGGATTTCGTTACAAACAACGCGTATTTTGAGAGGCTTTTGCGACACCCTATTTATCAAAGAGGGGCTTACCGACGAGCGATAAGGAATAATCCGAATTCCCGGCAGTTATTTATGGCCATAATCTAACCGGACATTCGCCCCGGTAGAAGGTAATCCGGCGCAACATTGGCAAGCTCAATAAGGAAAACGCTGCGTATCCCGAATCTCGAATCCGAGGCAAGACAAATGATTGGCGTCAATGAATCTACCGCACGGCCTACCCTCCGGCTTGGTGGCGATGATCTGTATGAACGGTGCCGGCCGGTGTATTGGTCGCCACGACTTGCCGAAGGCGTTTTAAGCCCGACTGCAAAATCAGTCTTATCCATTACAATGACAGCCGTTGGCAACACGCATCTTTCGTCTTATGTTTGAACGTCTATTGAACAAATCGCCGCGCTTATCCGTCATTGCAATGGCGGCCGTTTTCGCGGCCTGCGGCGCTACGCCGGAGCGCCTCCATGCGCCCGCGCCTA
>NZ_JANIBK010000192.1 GCF_024505165.1 Methylomonas rivi
CAGCAGGTCGATGTGCTGCGGAATCGGCTGCAACCGCTGCTTCACGCCGCCAACGACGATGCCTTCGCCTGGCAGCGCCGACAAGTGGTGTTCAACCGCCAGCCTTTGGCCGAGGTACTGGATGAGGTCAACCGTTACCGGGCCGGCCGCATCGTCGCCGTCAATCCGGATTTGGCCGAACGCGTGCTCAGCGGCGTGTTCAATGTCGGCGACGCCGACGCCGTGGTGGACGCCTTGCAGGCAACCTTGCATGCTCAAGCCGTCAACCTGCCGGGCGGCTTGGTGCTGTTGTATTGATGTAGGGGCGAATTCATTCGCCCCTACCGCTAAAAATATTTTCATCGCCGCTAAGGGTAAAGCCACACCCGCATCGTCTTTGTTGCTGACACCGTTCATCAATCAAGGAGTTTGACCCGATGCAATTTTCCAACACAGGCCGATTAAACGGGCTGGCAATCGCCGCCTTGCTGCTTCCAACGCTTAGCAGCGCGGCGGATCCCGCCAGCGTGAGCTTCGACATCCCCGCTCAGGCGCTAAGCGGCGCCCTAACCCGCTTCTCCGCCGCCACCGGTTTGCAGGTTCTGTACGACGGAGACCTGACACAAAACATCAACGCCCCGGCGTTGAAAGGCGATTACAGCGCCGAGCAAGCGTTGCGAAAACTGTTGCAAGGTTCCGGCTTGAATTACCGTTTCAGTAACGGTAATACGGTGACGTTGGAGAAAGCGGCCAGGGTAGCACCGCAATCGGCTAATACGATGCCGGCGGTGACGGTGACAGGAAAGGCCCCCGATAGCTTGAGCGGCCTATACAGCGAAAACTACACCGTGACCAATGCGTTTACCGCGACGAAAACCGATGCGCCCTTGATGGAAACGCCGATGTCCATTCAAGTAATCCCTAAGATGGTGATGGCGGATCAAAAAGCGACGCGTATCACCGAAGCGCTGGAAAACGTTAGCGGCGTGCGTCCGCAATCGAGTCTCGGCTTGGGCAATATGTTTATCGTTAGGGGGTTTAGAAGTGACCGAATCTATCGAAACGGTCTTCTGGCGTCCGGCGTTTCGATAGGCGCCGCTACCGAATACGATACTTCGAATTTGCAACAAATCGAAGTACTCAAAGGCCCGGCTGCCGTCCTGTTCGGGCGTGTCGAGCCCGGCGGATTGATCAATATCGTCACCAAACGTCCCGAACAGACCTCCAGATATTCAGTAGAACAACGCTTCGGTTCCTATGACTTTTACCGGACAGAATGGGATGCAACAGGTGCTTTGACCGATGACAGTTCGTTAAGCTACCGTTTCGCCGGCTCCTATCAGAATAACGAGTCGTTTCGCGAGTTCAATCAAAACGATCGGGTATTGATCCATCCGTCGTTGACGTGGCGTATTAGCGACGCTACTGAAGTTTCGGTTGATGTGGAAGGTCTCTATCAGGAGCATCGCAGTGACCGCGGCTTGTTTGCCATCGGTGATCGACCGGCTCCGATTCCGGTAAGCCGTTCCTTCATCGACCCCAATGACCCTTTGGATTCGACCTCGAAAGTGAACGTAGGATTCAACCTGACCCATGCATTTAACGACAAATGGACCTTACGAAACCGGTTTTTGGCATCGTTCAATGACAGTAACGATTTTTCGATTAAACCGGCTAACGCTTTCACCGTCGCGCAGTTTTTAGATCCGAATACGACCAACCGAACCTATTTGCGTAATATTTTTCACCAACTTGTCGATGCGGAAACTTATACGACCAATTTGGACCTGACCGGCAATTTTGAGCTTGGCGACATCCATCATCAGACGTTAATCGGATTCGATTACCTACAAGCGACTGGCGACTACTGGAGTTTTGGTAATTTCCGCACGCCTGTTCCGGGACTGGAAATCGATATATACAACCCTCGTTATGGAATTGATCCGTCATTTTTCGCGGCAGCCGACGCGGAGCCGTCTACGGTTGGCAGTAACTACAGTTATTTCAAGGACGAGTGGTATGGCGTCTATTTTCAGGACCACATTACGTTATGGGATTCACTGCATATTCTGGGTGGGGGGCGCTACGACTGGGCGACGAGCGGACGCGGACGGGGCGACTCGTTCGATGCCGCTAGAGCCGATTTACCAGTCCGCCGCGACGAAGGCTTCAGCCCGCGCGTCGGTCTGTTGTATCAACCTTGGGATGAGCTGAGTGTTTATGGTAACTGGACGACCTCATTCGGCGCCAATAACGGTCTCACGGCTACCGGCGAAAGTGTCGACCCAGAAATCGGCGAACAATTCGAAGCAGGCCTCAAGGCCGAATTGTTCGATCATCGTCTGTCGGCAACGGCCGCTTATTACCACTTGACCAAGCAAAATGTATTAACCCGGGACATCAATAGCCCGATACCGAACGCTGTTGCCCCAATTGGCGAAGCGCGCAGCCAAGGCATCGAGCTGGATGTGTCCGGCCAGATTACGGACGAATTGAGTTTAATCGGTAACTATGCCTTTACCGATGCCAGAATTATTAAGGACAACAACGGCCGGCGAGGAAACCGCATGAGTAACGTCCCAGAGCATTCGGGTAGCCTATGGCTTAAATACGATGTAAAAAATTACCAGCCGCTGGAAGGTTGGAGTTTCGGGATTGGTATGTTCGCGGCCGGGAAACGGGAGGGCGACGACGAAAACACCTTTATCTTGCCCGGCTACGTCCGTCTCGATGCCTTTACAGCCTATAGTCATCGGATAGGCGATAAACGTTTGATTGCGCAATTCAATATCCGCAATCTGCTGGACAAAACCTACTACAACTCCACCGACCCTTTTTCAAACGCGCCGCCCCGCGTCGGGATATACCCGGGCGAACCTTTGACTGCGATGGGTTCGATTCGTCTGGAATTTTAGCTTAGTGAAACCGCAGGGTGGGTTTGCCCACCCTTTGCATCAATCCCGTAACTTAACACTCAACATCAAACGATCATGGGTTATCAGCGTAAATCCCTACGTCAGTTTTGGCTGAACGTACATCTTTGCATTGCTTTGTCATTCGGTTTCATTTTTGTTATTTTCGGATTGACAGGATCAATCAATATATTTCACTGGGAATTGGAAGAATTGGACTTGCCTGAAGTAAGGCATGAACGATACGAGAAGCCGCTGGCGCTCGATTCGATCATGGAAAAGGTTCGAAAACGACATCCGAGTCGGCAAGGCCAGTGGAACTTATACATGCCGGGGTATGAGCGCGACTATCTGTGGCTATGGTATCCCAAGCCCGAGGAATACGCCGGTCGGTTGTTTAAACCCTTTGGCGTAGTGGTCAACCCTTATACCGGCGACCTCGTTGAAGAACACTTTTGGGGGGAAACGGTCTGGACCTTCGTTTATCAACTGCACGCCACCCTGTTGGCAGCGCGTTATTTCGAGGCAGATAATGCAAGAGTGGTGGCAAAAATAGTCAGTATTTTAGGGTTGTTTTTTATGGCTTCCATTCTAAGCGGGCTTTATTTATGGTGGCCGTCTTCCGGTCGTTTCGGTCAAGCGATTCGATTCAAACGCAAGGCCGGCAGCGCGCGTCTGATTTATGACGTGCATAAACTAACCGGCCTAAGCTGTATGGTCGTTTTGTTCTTGACGGCCTTTACCGGTTTCTCCTTCCGTTACAAGGATTTTTTGAAACCGATCGTTTCTCAATTTTCAATCGTCAACTCAATTCACCACCAAGATCCCAAGGACTTAAAGTCAAATCCGAAGGCAGGCCGCCAACCGATTTCCATTAAGGAAGCAATTGCTATCGCCGACAGTGTATTTCCGTATGCCGAATTGCGTTGGCTGGCGACACCCAAGGGCCTGGAAGGCGTTTATGCCGTCGAAAAAAAACAAGCCGGCGAAGCCAACAGCCGGCGTCCGCGCAGCAAGGTTTGGATCGACCAATACGACGGCAGGGTGTTGGCTGTGGAAGACCCGAATTTGTTTACCGCTGGCGAGACCTTTTTTAATCTGATATGGCCGCTGCATAACGGCGAGGCCCTCGGATTGCCGGGGCGAATTATTTGGTGCATGATCGGTTTAGCGCCGCTGCTGTTGTATGTCACCGGCATACTTCGCTGGCTACAAAAGCGTCAGGCAAAACGACTAAAGTCCTCCTAGGCTAAACTTTGCCTAAATTCGTTCATATCGGTATTATCGACCCGATCATAAACGTCTGCGACCGGCAAGGTCAGGCCAATAGATTCGAACCTGACCGCGTCGCCCAGAAAGGAATATTCCGGCATCCAATGCTTGCTTCTACGCAATACTTGCACCGAAACGATGTCCGGTTCGATCAGCAGGTATTCCTGCAAAGAGGGTAGATTGATATAACGAATCAATTTTGTCGTCGTATCCGTTTTGCGGGTGGAGCGGGACAGCACTTCGACGATAATCACCGGCGACGTCGAAAAATAATCGTCGCCAGACATTTTGCTGCAATCCACCAGTAGATCGGGATAGACATAATCCTTGCCCAAACGGACTTTGATGTCTGCCATAAAAGTCGCGCAAGGTGTGCCTTTCAGGTGATTCCCTAACTCGCGTAGCATGTTGGCCGAGATGCAATTATGGTTATAGCTAGCACCGGCCATTGCATAGACTTGGCCGTCGATATATTCGCGTTTTACCTCGGAAGCGGGTTCCGTCGCCAGATACTCCTCTTCGCTTAGATAAATGTTTTCATGCACTTTATCCAATGCCATCGTTTGCTCCAATGATCTATCGCTGATTCATATTGTTAGCGACCAGTAATTGAAAAACAAGTATTACAAGTTGGGTTAGCCCGTACTTTGGGCTGGTAGGCCTCGGTTTACAACCCCAGCCTGTCGGCTGCCGTTGAAAAACAGAGAGCGAGGTTAATTGGCGTTAGGCGATATGCCGCAATAGTGAGGCATATCCCGCACATCCAAACCTGTTCAGCCGTTAACCAGCCGATATTGCTTCAGTTAGCGGCTCGGAGTGGCCTGGGCTTCCGTACCTTCCGCAACCCAACCTGCCGATATGGCGCGCATTCTGCTTAGCCAATTGCCTCAACTCAGCAAAGCCCCTTGATCTCCCGCGCATGGCTTTTTCCGACCACGACGTTTACCGGACTTTTTTAAGCATTCGGCCGCAAATCCAGCGCTTTTTGCAGCAGCGCCTGCGCTGCCCGGATACCGCCGCCGATTTGCTGCAGGACATCTACTTGCGGTTAATGCTGCTGAAGCCGCCGCCCGCCAGCGAGGTCGAGGCGCGGGCCTGGATGTTTACCGTGGCGTCCAATCTGTCCATCGACCATCTGCGCGGCCAAAAGCGCCGCGGCCATTTGTTGGATCAATACCTGGGCGAGGAAACCGAAGCCGACCTCAGCGCCGAACCCGAGCGGACGCTGCAGGCGCAAGACCAACTCCTGCAAATTCAAACCGCGTTGGCGCAATTGCCCGACTTGTGCGCGGAAATTTTGTACTTGAGCCGTATCGAGGGCCTCAGTCACGCCGAAATCGCCAAGCAATTAAACATTTCCGTCAGCTGGGTGGAAAAACAATTGGCCAAAGCCTTGCTGCACTGCCGGCAAGCGGTTGATGACGAGGACGCATAGTATGGCTATATACGTTCAGGATCGTTATAGTAAACAAACCTTCCCTCACGCCGCACAGCCATGAACGAAACGCATACAGCCCAGCACGACACCTTGCGGCGGCAAGCCGTCGACTGGCATCTGCGCCTGACGTCCGGCAGTGCCGACGACGGTGTATGGGCGGAATTCGAACGCTGGCGGCAACAGCCCGAGCACGCCCGGGCCTATCGTGCCGTCGAGGCGCTGTGGCAACAACTGCCGCAGCCTTTG
>NZ_JANIBK010000193.1 GCF_024505165.1 Methylomonas rivi
GTCTGGCCGCCGGCACGCCGCACATGCTCAGCTGCGGTTCCTGGTGCGATCCCGGCCGCTGGGCCTTTGATGCCGATGCCCGCCTGTTGCCCGGCGGTTTTTATAACGGCGACACCGGCAAGGTCGAGATTTTCGATCAACGGCTGATCAACGAGCACGTGCGCCATTCCTGGTTTCGCCCCTACCAAGGCGGGCGCCACCCCTGGCAGGGCGAAACCGTTCCGGATTTTCAACCCGACAGCGACCGCTATACCTGGGCCAAGGCGCCGCGCTACGGCGACAGGGTGGTGCAAACCGGACCCTTGGCCGAATTGTTGATAGCCGGCGATGCCTTGATTACGTCCCTGCACGCCGCCGAGGGCGGTAATGCTTGGTTGCGCCAGTTCGCCAGGGTGCGGCGGGTTGCCCTGGAGCTGCTGCATGCGCGGCGCATGTTGGATGAATTGGCCTTAAACATGCACGAACCGCATTTTCTGGATACGCCCAAGTCGCAAGAGGTTGACGGCGAAGGCTACGGTTTGGTGATGGCCGCGCGCGGCATGCTGGGACATTGGCTGCGTATCAAGGACGGCGTAGTGGATAAATACCAGATCGTCACGCCCACGGCATGGAACGCGTCGCCGCGCGACAGCGGCGGCGTACCCGGGCATTGGGAGCAGAGTCTGGTCGGCTTGGCCGTGCAAGATCCGGATAACCCGGTGGAAATCGGCCACGTCATCCGTTCTCACGACCCCTGTCTGGTCTGCACCGTGCATATGCTGGATACCGGCAAACGCGTGCGCTTTGCGCCTTAATCCATGCGCCACATTCTTTGTTTCGGTAACCCGCTGCACGGCGACGATGGTTTCGGCGTTGCCGTCTATCAGCGGCTTGCCCGGCTGCCGTTGCCTGAAAACCTGCGCATTTTCGACGCCGGTACGCCAGGATTGGCGGCTTTGCTGTTATTTCAAGGGTGCGATGAAGCAATCATCGTCGATGCCGGGGCTCCGGCCGGCGAACCCGGCCGGCTCGGCCGGCCCTTGCCGGAAACGGTCATGGCAGAAGCCTCGTTGGCGGGACATGGCATGGGCGTGGGCTATTTATTGCACGCCTTGGCGGCGCTGCCGGAACCCATGCCGCGTATTCAAATCGTTACCGCCGAAATAGCAGCCGCCACGCCATTTCAGCCGGGCCTGTCGGTGGCGGCGGCTAGAGCCGTCGACGAGACGGTGGCGCTGTTAAGTCCTTATTTTCTAAACCATACGGCATGAAAGATACCCGCCTGCAAAGCGAATTGGAAAGCTTGCGTACCGAAATAACCGCGTTACGGCTTGCCAATGCCGCGTTGGAACAGCAGATGTCCCAGGATGCGGAGCAGACCGATAGCCTGCTTCGCGCCATGGAATCGCAAAGCAATGCGCTACGCGAGGCCAATCAGCGCCAGCTTAATCAGCGCTTTTTTCTACAGCGGGTCATGGATACCACCGGCGCGTTGATGATACTGCTGGGGCCGGACGGCCGCTTGCGGCAGATTAACCAGCGCTGCAGCGAAATGTTGGACGTGGCGGACCGGAAGCTGGATGAGCACGTGCTGGACGAATGGCTGCATCCCTATGAGCGGCAAGCGTTGGCCGACATGCTCGGCAAACTGCCTTGGCCGGTTTACTCGCCGCTGTTCGAGGCCGCGCACCGGGCGGGTAACTATACGGCGGAACACAGGCTGCTGGGCCGCGACGGCCAATATCGGCATTATTGGCTGGAAGCGAGTATCCAGTACAACCGGCAAGGCAAGGAAGAGGGCGCGGTGGTGTGCGCAACCGACATCAGTCCGCTCAAACAACAGCAAGAGCGTCTGCATCGCAGCGAAAACCTGCTGAAGGAAGCGCAGCATATCGCCCATTTGGGCCACTGGGAGCAGGATCTTGCGAGCGGCGAACTGACGTGGTCGGAAGAAATTTACCGCATTCTGGAAATCGATCCGCTAACCCGGCCATTATCTTTTCCGGACTTGCTGGACTTGGTCCACCCCGACGACCGCGCCGCGGTCGATAAAGCGTATTCGGTTTCGCTGACGGCCGATAAGCCCATTAGCGTGGACCATCGGCTGTTGTTGGCGGACGGCCGGGTGAAATGGCTGCGCAAATGCTTTATTACGCATGCCGATTCGGAAGGGCAGCCGCGCCGCTTGGTCGGCACGGTGCAGGATGTTACCGCCGAGCGCCTGATCGACGAACAGCTGGTTTTGGCGGCCAGCGTTTTCGAAAGCAGTTTGAACGGAATTCTGATTACCGATGCCAATGCCCGTATTATCAAGGTCAATCGCGCCTTTACCGAAATCATGGGCTATGGTTCCGAAGAAGTGCTGGGCCAAAAACCCAACCTGTTCAAGTCGGGTTACCATGACAAGGAATTCTATCGGAAGTTATGGTCCACGCTGAAGCTGGCCGGCAAGTGGCAAGGCGAGATTTGGGACCGCCGCAAGAATGGCGAATCATTGCCGCTTTGGCAAAGCGTTTCCGCCGTGCATGACAGCGATGGCCAAATCATCCGTTATATCGGGGTTTTTTACGATCTTAGCGAGCAAAAGCGCGCGGCGGAACATATCCATCATTTAGCCTATTACGATTCGTTGACGGATTTACCCAATCGGCAACTGTTTGTGGAACGTTGCGAGCAGTCCTTGGAAAAAGTGCGCCGTAGCGGCCGGACCCTGGCCGTGCTGTTTCTGGATCTGGACCGCTTTAAGCACGTTAACGACAGCCTGGGGCATCCGGTGGGAGACGAGCTTCTGCGCGCGGTGGCGCAACGCTTGAAGAATACCCTGCGCCATGGCGATATGGTAGCCCGGTTGGGGGGCGACGAATTCATCGTGCTGCTGGAGGATACCGAAAATCACGATGTTGTCGAATATGTGGCATGCAAAATCTTGGCGGGGCTGGCCCAGCCGTTCATGGCCCAGGGGCATAAACTTGAAATCGGCACTTCCATCGGTATCAGTTGTTATCCCGAAGACGGCGAGGACGCCACCACGCTGATCAAGCATGCCGACCTGGCCTTGTATCAGGCCAAGGAGCAGGGGCGCGGCATTTTCCGGTATTACGATGTCCGTCTGACCGAGCGCGCCCGGGAACGTTTGTTTCTTGAGAGCGAACTGCGCGACGCGCTGGCGAGAGAGGAGCTGATAGTCCATTATCAACCGCAACTGGCGCTGGCCGACGACCGGTTGATCGGCGCGGAGGCTTTGTTGCGCTGGCGCCATCGCGAGCACGGCCTGATTCCTCCGGACAAGTTCATCTCGATCGCCGAGGATTCCGGATTGATAGTCGCCATCGGCGAATGGGTATTGCGCAGCGCCTGCCGCCAAGCCAAGCAATGGCTGGATGCGGGCCACGATTTCCAGCGCATGGCAGTCAATTTGTCCGGGGTGCAGATCGAGCGTAGCGACATCCTGGCCACCGTCACACAGGTATTGGCGGATACCGGCTTGCCGCCGAAACATCTGGAACTGGAAATTACCGAAACCTACATCATGCAGCAGGCGCAACTAAACGTCCGCATCATGGGAGACTTGCGCGCGCTGGGCGTAACCCTGGCCATCGACGATTTCGGCACCGGCCAATCCTCGCTGGGTTATCTGAAACGCCTGCCGGTGGATAAACTGAAAATCGACCGTTCTTTCGTCATGGACATTCCGCAAGACAGCAACGACATGGCCATCACGCGTGCCATCATTGCCCTCGGCCACAACCTGCATCTCACCGTATTGGCGGAAGGAATAGAAACCGCGGAACAAGCGGCCTTCCTCAAGGAATTGGGTTGCGACGAAGCGCAGGGCTATTACTATGGCCGGCCCGTCGACGCCGAAAGTTACCTGAAATTACTGAAAGAAAGCGCCCGCCCCCGCCGTTCACCAACATAGATTTGGCGATTAACGGATAGAGGCGATCCGGCGGATTTCAAGCAGCCTCAAGCTATTTTCAGCACCTTGGCGCCGCGGATTTTGCCGGTTTTCAGCTCCAGCAGGGCTTCGTTGGCCTGTTCCAGCGCAAATACCTGCACCGTCGGTTGCAGCCGCATTTCCGCCGCCAAGGCCAAAAACGCCCTAACATCCGTCCGGGTAATGTTGGCGACGCTTTTGATTTCTTTTTCCAGCCACAGATGTCGCGGATAATCCAGCGTTAACAGGCTGTCGCGGCCGCCTTCCTTGCGGATGGCATTGATTACCAGCCGGCCGCCGGCTTCCAGGTTTGCCAGGGCCGCCACAATCGGTTCCCAAGCCGGCGTGGTGTCTATGATGCCGTCGAGCCTGCGCGGCGCGCGGTCCGTGGTGTTCCCGGCCCATACCGCGCCCAGTTCCATGGCGAAAGCCCTTTCCTCGGCACTACGGGCAAACACGTAAATTTCGCTGTCCGGAAAACGGTAGCGGGCCATTTTCAATACCAGATGCGCCGAGGCGCCGAAGCCGGTCAAGCCCAGGCGCTGGCCGTTTTTCAATCCGGTCAGACGCAGCGAACGGTAGCCGATGGCGCCGGCGCAGAGCAGGGGAGCGGCCTGTATATCCGAAAAGGTGGCGGGCAGGGGGTGGGCGAAGCTTTCATCGATGGTCATATATTCCGCGTAACCGCCATTGGCGTCTCGGCCGGTGGCGGCAAAATCCGGGCAGAGATTTTCCTGGCCCGCCAGACAGAATTTACAGGTCCCGCACGCCGCAAAGATCCAGGCCACGCCGACCCTGTCGCCAACCCGGAATTTACCGGCCCGGTCACCGGCGGCTTCGACCAAGCCGACCGCTTGGTGGCCGAGGATGATCGGCAAACGGGGCGGCGGCGTACGGCCTTCGATTTCGTCCAGCTCGGTATGGCAAACCCCGCAGGCGGAGACTTTGAGCAGTATTTCCGTCGCCGAAGGCAGCGGTTTCGGCAGTTCCGTTAGCGTTAAGGGCCGCCGGTTGTTTTCAAGCGTGCAGAGCCTTTCCAATACCATTGCCTTCATGGGATTCACCCTATCCAAGTTAGCGGATTGCCGAGCCGTCGGGCCGGTTTTAGAATGCTCAACCGATTTTTTTAGGTTTAAGCAATTGAAAAATATCGGCTTCAATAAAGCCGAAGGCCGTTATCCATAACAAGGCGTCGTAAGCATCCAGCCAGGCTTGCCGCCAAAGCCAGATGCCGGCCATGGCCAGCAGGCCGGCGAAGATGCCGATGGTCGCCATCCAGCATGCGGCGGCATGCTGAATCACGATATCCGGACGGCGGACTTCCAGTTCCATCAAGGCGATGAGTGCAAACCACAGCAAGGAATTGCCGACATCCAGCCATTCGCTGTCGCGTAAATAGCTGAAAAACACCCAGACAATCACCGCGATCAGTGCGGTGCGGCCCCGTTCCAGCGTCTTTTCCGCGGCCGGCGGCTTGCCGCCATGGGTCTCCAGTTCGTAAATCACCAGCAAAATCAGCCAGGTCAGGGCGTCCATGGCGCTGGTAAGCGTGTCGACGATGGCGTAGGTGACGGCGTTTAAACTCAGCAAGGCCAAAATCAGCAATTTGAATTTCGGATAGTGCGGACTGGGGAATGGGTTCGACATGTTTGGGCAAAACGCTGAAATTTTGACGATTGGCTAGGCTCGGCGGCACCCTTGCC
>NZ_JANIBK010000194.1 GCF_024505165.1 Methylomonas rivi
GTGGCCGCCAAAATGGCCTGGCCGGATATTTTATATTTCGCCAGCGCGGCCGGCGCCTATTGCTGCACCCGAATGGGGGCAAGACCCGGCCTGCCGGACCGGGAGCAGCACGGACGGTTACTGTCGAGCTGGCGTGAGAATGCAGCGCTTTAACGCTCGAAGTAAGCCAACAAAAAATCGATAAAAGTGGTCAACTTGGCCGGGTAAAACCGCCGTTGCAGATAGGTGGCGTAAATCGCCAGCGCCGGGCGGCGGTAATCGCGCAAAATTTCCACTAATTCGCCGCTCTGCAAATAAGGCGCCACCGACAAATGCGGCGCCTGCACGATGCCCATGCCCAAGGCCGCCGCTTGGCATAGCGCCCTGCCGTTGTTGGAGGCCAATACCCAATCGGTTTTGATTTTTTTCTGCTCGCCGTCCACGTTAAACAGCCAGAAATCGCCGTGCGGCGTGTCCACGTAATGCAGACATTGGTGCCGAACCAAGTCGTCTATGGTAACGGGGTAACCTTTTTCCGCCAGATAGGCCGGCGAGGCGTAGGTACACAGCTCGGTTTCGGCAATCTTGCGCGCCACCACCCCGGGGTCCAATTTATCGGTCACCAACAACGACACGTCGAAACTGCCGTCGCGCAAATTCGGCGGTTTGTTGTCCAGACTCATCAACACCTTGACTTCCGGGAACCTCCGCAAATATTGCTCTATGGCCGGCACCATGTAAATGCCGCCGAAATCGATAGGCGCGCTGATTTTGATCTGCCCCTTGACCCTTTCGCCCAACTGGGCGGTGGACGCTTCCAGCTCGGCCAAATCCTCCAACAACTGTTTGCCGCGATTGTAGTAGGCTTCGCCGGCGCTGGTCAGATTCAGGCTGCGGGTGGTGCGATTCAACAGCACCACGCCCAGGGACGCTTCCAGTTGCGCCATGTATTTACTGATCATCATGGTCGACAGCTTCATTTCCTTGGCGACGGCGGAAAAAGTGCCCAGCTCGACAATCCGGCAAAATACCTGCATGTTGTTGAATTTATCCATAGCGGCTTACTATAAACCCAAAGTTTATATTTTCAGCACTGGCAGTCCGAAAATTGGCGCGATTCGAACCGATATAGATGTTTAATGAAACGCTACTAAGCCATTTAGAAGTCGGGTCTCGGCCCGGCAGTCGGGAATTTAACAACATGCCATCGGCTTTTTCCGCTTTGCGGTTTTTTTGAAAACAACTCGACCACATCAGTTTGAATCGCACCCGTCCAAAAGAGCGATGATTCAAACTACGGCGGTCATTTTCGCACTCAGATGTGTAGTAAACTGCAATCATTCGCCGCTGACCGGCGGTGGCCGGCCATTGGACTAACCCGCTACGCGCTATGGAGATTTAGGCGGGAATAAGCGATAGCATTTCCGGCAGAATGCGACAGTTTGCAAAAGCTTTGCCGGAAACGCCTACCGGCTTATTCCGGCCTACTTGGTTTTTTAGGTCACGGATTCAGGTATTAAGCGCTTAACAATAAATCGCCGTGCAGTAGAATAGCAGGGTTTTGAACAGAGCGATAAATAAAGGAATGCGCGTAAAACCGATTGAATTGAGCGAAACCGAACGAGAGCAACTAGAAATAATCGTCAAGAAAGGGAGTGATTGGCGAGAGCGCGAACGGGCGCAAACCATCCTGATGTTATCCGATGGTCAAACAGTGATTGCGGTTGCCGCGCATCAGGGTGTAAAGCCGGAAGCGATTCGTGAGCGGCGGCGGAAGTGGTGGAGAAACGGGCTAGCGAGCTTACCGGATCAGCCGCGCAGTGGTGCGCCGAGTAAACTAACGGACGCGAATCGCAATCAGCTCAAAGGCTGGATTGAGGCAGAACCCTTGACCTGTAGTCGACTGACGGCGGAATGCGGTGTGGCGATCAGTGCCGGTACTTTGCGAAACGAGTTGAAACGCATGGGCTATGTCTGGAAGCGCACGCGCTATAGTTTAAAAAAAAGCGAGATCCCGAGCGCTTCGAACAAGCGAGACACGATATCGCAGAACTGATCAAGCAAGCGGAAGCCGGTAATATCGAGTTAGCGTATGTGGATGAAGCCGGATTTGCGCCGCAACCACCGAATCGTTCGGTTTGGACGAAGCGCGGCGAAGTCCATGCCATTACCGCTAAACGCGCGCAGCGCATGAATGTGATCGGCGCGCTGCTGTCATCGGGGCGGCTACTGTTGACCCAACTTTGGCAGAGCGTCAATGGCCTGTGGTTCTTTGGCTTTCTGATGGCGTTGATCGAACGCGTCAGCAAGCCGATGGTGGTGATTTTGGACAATGCCTCCATTCATACCGCCAAAAAGCTGAAACCTTATTGGGATTTATTGGAAGAGAAAGGCATGCGATTTTATTTTCTGCCTCCCTACAGTCCTGAGTTGAACCGAATCGAATTGCTGTGGCATAAGATGAAATATGAATGGCTAGCTTTCAAAACATATACGCAGGATGAACTGGAACAGGCCATTGATGAAATTGGCCGTGGATTTGGCTCTAAATACACGCTAACTTTTTGCTAGGTGCTTATTTAACATAAGAAGTATAAAATTATTTTCCGATTGTGACATTAACGTTGCCGCTATTGGTTGAAGATTCTATTTTCCCATTCGCAGATTCCGAATCAGTCGATTTAACATCAATCACTTCAACTTCAATTGGTGGAGTAAATACGTATTGAGATTTATTTTTCTCTTCCCCGTTGTCTTCAGTTTTGACTGGAATTCTAAATGAAATCGGCGAATCGCCTTTAACAGAAGCGGAAAGTCGAATTTGATTGTTATTTTTCTGTCTTTTATTGATAGTCAAATTACCTTGTAGAACGATATTATCTATATCCAATTGCCCAAAATCACTTCCCAATATTAATATCTCACTGCCTTCTTCCGAAATTACTTTATCCTTTCTAGTTAGGCGTATTTTACTTGGAATTATTTCAGAAATGTAAGGTGCAGTGGGCGTGACTTTCGATTTTTTCTCCTCAATGTACTTAGGAGCCAGCAAAATATCAAGCGGAATGGCTTGGGTACTTTCCGTCGCTAAAAGATACTTCTCGCTCCACATCTTTAGCTCAAAAAATTTTTTACTGCGCATCAATGACTTGCATTCTATTGAATCGCTCTGATTGCAGGACTTATTGTCAAGGTTGTAGAATTTTTTATTTAACTCATAACCAGTTTTAATATAATCAGATGGCTCATTACTAGTAAAGTAATATCCTGGATCGTAAAAGAAATTTCCAATAGTACCCCAAAAACCATACTTTTTGGTTCTGAGCCAGTCAAAATTTTGTTTCATTGACAGTTGAGGTTCGACGAACTTCCATTTTCTTTTTTCCTTTCCATCTTGTTCTTCAACACATCTTAATATATCAGGGTCGCCCTGTTTGCATTCTTGCATACGGAAATTTAAGTCGGCTTGATCGACCCCAATTAACAACAATACTGGAAATGACTGAGGCTGTAAGATGTTGGCGGACGACTCGTTGTCCCCTTGCACATCCAAGCCTTGAAATTGAGGTGAAATCTGATATCCGAATTGGCCACCGTTAATGCTATAAGAATTGACGACAGTGTTAACCGTTTTTGTCTTACTATCGCTCTGATTAGACTGGACATATTGTTCGAAAATACTGGCTTGCCCCTCCAAATTCATTTCTTTTAGTATCCCTGCCAAAGCCAAGGCGAACTCCATGACATTACGCTCTGAATTACTCAAATCCAACGTTTGACTGACTGTTAACGGTGACACTGCAGCAACAACCGGGTGAGGCATAAATGCCTCATTTCCCGGGACAATATATTCGTTAGGAAAGTAAGAATATAAACTCTCTTGAGCAGCCTGACATTTTTCGTTTAGTAATGACGTCATGCCATTGCTTAGAGCAATTTTTTTACGCACTTCGCATGGAATTGAACCGTGCTGAACAAATCGCTCTTTAGCTTCATATCTAGCTGGGACATAACTGATACCCATTTCGCCCATCAATTTGGCGTAAAAACCTTCCCTTGTTCTCCAGCCCGGATTAACTGAGACCATGGAAGTAGCCATGAATAACATTTTGTCTTTAAATTGGTTAGCTCGTTTTAGATCACCAAGTATTCGATAGGCTGTTTCCACTGCTTTGTCGCCTGCCGCCACATGGATTGCGTCACGGTTACTGACCGAAGGAGTTATCCCGGACAATAATTCACCAGGCGATTTTACTAACGTAGTATCTTTTAACAGCGATTTAGCTTCTTCAGCTAATTTGGGGTCATTCAGTGCCGCAGGCATTGCAGTATCCATTCGCGGCGCGGCTACCGCAGCCGGCATTAGTTCTTCGAGGCATGTACCATAAGCCACCAATCTATTTTCTTTTTTATCTGGATCTGTTTCACTGAGATATTGTGTCCACCGTTCGTCACAAATCGCGGACTTTTTGGCATTGTAAAGCCTTAGGGCGGCCTGAGACTCTTGAGATTGCTGTAAATCCAATTGATATTGTTGTGAAACCATGGGGTTGTTTTTAACTTGTAGCGAACCCGCAATTACGTTGGCCATCATAAGCGCATGCGCGGCCCCGCCCTGCGTCATTGTTTTGGCGTCATTAAAATAATTCTCGCCACTTCTTTTTAAATCAAACTCAACACCATCATTGAACTGTAACATAGGGTAAGACATTACAATTTCGCCATACTCCTCATTAAGCGCGCGTAAATTATCCAAGGCGTCGGCGGCATCCTCTAAAGTTTCCTCATATTTACTTAAAGCATCTTCGGCGTAACAATTGGAAAATATTGAAAAACATAAAACAAACAACATGGAATTGCATAGTCTAATTTTTTTCATGTTTAATTCTCTTGTCAGGACAAAACAAAGCAGCGTACTTTACGATGTAGAGTTAATTGTATAGCAAGCGAATTAACTTACAAGATCATTTTCCATCGTCATAAGGTTTAAACCACCGGCTTTAGCAGTGATAATGGTATACATGGAGGTGTACTATGGAATACAGTCTGGAAGGGGTCGGTTGCGACAATTCACTCTCAAAAGCCGACATTCGGTTGTGGTGTTTCGTACAGGTGGAAATCCATTGCCTGCATTGAATCGAAACGGGTTGTTGGAATACGCAGAACAGGTTTATTCGCCACGACAACATTTTCCTGGAATCCGGCTTCTAACGCCAAACAAAGTGATCAGTCTGAAGGAACGCGTTGAAATTGCGATCATCAACGCCGCAATCCGCAATAGTGCTCGGGGCGGCATCAGAGAACATGAGCCCCATGCTTTCGGCATTTTTCGGCGCTCATATTATTTCGCGGACACCGCCGTCAACTCTACCTTAGCCGCCCGGCCCTGCCCATCCACCACCAGCACCTGAAAGTTGCCGGGTTTGGCGGGCCATAGCAGCGTAGCGCCCTCGCCGGCGAAATGGTCGTCGACAAACCAGAACAAGCGGCTGTTGCCGGCGGAAGATACCGCGCTGAATTCGATACTGCCCGCTTGCCCGGCCCGCACCGGATAGCTGACGCCGGCTTGCGGGGAGACTATTCTGGGCGGCTGGGTTGCCGCCTCGTCG
>NZ_JANIBK010000195.1 GCF_024505165.1 Methylomonas rivi
GCAAATCTGGCAATCTCTGTTGCGTTTGGAACGCGTCGGCCGGCACGACCACTTTTTTGAACTGGGCGGCGATTCCATCCTCAGCATCCAGGTCGTCAGCCGCGCCCGCCAAGCCGGGCTGGTGTTCACGCCCAAGCAGTTGTTTGAGCGGCCGACGTTGGCGGAATTGGCAGAAGTAGTGACTCACGCAGGCCAGCCCCTGGCCGAACAAGGCCCGGTAAGCGGCAACGTACCGTTGACGCCGATCCAGCATTGGTTTTTCGAACAGGATTTCGCCCAGCCGCAACACTGGAACCAAGCCTTGCGGCTACGGGCCCAGCCGGGACTGACTCCGGATTTACTTGCCTCGGCACTCGGCGCTCTAATCACCCACCACGATGCCTTGCGACTGCGCTTCGAACCAGTCGGCCGGACGTGGCGACAAACCAATCAGTTGAAAGACCAGCAACCCGTGCTGACCGTCGCCGACCTGTCTGCTTTACCGGACGAGCAACGCTTGACAACCATCGCCGCGCAAACCGCCGCCTGCCAAGCCTCTCTCGATTTAGCGAAGGGCCCGCTGCTGCGCGCCGTTTGGTTCGACCTAGGCGGCGGCGAGCGGCAGCTACTGATAGCCATTCACCATCTGGCGGTCGACGGCGTTTCCTGGCGTATCTTGCTCGAAGACCTGAATACCGTCTGCCGGCAAGGCTTGGCGAAACAAAGTCTGAGTCTACCGGCGAAAACCACCGCTTTCAAACATTGGGCCGAGCGCGTGGCGCAGCGAGCCGCCTGCGGCGATTTCAACGGACAGGCCGATTACTGGTTGGACCCTCGGCGTCGGCAGGCGCAACGTTTGCCGGTCGATCACCCGGATGGCGCCAATCGCGTCGAACTGGAAGATAGCATCGAGTTGTGCTTGGATTCCGCACAGACCAGCGCTTTATTGCATGACGTTCCGGCGGCCTACCGCACCCAAATCGACGACGTGCTGTTGACGGCGTTAGCGCTTGCCTTACGCGACGAATTCGGTGCGACGGCGGACAATGGAAGGTCGTCCGAGGCTATGCCTGCCGTGTCGGCTCCAACCTATCTGTTGATCGACCGCGAAAGTCACGGCCGCGAACACCTGGCCGACGACCTCGACGTGTCGCGCACGGTCGGCTGGTTTACCAACGTTTATCCGCTGTTATTGACCGTCGAGACGGACGACACACCAATCGACACACTGAAACGCATCAAGGAACAACTACGTGCCGTACCGGAAAACGGTCTCGGCTACGGCTTACTGCGTTACCTGTCGGCCGACGCCGACTTGCGGCAAGCCTTGAGCATGCAACCGGCGGCCCGCGTCATCTTCAACTACCTGGGGCAACTCGATACCGCTTTGGGCGGCGATACCTTGTTCGAAGCCAGTGCCGACGCCGTGGGTCCGAGCCGCGAGCCAAGCAGTGTCCGCCCGCACGAACTCGACGTCGTGGCGAACATCCAGGCCGGTCAACTGCGGTTGAGTTGGCGTTACAGCCGGGAACGCTATCGCCGCGCCACGCTGGAGCGCTGGGCCGGCCGCTATTTGACGCACCTGCAAACTTTAATAGAACACTGCCGACGAAGCGATGTCGGCGGCTATACGCCTAGCGACTTCCCGTTGGCCGGTTTGAACCAAGCCCAACTGGATGAGTTGGCATTCGCCCCAAGGCAAGTGGATGACCTGTACCCGTTGACCCCGCTGCAACACGGGCTGTTGTTCCATAGCCGTTACCAACCCGATACTCAGTCTTATCGCATCCAATTGGCGTGTAGGCTGAACGGGCCATTGAACTTGACGGCTTTTCGGCAGGCTTGGCAGCATCTGTTGGCACGCCATACCATCTTGCGGACCGGGATCCTAGAACAAGGCCTACCGCAACCGCTGCAACGAGTCGAACGCCAAGTGCGCTTGCCGATCACAGAACACGACTGGCGCGACTTAAGCGAGCAAGAACAACAAACTCGTTGGCAAGTATTACAAGCCGACGACCGCCGTCAAGGCTACGACTTCGAACAGGCCCCTTTGATGCGGGTTAATCTGGCGGCTTGCGCGAACGAACGCCACTACCTGCTCTGGAGCTATCACCACATCCTGCTCGATGGTTGGAGCAGCCCAATTCTGGTCGAAGAACTGTTCCGCCTATACCGAGCACTCACAGACGGCCATACCGCCGAGTTAGCGTCGGCCCAGCCGTTCCGCAACTATATCGCTTGGCTGCAACGGCAAGACCAAGCCGCTGCCGAACATTATTGGCGAGCGCAACTGGCAGGATTCGAAACAGCCACCGTCCTCTGCGTTGACCGAGCCCCTCAAGGCAAAGGCCCCGTCGGCCGGTTACGTACGCAAAACCTCAGTCTAAGCGATACGACCACCGCACGCTTGCAAGACTACGTAAAACAACGGCATTTGACGCTCAGCACCCTGGCCCAGGCCGCGTGGGGTTTGCTGCTCTGTCACTACAGCGGGCAGCGCGACGTCGTATTCGGCGTCACGGTCGCCGGCAGGCCGGCGGAACTGCCCGGTATCGAACAGCAAGTCGGCCTATTCATCAACACGGTACCGATGCGACTCAAGTTGGAACCTGCGCAGAAACTGAGCGACTGGCTGCAAACTGTCTTCGAGCAAGGCCGGACCCAAAGCCGATACGACTACGCACCGCTGGCGCAGATCCAAAACTGGTCTGAGATTGGCCGCGGCCAATTTTTGTTCGACAGCCTGCTGGTCTTCGAAAACTACCCGCTCGACCAAGCCCTGCTGGAAATCGGCGGTCCGTTGCGCATCGACCAAGTTGCGGGGCAAGACCCGACCAACTACCCCTTGACTCTGGCCGTATTCCCCGGCCCGCAACTACGCTTGACGCTGCATCACGACACCACGCACTTTCCCGAGTCGATCGCGGCGCGGATGCTGGAGCATTTGCAACAACTGCTAATCGCCTTCGCCGAGCACCCTGAACTGCAACTGGCCAATCTGCCCTGCCTGACTGCTGACGAACAACAGCAAATCCTCACCGACTGGAACGCTACCGAGGTCGAATATCCCCAGCATCATTGCATTCACCAACTGTTCGAAGCGCAAGCCGAGAAAACTCCGGACGCCATCGCGTTGACATTCGAAGACCAAAGCCTGAGCTACGCCGAGTTGAATACCCGAGCCAACCAACTGGCGCATTATCTGATCGAACGGGGCGTGGGGCCGGACGTGCTGGTCGGCATTTGTCTGGAACGCTCGCTGGAGATGGTGATCGGTTTGCTGGGTATCTTGAAGGCCGGCGGCGCTTATGTGCCGCTCGACCCCAATTATCCAGTGCATAGATTGGAGTATATGATTTCGGAGTCGAAGATTAAATTTTTACTCAGTAATGAAAGTAATTCTCCGTTATCTGCTCCATGCTCCGAAACAATATTTATCAATGACATACTTAATATCGAAAAAAATATTAATTGCAATCTGGAAATTAAAATACCTGGAAATATTAGTGCATATGTGATTTTTACATCCGGTTCAACTGGACAACCTAAAGGTGTTCAGATAAGTCACTCGAATGTTACGAATTTTATTTTCGACATGAAAAAGCGCGTTGCTTTGGATGCGGACGATTGTTTTCTAGGATTGACTTCGTTGTCATTTGATATAGCTGGTTTGGAATTGTATTTGCCTTTGATCTGTGGCGCTAGGGTTGTTCTTGTCAACAGCTGTTCGGCTAAGGACCCGAATCGGCTGTCAGAAATAATTAATAGCTTAAAGGTAAACTTTATTCAAGCTACGCCGAGCACTTGGATAATGTTAAATGATATTGATTTTCCACTCGATAGAAAAATGACATTATTAAGTGGAGGGGAAGCATTACGTGTTGATTTGGCCAAAAAATTATTATCTAAAAGTAAAAGTGTATATAACTTATACGGGCCCACGGAAACGACAGTTTGGTCGACATGTTGCTTATTAAACGAATTTAATGATATAGCGCCGATTGGGCGTCCAATAAGTAACACTAGGGTATATATATTAGACAGCAATCTAAACTTTCTAGGGATAGGGATTACCGGTGAGCTTTATATAGGAGGAGACGGACTTGCAAGAGGATACATAAACCGCCCCGATTTAACAGCCGAGAAATTCATCCCTGATCCATTCGGCAAACCCGGAACCCGTTTATACAGAACAGGCGATCTTGTGCGTTACCGCCCGGACGGCAACATCGACTACTTGGGCCGCATAGACCACCAAGTCAAAATCCGAGGTTTTCGCATAGAACTGGGCGAAATCGAAACCCAATTGCTCAAACCGCTTGAGATCAAGGAAGCCGTGGTAGTTGTCAGAGAAGATCAACCGGGCGACAAGCGTTTGGTGGCTTACGTGGTACTGCATGCGGCGGCAGACACCGAGCAGGCCATCGTCGATGGCCTTAAGGTCCAACTCAAACTTCACCTGCCGGACTACATGGTGCCTAGCACCTTCGTGGTGCTAGACGCTATGCCGCTGTCCGCCAACGGTAAGTTGGATAGGAAGCACTTACCGGCGCCCAACCTCAGCGAGCAACTCAAAAAAGCCTTCGTCGCGCCGCGCACCGAAACCGAGCAAGTCTTAGCCGAAATTTGGCAAGAAGTCTTGGGTGTCGAGCAAGTGGGCATCGAAGACGATTTCTTCGAATTGGGCGGACATTCGCTATTAGCCACACAATTAATGTCGCGGATGACAAAACATTTTGCAGTTGAATTGCCATTACGCAGTTTGTTTGAGAGTGCTCATGTCGCGGCAATGGCAGAACAAATCGACCTTTTGCGTTGGACTGCTCTATCCGCTAGCTCTCAAGAAACAGCCATCTCTGAAACCGACTTTGAGGAGATCGAATTCTAATGTTGTATCAGCTACTTGCCACGCTACGTGAATTGAATGTTAGACTTTTCGTCGAAGAGGGCAATTTAAAATGTAAAGCCCCTCTAGGTACTTTGACTGACGAAATTTCTCAGCAAATTAAGGCACAAAAAGCCGATTTAATATCGCTATTGGGAGCTCAAAAGAAAGCGGATGAGCCGATTATCGTTT
>NZ_JANIBK010000196.1 GCF_024505165.1 Methylomonas rivi
TTAATTAATATATTTAAAATCATTAATATAGAATCTTAGCAGCAATTGAAAAAATATTGAATTAATTCGGCTTGCATAACTCTACACCGCAAGTCTCGAATGCGCCCTGTTTTTAAGACAATACAATAATGGATTCGTTCGCCGCTTGCACCGTAGAGGGGATAGGCTGTACTGTTCCGGCAGGGCGGCGTTTTCCGAAATCGTTTGCATAAACGGAAAATAGCCGATTCGCTAGCGCGACTAGGACTTTGTTACAGGATAAACCGCCATGAATACAGTTAAGTTCGATACCATCGGCCAATATCTTCTTAACCGCTTATATGCTGCCGGGGTCGGGCATGTGTTTGGCGTCCCCGGGGATTATGTATTGGGCTTTTACGATTTGATGGAGAAAAGCCCTATCCAACATATCGGCACCACCCGCGAGGATACCGCCGCCTTTGCCGCCGACGGCTATGCGCGTTGCCTGGGATTGGGGGCGTTGGCCGTCACTTATGGGGTGGGGGCGTTGAACACCGTCAATGCCGTTGCGGGCGCGTATGCGGAGTCTTCGCCCGTCATCGTGATTAGCGGCGCGCCGGGCGTGCGGGAACAAAAAGACGATCCGTTAATTCACCACCGTTTCGGCCCGTTCACCTTCCAGCGCGAAATTTTCGAACGCATCACCTGCGCGACGGCGGTGCTCAACGACCCCGTCATCGCCTTCCGGCAAATCGACCACGCCATAGCCGCCGCGCGGCAATATTGCAAACCGGTATATATCGAGATTCCCAGGGATTTGGTGCTGGCGGAAGGCTACCCCATACCGGTTACGGATACGATTGAACCAACCGGCAGCGATGAGACCGCGTTATCCGAAGCCATTGCGGAAACCATGGCCTTGCTGGAAAAATCCGTTTCGCCCATGGTCATCGCCGGTATCGAATTGCATAGGCGCGGTTTGCAAGACAGGTTGCTCGAATTGATAGAGCGCGCCCGCCTGCCGGTCACCGCCACGTTAACCGGCAAGTCGGTCATTGCCGAACGGCATCCGGCCTATCTGGGCATTTACGAAGGCGCCATGAGTTCGGAACATGCCCGCTACATGGTGGAACAGTCCGATCTGTTGTTGATGCTGGGCGTCACGTTGAATGAGGTCGATACCGGTATCTACACGGCAAAGCTGGATCCGCAACACACGATACGCGCGGCGCTCAATGAAGTGGTGATTAGCGCCCACCGCTATCCTCGGGTTGCCTTGGCCGATTATTTAAACGCGTTGGTGGAAGCGGTTAAACCTAGCGCCGCCGCTTTTCCCTCGAAGCCGGGCAAAGCGGCCGCCAGCCCGTTTCCCGAACCCGGTAAGCCTATTACCGTCAACCGGCTGGTCGACCGGCTCAATCGGGCGCTCGGCCCGGAAACCATCGTCGTCTGCGATGTGGGCGATTGCCTGTTTGCGGCCATCGACTTGCAAGTCCACGCACAAAGCGAATTTCTGGCTTCGGGTTTTTACACCACGATGGGATTTGCGGTTCCCGCGGCACTGGGCGCGCAAATCGCCCGGCCGGGGCATCGGGCGCTGATTTTGGTGGGCGACGGCGCCTTTCAAATGACCGGCACCGAGTTGTCCACGCAAGCCAGATTGGGCTTGGATTCGATTGTGATCGTGTTTAACAATCGCGGCTACAGCACCGAGCGCTGCATACTCGAAGGGCCTTTCAACGACATCGGCAATTGGCGGTTCGACCGCTTGGGCGAGGTGTTCGGGCCGCTACAGGGGTTCGACGCCGCCAGCGAAGAGGCCTTTGAAGACGCTTTGGCGCGGGCGCTCGACAACCGGAGCATGCCCAGCATCATCAATGTGCATCTTGCCGCCGACGATACCTCGGCGGCCATGAGAAGGCTGGCCGAGCATTTGAAATCCAAGGTTCAAGGCCAAGTTTGAGCATGTCCGGTTTATCCGCGCATCCCGCATTCAATGTGCTGATCGTTAGAAGCCAATGCGGCGAGGGGAGGAGGCCGGGCGCGCCCCATATTCTGCAAGCCAACGATGCCGCGCTCAAATTGTTAGGCTATGGCGGGGCGGAGTTGGCCGGCCGGCCGCTTGAACTGATTTTTTCCGAAAACAGTCTGTCGCGCTGGCGCGACGCCGCAGCCAACACGCAGCACTGCGGCATAGATAGCTGCTTTGAGGCGGAAATTCTGACCCGGGATAACGGCGGCATGCCCGCTTTGGTGTCGATTTCCGCCTTGCCCCGTCAAACGGCCGCTTATGCGGACTTTATTCTGCTGGTTCAAACGCCCGAGCCGGGCGAGGACTTGCTGGTGATGCGGCGGGTGGTTGAGCAAAGCGCCAGCGCGATGATGATTACCGACCGCGCCGGGCGTATCGAATATGTCAATCCGAAATTTACCGAACTGACCGGCTACGCGGCGGAGGAATTAATCGGCCGAAATCCCAATATTCTGCAATCCGGCCATATGTCGCCGGCGCTTTATCAATCGATGTGGGATGCGCTGCTTAGCAGTGGGCAGTGGCAGGGCGAAGTGCAAAATAAAACCAAGAGCGGCCGCGAATACTGGGTTTACGAGAGCATCAGCGCCATCAGGAACCAAACGGGCGGCATCACGCATTTTCTGGCCGTCGAAGAAGACGTGACGCATCGTAAGGCCGTGGAATCGGCCTTGTCGGAAAGCGAGGAACGGTTTCGGCAAATGGCGGAATTGTCCGGCGAATGGTTGTGGGAGCAGGATCCGGACGGCTATTACTTGTATAGCAGTGTGGCGGTCGAACAAATTTTAGGCTTCAGCCAGCAGCAAATCATAGGCAAGCATTACACGGAATTGCTGACCGCCCAGGATAAGGTCTCGCAAACCGGCTATTCCAGTAATCGGCATGCCTTTCACGCCTTGGTGAATCATTACCGGCACCGCGACGGTCATCTGGTGATGACGGAATCGACCGGCTTGCCGCTGTTCGATAGGCAAGGAAACTTGCTTAAATGGCGGGGCGTCGATAGGGACATCACCGCGCGTATGCAATTTCAAAACGCCCTGATCGAGTCGGAAAAACGCACCCGGCTGATTATCGAAAGTTCGCTGGATGCCATCGTCATTATGGATGCTTACGGCATGATTACCGACTGGAATCAACGGGCCGAAAAAATGTTCGGCTGGCCGGCCGAAGAAGCGATTGGCCGGCCCTTGGCCGAATTGATCATTCCCCAGCGTTATCGCGGCGCCCACCGCGAGGGCATGCAGACCTTTTTGAGTACCGGGGCGGGGCCGGTGTTGAACCGGCAGACCGAACAGTTGGCGACACGCCGCGACGGCAGCGAGTTTCCGGTCGAACTCAGCGTGTCGCCATTGAAGGTCGGCAATAGCTATATTTTTAGCGGTTTCATCCACGACATTTCCGGCCGCCGGGCCGCCGAACAGCAAATTCGCCAAGCGGAAGTAGATTTGGCGATTGCCCAAAATGAAATCCGAATCGCTCAGCAGATTCAGGCCACGCTGTCGCCGTCCGCGGCCATTGCAACCGAGGATTTCGCCATAACCGGATTATGCGTGCCGGCGGACAAAGTGGGCGGCGACTATTACGATTATTTTTTTCGCAACGAAACCCATCTGGATATCGTGATCGCCGATGTGTCCGGCCATTCGATCGGGCCGGCGCTCTTCATGGTGGAAACCCGCAGCGCCTTGCGGGCGCAGCACAGTTTGTCCATCGCCCCGGCGGAAACCCTGGGCATCTTGAACAGGTTTCTGTTTAGCGATTTAAATAATGCCGACTACTTCATTACCTTGTTTTATATGCAAGTCGATCTGGCCGGGCGGCGGATAAGCTATGCCAATGCCGGCCACCCGCCGCCGATATTGTTTAATCGGTTGCGGAACGAATTTTGCGAACTGGACGCCGATGGCTTGATTGTCGGTATCCGGCGGGAAGTGGCGTTCGAACAAAAGTCCATGAGTCTGGTGGAAGGGGACGCGATTCTGTTTTATACCGATGGTTTAATCGAGGCGGAAAGCCCGCGGCAGGAGTTTTTCGGCCTGGACAGGGTCAAGCTGGTTTTTCAACAAAATGCGCATCTGCCGCCGCAAGCGATTATTGACGCCTTGCATGCCGATTTACAACGGTTTTGCCAAAGAAGCCGTTTCAACGATGACATTTCGCTAATGGTTTTTAAATGGCGCTGAGCCGGACGAATAGGCAGCCCGGCTTGCAACGGCCATTTTAACCCGGACAATAGCCGAAAGCGCGGTTGCGGCCCAGGTTTTTGGCCTGATACAGCATGTTATCGGCTTCGTCCAGCAATGCGGAGGAGGCTTGATTGGGGTGGGGAATCAACGCGGCATAACCCAGGCTGATCGTTACCCAGCAGGACGCGCTGGAACCAGTGTGGGGAATTTGCATGGATTCGATGCGATGGCGCAGTTGGTCGGCAAGCTGTTGCGCGCCCTCGGTGCCGGTTTCCGGCATCAGGATTACGAATTCCTCGCCGCCGTAACGGGCAACCAGATCGCCCGGCCTGTTCACCGTGGCGGCAAACATCGTGGCCACCTGTTTCAGACACACATCGCCCTCGCCGTGGCCGTGACAGTCGTTATAGGCTTTGAAATGGTCGATATCCACCATGATGACGGCCAGCGGCGACTGGTTGCGTTGGGCGCGCTTCCATTCGACTTCCAGCATCTGATCGAAACGCCTCCGGTTGGGAATGCCGGTCAGCCCGTCTATCCAGGCCATGGATTCCAACATGTCGGTGGTCTGTTTGAGGCGGATATGGTTGCGTATCCTCGCCTTTACGACAGGCAGATAAAAGGGTTTGGTAATGTAATCCATCGCGCCCAGGTTGAGGCCGAATTCCTCGTTGGCCGCTTCGTTTAACGCGGTCACGAAGATAATGGGGATGGAATTGGTGTGCGGGTCGTTTTTCAGCCGGCGGCATACTTCGTAACCGTCTATGTCCGGCATCATGACATCCAGCAGAATCAGGTCCGGCAAACCCTGGTGCGCAATGATGCGCAGAGCGTCCTCGCCGCTGGCGGCTACTTTGACCCGGTAATCCTTAATGAGGTTTTCCGCCAAGATCTGAATGTTGGTGGGGGTGTCGTCGACGATCAGAATCAAGGGCTTGAGTGGTTCAGTCATGCCGATCCTTTCTGTATATGCTGCGTTGCAATGGCTTCCAAATCGGCAAGGGTTTTTTCCGCTTGCCGGTAATCGATAGCATTAATCTGTTTTTCAAACGTGCGTAACTGCCGCTGAAAATTTTGTCCCGGCAGCGCGTCTTGCAGCAATACTAACAGTTCGTGAGGTACGAAGTCGTTACCATTCAGCAAAGTTCGCAGTTGTCCGGCGAGTTTGCCGGCGGCGCGCCAGTCGGGTGCGTTGCCGGACGCTCCGGAGGATTCCGCGTTACCGAAGCGGGCGGCGGTTT
>NZ_JANIBK010000197.1 GCF_024505165.1 Methylomonas rivi
CGAATGCCCGCGCTTTTGCCGCCATGGCCAATCGGCCGCCGGTACGGCACTTGTTGGGCGAACAAGGTATTACGATTCCCGACGACACCTGGTTTGTCGGCGCTCAGCACGATACCTGCAGCGACATTATCAGCTGGTTCGACCTGGAACAAATTCCCGCCGCAAGCCAAGCCGAATTTGCCGCGTTTAAAGCCTGCGTGGAGGCCGCCGACGGTTTGGCGGCGGCGGAACGCTGCCGCCGCTTCGCTTCGTCCGCTTATCCGAAAACCGCCCGGGCCGCGGTTCGACATGTGGAAAACCGGGCCATGGACTTGAGCCAAGTCCGGCCCGAATTCGGCCACGCCACCAATGCGGCGGCTTTCATCGGCCGCCGCGCCGCAACGCAGGGAATATTTTTCGACCGGCGGCTGTTTTTGATTTCCTACGACCCCAGCCAGGATGCGGACGGTGGTATCCTGGAAAACATTTTGCTGACCGCCGGCCCGGTCGGCGCCGGGATCAGCCTGGAATATTATTTTTCCAGCGTCAACAACGAGCGCTTGGGCTGCGGCACCAAAATTCCGCATAACGTCACCGGCCTGTTCGGCGTCATGGAAGGCGCCGGCAGCGATTTGCGCACCGGCCTGCCGTTGCAGATGGTGGAGATCCACGAAGCCATGCGCCTGCAGATAGTGGTGGAGGCCAAGACCGACGTGTTGGAACGCATCTACGGCCGGCAGGAAAGTCTGCGGGAACTGATCGGCGGCGGCTGGGTACATCTGAGCGCCAAGGATCCGGACAGCGGCGACATTTTCGTGTTCCGGCGCGGCAGCGGCTTTATGCCCTGGCAAGCCGCCGATGAGCCCTTGCCGCTAAGGGATAATTCGCCCGATTGCTATCGCGACGAAACCCGTGCCGTAGCGCCGATGCTGATTAAACAACCCTCATTTAGCGGAGAATCGGACTGATGGATGCCTGCTGGATAGTTCTGCCGCCCTTGCTGCCTTTTTTGGCAGCCGTAACGATAGGCGGTCTGCATTTTTTCGATTTTATCGACGGCGAGCAAGACGAAGCCGTCACTAGCCGGATCGGCCTGACTGCCGTCGGCTTGGCCGCGTTGACGGCCATCGGCCTTTGGCTGGCCGGCTTGTACGGCCTGTCGGCGGAAGAGCATGTCTTAGGCCATTGGCTCGACAGCGGCCGCTTCCGCATCGCCTTCTCGTTGCGCGGCTCGGGTTTTAATCTGAGTTTAGCCGCGCTATTTTCGCTGCTGCTGCTGATCGCGATGCGATTTTCCGTGAATTATTTGCATCGTGAAGCCGGCTTTCATCGTTTCTTTTTCATCCTTAATCTATTTGCGGCGGCCATGCTGCTGCTGGTGTTATCCGGCAATGCGGTATTTACCTTTATCGGCTGGGAAGTCGCGGGAGTTTGTTCCTATTGGCTGATCGCGTACGCCTACGATCGGCCTACCGCCGCCCACAACGCCACCCGGGTGTTTGTCACCAACCGGGTCGGCGACGGCGGCTTTCTGCTCGGCATCGCCCTGTCCCTGATCTGGCTGGAAAGCGCCGATTGGCAAATCATCAACCAAAGCACAACCGACCTGGATCGCGGCGACGCCACGCTGCTGGCGTTGTGCTTTGCACTGGCGGCCTTTGCCAAATCGGCGCAAATTCCGTTTACCCCCTGGCTGGCGCGGGCCATGGAAGGACCGACCCCCTCCAGTGCCATTTTTTACGGCGGCGTGATGATACACGCCGGGGTGTTTTTGCTGATTCAATTGCGGCCCCTGTTTAACCAAGCCCCGCCGGCCATGCTGTTGCTGGCGCTGGTGGGCGCTTTGACGGCGGTTTACAGTTACTGGGTGGGCTTGAGCCAAACCGACATCAAAAGTTCTCAGGTTTACGCCGCCTCGGCCCAACTGGGCCTGATGTTTCTGGAATGCGGCTTGGGATTTTGGGATCTAGCCGGCTGGCATTTATGCGCGCACGCGGTGGTACGCTGCTACTTGCTGCTGACCGCGCCATCGATATTGCACGCCACCCAAGGCCAAGCCATCCGGCCGGTGCCGCCGCGCTGGGCCGATTGCCGCTGGGCGTTCATGGCTTCGCTGCAACGCGGCTGGCTGGAATCGGCGCTGGATTGGATGCTGGTCAAACCGATTCAGCAATTGGCAAAGGACATGCGCACTATCGACGACCGCATCATAGACCCCGCGCTGGGCGTGCCGGGGCCGGCCATCCAAGCCATTTCCTCCCTGGCGGAATGGGAGGAACGCAGGATGGGCGCCAACCTGGACAGCGACGAGGATAGCTTTGCCCGCGGCAGCGGACTAGCCGGCAAACTGGCGCAGTGGACGGCGGGCTTGCTAAGCTGGTTCGAATACCGCTTTATTTTACGCGGCATAGGCCGCGACTCGATCCGCTGGGGCCGCCGGCTGGGGCGGCGCGCCAACCGCTTCGAGCGCTTATTATCGAGTCCGCGCTATCTGATCCTGTTTGTGTTGATCACCCTGATGGTGGCCTTGGGGTATGGCGCATGACCGATATCGTTTACTGGCACGCGGCCACCGGCTTTCCGTTGTTAACGGCGCTAACCCTGGTGCCGCTGTTGACGATGGGCTTGGTATTGTGCAACAAGCCGGCCCGCAGTTTGAATATCGGCCTAGCCGGCGCATTGCTGAATCTGGCCCTGAGCCTTTATTTATTGCGGGTGTTCGATTCCCGGGCGCCGGGCATACATTTGGCCGAAAGCCTGGATTTTTTAGGGGCCGGTTATCGAGTCGGCGTCGACGGCACCAACATTCTGTTCATCCCCTTGACCGCCATTCTGGGTTTGCTGGCCCTGGTCTACACCATGATTACCCGCCATCGCAGCGACAGGTTGTTCGTGGCCTGTTTGCTGGCTTATCAGGGCATTCTGATCGGCGCCTTCGCGGCCCTGAACGCCATGCAATTCTGGTTTTGGTGCTTGCTGGAACTGGTGCCGGTGGTATTGCTGACGGTATCGGCGGGTACCGGCGGCCAACGCAACCGGGTGATCAAGACCGTATTGCAGTATTGGCTGTCCGGTTTAAGCATGAGTCTGGCCGGATTTTTATTGCTGAGCGCGGGTTTGATGCAAAGCGGCCTGGATTTCAGCTTCGACTGGCTGACCCTGAAACATCATAATCTGGCCATTCCGCATGAAACGCTGATTTTCATTCTGCTGTTTTTCGGCTTTGCGGTGCGCATGCCGTTGTTTCCGTTTCATGCCTGGCTGCCCTTGCTGGCGGAACACGGCACCGCCGCCAGCGCGGCAATTTTTTTACACGGCCTGAAACTGGGCGTTTACGCCCTGATCCGCTTTATCTTGCCCTTGGTGCCGGGGGCGGCCGAAGATTGGGCCGATTTTGTGGTGAGTTTGGGCCTGATCGGGATTTTTTACGGCGCCCTGCTGGCGCTGATGCAGATCAACATGCGCCGCTTGCTGGCGTTTGCGGTGATCAGCCATACCGGCATGCTGGTGATAGGGGTATTCTCGTTCAACGATTTTGCGCTGGAAGGCAGTATTTTACTGTCGGTGGCCTACGGTTTGGCGACCGCCGGCATGCTGTTCAGCATAGGCCTGATTTACGAGCGCACCCGCACCTCTTATCTGCCCCGGCTGGGCGGCTTGTTCGAGAATAATTCCGCGATCGGCCTGCTGTTTCTGATCTCCGCCCTCAGCACCATGGTGATGCCCGGCACGCCGGGATTCGATGCCGCCCACTTGCTGATCGAAGGCGCCATCGAGGAGCACGGCTGGCTGATCGCGATTGCCATTTTGGTCGGCAACGTGCTGGCGGCCGGTTTTTTATTGTGGGCGTTTCAGCGCCTGTTTATCGCCTACCCCAGACGATTCATGCAACCCTACAGCAGCATCCATCATCCGGTGATACAGGAACGCATCATTGCCCTGGCCGTTTGCGGCTTGCTGGTGGCGACCGGCTTTTACACCACGCCCTGGCTGAAATTCATCGACCAGGAAGCCAGCGAAATCGGCGAACACTACCCCGAACACCGCAGCCACCATGCCAACGAGCCCGCTCCATGAATGAGCCTTTTCCCCTATTGTCCTTATGCCTGATCTGGCCCCTGCTGGGCGCGTTGCTGCTGGGGGCGGTCAAAGATCCGCTGCTGGCCAAACGCCTGACCTTGCTGGTGGCCGGCGCCGAATTGGTATTCACCCTGCTGGTGGTATGGGGCTTTAATCCGGCTTTCGGCGGCTTCCAATTCCAGGAAGACCACTTGTGGATACCGGGCCTGAATGTGCATTATCTGCTTGGCGTGGACGGCATTTCGCTACTGTTTTTGCCGGCGACTGCCTGGCTGACCCTGATGGCCGTACTGGCGGGCTGGAACAACGCGCAACCTTTACCCCGCTTTCATCTGGCCTTGCTGCTGGTGCTGGAAAGCATCACCCTCGGCGTATTTACCGCCCTGGATTTGCTGTTGTTTTTCCTGTTTTGGGAACTGACTCTGCCGCCGCTGTTTTTTTTGATCGGCCTGTGGGGCATGGGCGCGGAACGCCGTTATGCGGCCATGAAATATACCCTGTACATGCTGTTCGGCGGCGTGCCGCTGTTGTTCGGCATTATTCTGCTGGGGCTGAACCACGCCGGGCTGGCCGGCGGCGCGGCGCAAGCGCTGAGCTTTAGTCTGCCGGCCTTGCTGCAAACGCCGCTGGCGAACGACTTGCAAAACCTGGTCTTATTGTTATTCATGCTGGGGTTTGCCGTAAAAGCGCCGCTGATACCGTTTCATACTTGGCTGCCCACGGTAGCCATGGAAGCGCCCGCCCAAATCACCGCCTTGCTAACGGGCTTGAAACTGGGCGTATACGGCATCGTGCGTTTCGCCATTCCGCTGGCGCCGGCCGCGGCCGGCGAACACCGCTGGCTCATGGCCATTATCGGCTGCATTACCTTGGTTTATGCCGGGCTGATCGCCTTGCGGCAAACCAATCTGCGCCGCTTGCTGGCCTATTCCAGCATCAGCCATGTAGGCTTGGTGTTGGTGGGCGTTGCCTCATTAACCCTGCAAGGCCTGCAGGGGGCGGTCATGCAATTGTTGAATTTCAGCATGGTCGCCGGCAGCCTGATGCTGATCGCCGGCATGCTGCAACAGCGCCTTGGCAGCACCGAATTGGCGCATTTGGGCGGCTTGGCCAAACCCATGCCGCGTTTGACGGCGTTGTTTTTTCTGTTTGCCTTGTCCGGTATCGGCGTACCGCTGACCAGCGGTTTCCCGGCCGAATTATTGATTTTGCTGGGCACGCTGCAAAGTTTTCCGGCCTTGGCCCTTGCGGTTTTATTTTCCGCCATCGTCGGCGCGGCCTATGTGCTGGGCTTCGCCCGCCGCGGCCTGTTCGGCCCGGTCGCGCGGCAAACGGTT
>NZ_JANIBK010000198.1 GCF_024505165.1 Methylomonas rivi
CCTGACTTACAGTTCCAGTTATATCACCGAGAGGGTTTCATTCCCCTGATGCCGCGCCGAGCACCGGAGGGTTTGAGCGGATTTGCCCGACAGGGGCGCGGCAGGGAAGCCGCGCGTTTTTCGCAAGGGCTGGGATGCCCTTTCGAAAAACCCCGTTCAAATCCGAGGAGCGCAGGGAAAAAGCGGCATGGGGCGGCCTTTCTTTTGGATACTTTTCTTTGGCCGTCCAAAGAAAAGTATCGCGGTTGCCGGTCCGCGAACCGGCGTTAAATCAGGCTTCGCGGTAGCGAAACAATATTCATCCCAGTTTTAAATTCCGCGTGGGCACAAAAACCGTGCCCACCCTACATGGCTTCCCGACGGCGAAAGCAAAAGGTACGCGGTGCATACCCTACAGAGCTATCCAGCGTAGGTATCATTTAGGTTTCAACAACCTTCTGCCCTTTTGGAAGACGAGTTCTGCCTCTTTCGTAAATTTCATGTGCGCGACGGATATAGAAAGCTGCTGCGGCAAGCTGCCTTGGAGATTCAACTTTGCATTCGCTATACCCAGACATTCCAGCCTTAATTGGAAGTTCTGGTAACGGAGCGAATTCTTCTGGTTTTCCTCTTAGGCTAATAGCAATGTTCTTGACTCGCTTCCAGTGAGGCTCTAATGTTACAAAATTATTTGGCCGCATTACCCACCTAGCATCACTCCTCTCAAATAGACCACCTTCTGCCAGCGCTTCGCAAAAATCTGCCAATGCCAGTCCTATCGAAGTAAGTTCGCTGAGGTTGCTCAGTTCGTTTCGAATATTCATCTTTCGTTTCCTTGAAACATAACCAGTAATTGAATAGAGCTGTGTATTATCGCAATAATCGATATACGGCTCCAACCATAACAAAAAAGGCCGGTTTCCCGGCCTTTTCCAAATAGGATCAGGTTACTTCAATAACCCCTGCAACAACCCATTCAACTTCTGCACAAACGCCGCCGGGTCGTCCAACTGGCCGCCTTCGCTCAGTATGGCCTGGTCGAACAAAATATGGCTGATGTCGGCGAAGCGAGCATCATCCTGTTCGTTTTTCAAGGCCTGCACGATGGCGTGGTCAGGGTTGATTTCGAAAATCGGCTTGCTGCCGCCCATGCCCATCATGTTCATGGATTGGCCGGCTTCTTTCATGATGCGTTCCATATTCAGGCTCATGTCGTAAGCGCCGGTGACCAAGCAGGCCGGCGAGTCGGTCAGGCGGTGGCTGACTTTGACTTCGCTGACTTTGTCTTTCAATACCTCCTGAATTTGTTTCAGCACCGATTCAAAATCTTTGTTGACTTCTTCCTGGTGTTGTTTCTCTTCTTCGGTATCGAATTTGTCCAGATCCAGCTCGCCCTTGGCAATCGACTGCATGTGTTTTTCGTCGAATTCGGTCAGGCTGGATACCAGCCATTCGTCGATACGGTCGGACAATAACAATACTTCGATGCCTTTTTTGCGGAACACTTCCAGGTGCGGGCTGTTTTTGGCGGCGGCGAAGCTGTCGGCGGTGACGAAATAAATTTTGTCCTGGCCTTCTTTCATTCGGCTGACGTAGTCGGCCAATGAGACGTTTTGGGTTTTATCGTCGGTATGGGTGGACGAGAAGCGCAGCAGTTTGGCCACGCGATCCTTGTTTTTGTGGTCTTCAATCGGACCTTCCTTGATGACGTTACCGAACTGTTCCCAGAATTGCTGGTATTTTTCCCCGTCGTTTTCGGCCAAATCTTCCAGCATGCCCAATACCTTTTTCACCGAGCCGGCTTTGATGTTGCTGATCTGTTTGCTTTGTTGCAGGATCTCGCGCGATACGTTCAGCGGCAAGCTGTCGGTGTCGATGATACCGCGCACGAAACGCAGGTAGCGCGGCATCAATTGCTCGGCGTCGTCGGTGATGAAGACTTTTTTGATGTACAGCTTGACGCCGTGCTTGGCGTCGCGGTCCCACAAATCGAACGGTGCGCGGCCGGGTACATATAGCAGCAAGGTGTATTCGTTGGTGCCTTCCACTTTGCTGTGTACATGCATCAGCGGGTCTTGGAAGTCGTGCGCTACGTGCTTGTAAAACTCGTTGTATTCTTCGGCGCTGATGTCGTCCTTGTTTTTGGTCCATAACGCGGACGCGCTGTTGACGGTTTCGTCTTCGACGCGGGCCGGCGCGGTTTCGTTGCCTTCTTCGTCTTTTTCGGCCGGGATTTCCTTGTCCATGATGATGGGCAAAGAGATATGGTCGGAGAATTTTTTGATAATGGAGCGCAGTTTCCAGCTGTTTAGAAACTCGTCTTCGCCCTCTTTCAGGTGTAGCACGATTTCGGTGCCGCGGCCGGCTTTATCGACGGTTTCGATACTGTAATCGCCTTCGCCGGCCGATTCCCAGCGCACGCCTTCTTCATGGGATGCGCCGGCTTTACGGGTGGTCAGCGTGACTTTGTCGGCGACGATGAAGGCGGAGTAAAAACCCACGCCGAATTGGCCGATCAGTTCGCTGTCCTTGGCTTGGTCGCCAGTGAGTTTTTCGAAGAATTGCTTGGTGCCGGATTTGGCGATGGTGCCGATGTGATCCTGCACTTCCTCGCGTGTCATGCCGATGCCGTTATCGGTGATGGTGATGGTTTTTTTGGCTTCGTCAAACGCAACACGGATTTTCAGTTCGCTGTCGCCTTCGTACAGGCTGTCGTTGGCCAGGGCTTCGAAGCGCAGTTTGTCGGCGGCGTCGGACGCATTGGAGATCAGTTCGCGCAGGAAGATTTCCTTGTTGCTGTACAAGGAGTGAATCATCAAATGCAGCAGATGTTTCACTTCGGTTTGAAAACCCAGGGTTTCTTTTTTTGCTTCTACAGTCATAGTGTTACTCGTGCAAGTTAAAAAACGGGACTGTGGCTAACTGGGGATAGCGAGCGGGTTTTTCAAGTCTGTTGCCGAAAAATCCGGCGGCGAAATGCTTAGGCAAATGCCGGGGGTGGCGGCAAAATCGGCTCAAACCTTGCGTCGGACATCCGTCACATTTGGCAGCTGGCTGATTCGCCCCAGTACCAGGCTCAACTGGTCGGTATTTTCGATCTGCAATTGCAGGTTCAGGGTGGCCGATTGGTCGGGGTGGGTTTTCAGCGAGGCGTCGGTAATGTGCACCTTGGCGAAATGCAGCAGCTGCGAGACGTCGATCAGCAGGTTGTCCCCGCTTAAGGCTTCGATGACGATGGGTACGCTGTGGCGGGCATGATGGCTGCCGCTCCATTCGGCCGCGACCAGCCGGCTTTGTTGTTCCGGGCTCAGGTGCAGGATGTTGGCGCAGTCCGTGCGGTGGATGGTAATGCCGCGGGTGTGGGTAATGTAGCCGACGATGTCGTCGCCGTTGACCGGGGAGCAGCAGTGCGCCAGACTGGTGACCAGGTTATCCATGTCCGCCACCGTAACGGTCGATTTGGGACTGGTTTGCGGCGGCGAGAGTTTAAACGATGCCGGCGCCAGTTCCGGTATTTTCAATGCGCCGGCCAATTGCCGGTTGTTGATGTCGCCGCGGCCCAGCGCCTGGTACAAATGGTCGGTATCCGGCATTTTGAAATGGCGGAGCAGTTCGTTCAGGTCGACGCTTTTTAAGCCCAGCCGTTTGCTTTCCTTGTCCAGCAGGCTTTTGCCGGCGGCGATGTTGTCGCCGAGCTCCTGTTGTTTAAACCAGCTTTTGACTTTGCCGATCGCGCGCGGGGTTTTTAAATAGCCCAAGTTCGGGTCCAGCCAGTTGCGGCTGGGGTGGCCGTTTTTGACGGTGATGATTTCCACCTGTTCGCCGGATTTTAACGGGTAGGTCAAGGGTTTGATCTGGCCGTTGACCTTGGCGCCCCGGCAACTGTGGCCGATGTCGGTGTGTATGGCGTAGGCGAAATCCAGCGGCGTGGCGCCCTTGATCAGGTCGACCAGTTTGCCTGTAGGCGTCAGCACAAACACCCGGTCGGAAAATAGTTCGGTATGAAAACTTTCCAGCAGGTTGTCCTGGCCGCGTTCTTCCAGCAATAAACGTAGCGAAGTGATGTTTTTTTCCGAAGCGGCGTTGTGGCGGCCGCCTTCCTTATAACGCCAGTGCGCGGCGACCCCGAGTTCGGCGAATTCGTGCATGGCGCGGGTGCGGATCTGAATTTCGATACGGTTGCCTTGTTTGTCCACCACCACGGTATGCAGGGATTGATAGCCGTTTTCCTTGGGGTTGGCGATATAGTCGTCGAATTCCTTGGGGATGTATTGCCAGCGGCCGTGCGCCAGACCCAGCACGGTATAGCAGGCGGTGACATCGTCGACGATCACGCGGACCGCCAGCAGGTCGTAGAGCTCTTCGATCGGCAGCTGTTTACGGCGCATTTTGCACCAGATGCTGTAAATGTGCTTGGGGCGGCCGTAGACTTTGGCGTTGAGGTGGTGTTCGTCCAGCGCTTGCCGCAAGTCGTGCAGAAATGTGTCGATGCAGGCTTCGCGTTGAACGCGCTTATCGGCCAGCGATTCGGCAATGCCGCGATAACGGTCCGGGTCCAGGTAGCGGAAGGCCATGTCTTCCAGTTCCCACTTGAATTGGCTGATACCCAGGCGATTCGCCAATGGCGCGTAGATATCCAGGGTTTCCCGGGCGATAAATTTGCGGATCTGAGCGTCTTCCTGGGCCAGGCCGCGCAGACGTTGAATGCGATAAGCCAGTTTGATCAGCACCGCGCGCACATCGTGGGTCATGGCCAGCAGCATGCGGCGCAGGATTTCGGTTTGGTTAGGCTGGTTAGCCATGTCCTGATTGTAAATGCTGACCTTGTTCAGCCAGTTGACGTCTTTTACCAAAGCGGCGACCACGGGGCCGAACCGCTTAGTAATACCGGCTTCGTCCAGATAGCCTTCAAGGCGGGAGTCGCTCAAAACAGCGGCCAGAATGGAATCGATATCGATGTGAACCGCGGTCAAAATGCCGGCGACATCTATGCCTTTGGGACGGGGGCTGTGCTGGGGCCGAGAATTATTTGCGCAAGCTTGTTCGACTAATAAAAGCGCTTGATTGACCAAGGCGAGATCGCTGGCGGACAACTCGGGGAATAGGGTCTGGACAATGCCGGCATCGTTATGCATGTCGGCATTGTAAAGCACTCGGGGCGACTTTTGCCGGAGAATCGGTTGTCGGCTTGAGCGTTTTGGGTTTGGAGGCCCCTGCTGGAGCCGGGATTAATGAAGGCATGGGTTTTTTAAGGCGCCACACCCAAAAACGGCGGGGCCATGTCGACATG
>NZ_JANIBK010000199.1 GCF_024505165.1 Methylomonas rivi
GGGGTTTTGCCGGGCTTGTTCCATGCCGGACACTGGACCCGGCCGGGCGGCGGTATCGCCGGGGTGAGTATTTCCGCCTTGCTGGCGGCGGAAGCGGTGTTGGGTCGAGAAAAAATAAAGGGTACCCGGCTTAGGTGTTGAAATACCGGATGCCTGACGCTTGGGGCCGAGTTATTTCAAGGTGTTAACAGGTTGTCAACGACCCATTCCGGCGGTTATGGCAAAGATAAGGCAACCAACAGGGGGGTTGCTAATAATACGTGTACGGGGGAAACAAGCCGCCTTGCCTTTGCTTTGGCCCGCAACATCCGCCATGAGGGTCGCTTTTATCCCACCAGATACCGACGACAGTGAATTGAACCGCGGCATAAACCGGCTGATGTCAAATCAGCTCATCGCCCGCCATAGGTTCTGCATCAGGACTGGCGTTGAGCCAAGTGTCAAAAGCATTTAGTTCGCCGCGCGCTTGCCGCTCACGAAAATAGGTCTCGGTCTTCAATGCGGAAACCTTTTCTGCAATGGCCATGACGAAAAACTGGTTCATTGATACATGCTCTTCCTCAGCCACTTTGCGGGCATAAGTAAAGAGAGATTCGGGGACGCGCAGCGCATAGTTAGTCATCAGGTTTTCTCCACTTGCAATTGGCGCAAAAAAGCACCTGGGGTCAACACCGGCAGTCGAAAATGGCCGGCGGGAACAAAATCAGCAATATTCAAGGTGACCAGCGCATCGGCACGACCATTTAATGCGGTTTCCAGCACCATTTCATCTGCTGGGTCACGTAATTGCGGTCGCCAAAGGTAATGCAGATGTACCGGTTCAATAAATAACGACAGTGCATCCAGGAAAGCATCGGTCGCGGCCGCGGTACGCGCGCCGAAAGCCAGTTGTTCAGGTCGCTTCAGCACCGCTTCGTATTCCAGCATCAGCGGCACCGACGCCAGCGCTGTATAGTTACCGTTTTTTAGGGCCAACAGCAGGGCAAATGAAGCGCCATTCCTGCTTCGGGATGCGGCGACGAGAATGTTGGTATCCAAAACGACACGGAGTCTTTTCATATTGCATATCATATTATTCTGTTTGAGGAAGTCAAGGCGGCTTGTTATTTGCCTCCTTGGTTTTGGCCGTAGGTCGGCTGTGCTCTTTGACGTCTGACCGCTTCCATGAATCGGAATTTGACCGACCGCTTTCCGGCGATGAATTCGAAGAGATGGCGGTCGCGTCGCAACCCAAACTGGCGTGCACCAAGCGGCGCGAGGTTGTAGCGTTTATTACAATCCACCCGTGTTACCGCTTTGATGTTCGTACTTGAGGGACAGGCCTGTGCGCTAGTGGAGCTCGCTGGGAACTGTGCGGGGGCAACCGGTATTCCTACCGCGACCAATCAGTAAATTCCATTGAATAGCCAAAAAATGCGCTTTACCTGCCGCCTATTGTCTAAGGCCTGTATGGTATATTCCCCTCGTAGCCTTGATTAGCGAAGCGTAATCGGTGGAATGATGCTAGCTTTCGTACAATTACGCGTTGCTAATCGGTACCTACGGCCCTATCGGTCAAAATGATTCAATGGCCGCAATCGGATGGTCAAAAGCCATAACTGGCCTATCGCAAATGATATACAAAAGGATAAATCATATGCCAATCAATATATTAGCATGACAACGTTCCTTCTCAGGTAGATATGCCGTTAACAGCTTAATAATTTGTTATACATAAAAGAGTGCTGTTATAAATGAAGTTTAAAAAAAATATAAACAATTGTGTGTAACCCACCAATTTGGCGGAATAATCACAATAGAATATACACAAACGTTGTGCCTCATTGTGAAGAACACCCAGCACTAAGCATTCATGGACTTTAAACCCAGCATAAGAGAAAATTTCTTAGACCTCTTTTACAAAGAGATTGAACGTAATGTGCCTGATACCAATTCAAAACTCAACCTGCATATTCTTAAAATTGAGAATAACCAGTTTTGCTATGATGAACTGATAAAGCAATTGGGAAACCACATGATTCCTTTTGCATTATCAAAAAAGGAAATCAAAGAATTTGAAAAAGACCAACGCTATTATGAACTCGTTGAAAAGGCTGCGTCAAAATTCAGAGATGCAAGAGTTAATGATGGCGAAGCAGGTGAATTACTTCTGTTTTGTTTTTTAGAATCGCATTTAAAAGCCCCTAAAATCCTAACAAAATTAGAAATCAAACTTTCGTCAAACGATTATGCCAAAGGTTCGGATGGTATTCACCTGCTTGAATTGGCTCCCAAAAACTACCAACTGATTTTTGGAGAATCTAAACTCGAACAAAGTCTGACAACATCAATCTCCCATGCCTTTAAATCAATCCACGATTTTCTGACAAGGAAAAAGAACAACATCCATGATGAAATTGGTTTAATCAATTCCCAGTTGTGCAAAGAGGCATTTGATGAAGATTTATACCAGTTCTTAAAATCGATAATCATACCCAAGGCGAGCGATACCGACCCAATTGTAAAAAACAACGCCTTCGCCATTTTCGCAGGATTTGAGATTGACCCAACGGATCAAGAAAAGCGGCTGAGCAACGATAAATTTCTGGCTTTGATTAAGTCCAAAATAAAAGCCGAAGTTGAAAGCAAGATGAATCACATCAAAAATAAAATTGAGGAATACGAGCTTTTCAGCTACACCTTTTACGTTTATGTTTTTCCATTCATGAAACTAGATAAAACACGAAAAGAAATTATCAAAAAAATTACGCGAGCAGAGTAATGATAGAGCGTTTAGCTAATGATGTTTTGCAAGATGAATACTTTATTAACTTGAATAATAAAGCAGCTAAACTCTTGGCAAATAATTTATTTTTTGATAATGGCATAAACATAAAGCTAACCGAAAAAGAATTGAATGACACTTTACGCTTTGCCGACATCCTTTCAAACTCAAAAAACCCGAAAGCAAGGAACAAAGCTTACCAACTTATAACCTTGCTCAATGAAGATTATAATACAAATCCCTATTATCAGACTTTCTCTCATTCAGTATTGGCAAAATTAGGAAACTTTCCTGGAATTGAGTTTTTAAAAGATGAGAATAACAGTTCTGAATTACCCTTTGACAGAGAACTGGAAAAGAAGGTCAAGGAATTTATTCAAGCCGTTCCCGATACCGAAGATTTGATTTTCACTGATTCTCAATTTGAGCTTTACAAGAAAATAAGCGGTTCGAAGCATTTTAGCTTTTCTGGCCCCACATCAATGGGAAAATCTTTTATCATTAAATCATTCATCAGAAAAGTAGTTGGCAATAAACCGCCTGAGAATATTGTCATCATGGTGCCGACCAGGGCTTTGATTAACCAGTTTTCAATTGACCTGAACAAAGAACTCAAAGATGTATTGGAGCACTATAATTACACCGTAATAACCAACTCTAATGTTTCTGAATTACCATCAACAGAACAGCATTACATTTTTGTGCTTACGCCTGAAAGGCTTTTGAGCTATCTATCCCAAAAGGAAAATCCTTCTTTTGCTTATTTATTCATAGATGAAGCCCACAAACTGGCAGCAGAAAATGATATTCGGGCAGTAACTGCATATTCAGCAATTTCAAAGGCACTAAGGAGAAACCCCAACCTAAATTTATATTTTTCTTCTCCGAATGTATCGAACCCTGAAGTTTTTCTAAAACTATTTAAAAAAGACGAGAAGCAGTGTTTCAGGACAATAGAAACACCGGTTTCGCAAAATTTATTTTTTGTTGATTTGATTGAAAAGAAGGTTACACATTACTTGGATAATGGTAACTATTTATTTGAACCAAAAATCGTAACAAAGTCGGAGACGATTTATGATTTGCTTTCTGTAATTGGTGACGAAGAAAGTAACATTGTGTATTGCAGTTCAAGATTTGAGACCATTGATAAGGCCACAAAACTATTTGAAAAAAATCAATATAAACAGTTTGAGGTTTCCAGAAATGTAAAAAATGTTATTCGCCAAATCAGAACTTACATTCACGAGGATTACTACTTGGGCGAATTTCTGAACAGGGGAATTGGCTATCACTTTGGCAATCTGCCGCAGATTATCAGAAATAAAGTAGAAGGACTTTTTAAAGAAAGAGAAATCAACTATGTATTTTGCACATCAACCCTTTTGGAAGGTGTGAATTTACCAGCAAAAAATGTTTTCATTTTGAACAACAAAAACGGAAGAACTGCTTTTCAGCCAATAGACTTTTGGAATCTTGCAGGGCGAGCAGGACGGCTTAAGCATGAATTGTCAGGTAACATCATTTGTATCAAGGAAACCGATAAAGACTGGAAAAAACATGAAGCCCTTTTAAACGGTGATGCAGAAATCAAGCTCAATCCTTCCGTTGAAAACTACATTGACAATAAACTAAAGAAGATTGAGCAAATTCTGAATGAAAATCCAGACATAAAAGGTGAAACAAAAACAATGAAAGAGATATTGGAATACATTGCCAATATCATAAGCATTGATACACTTGAAATACAGCGAGCTAATTACAGCAGTGAGATTATAAAAAAGCTGATTACCGATAATAAGGAAGCAATTATTGATTTGGCAAAAAAGAAAAATGGAAAGGTTGAAGTTCCTTCAAGTGTTCTGAACACTAACAATTTAATCAAACTAAAAATACAGAATGAGATTTTCATTGCTTTGAAAAAGCAAGCCAAGAATCCATCTGCCATCAAAATGCCAAGCAAGGTGACTTATGAAATATGCCAAGAATGGCTTCATAAATTCTATTCAATGTTTCATTGGGAAACAGAGGAAAAGCAATTTAAATCTGAAAAGCAACTTGACTATTATGCTGTTCTGATGAATCAATGGATAAATGGAATTCCGTTGAGCCAAATCATCAATGAATCTATTGCTTATTACAACCGCAAAGGCAGTACCCTAATGGTCGGTTATAAAAACGGAACACCATCTTATGAGATGTTCGACAACAGTAAAAAACATATCAATGTCCTGATTGGAAACATCATTGATGATATTGAAAGTGTTCTCCGGTTTCTTTTTGAAAAATACTTCAACAACTACTACGCCATGCTTGTTGAAATCTTAGGTGAAGATAATGCAGGCGTAAACTGGGCGACGTTTTTAGAATATGGAACACAAAACACTATCGTAATCGCTTTACAGAATTATGGACTTTCAAGGCACTCAGCGGACTACACTTTCAGGAAATATAAAGACTGCTTAAAAATTGAAGGCGATAAACTCATTGAAATAAATATT
>NZ_JANIBK010000200.1 GCF_024505165.1 Methylomonas rivi
CGATTGCGCAACCCAGGGCCGCGCCGCTTAAGGCGCCAAGGCCGGCGCCTTTCAATAAATCGTTTCCTTGCGTATTGGCGCAGCCGGATACGATGAATTGGCTCAAAATAATCAACAATAGGGGTTTATGTTTTAACGCGAGTTTCATATTACGCTGTCTCCTGGGTTCGAAGTAGTCTGGTTTAAACATTTGGCGGCAAGTATTGGATTGCAAAAAGCCGCTATTCGGCATGATGGATAATCGTTTCTCCGGCCGGATGCCCACATGGAAATAGGTCCTAGAGCAATGCGGGAGCCGAGGCCACGGTGCTTCGCGCTTTGCCGTCCGAAGTTTGCATTAATCCCTATTCCGCCATCAATGGGTTTGCTTGGTACTACCCGGAATAATAACCCACGATTGTTGAGGGGTAGAAGTTATTTCGTCGGGCGGTTGTTGTTTACGTTTAGGTTTGTTTTTGGCCGGCGCGGCGGCCTTGGCCGATTGCGAGCTTGTCGGCCGCGCGGCCGTCCGTGCCGCGGGTTCTTGGGGTTTTGCGATTTCCGGCAAGTTATCCGCGCTGTCCGGTTTAACCGGCAACTCCGATAATGGCGGAGTATCGGCGGCGGGCGGCGGTTGGGTAGCGGTATTAACAGCGGCCGGAACGGGCGGGACGGCTGGTATTGCCTGAACCGGCTTGCTCTCTTCGTTGGGGGCAATCCGTTCGGTCAGCGGCGGCGGAGCGGTTTCCGGGACGGACTCTTCCTTGGGTTGTTGCAGATAAAACCAGCCCGAAGCCACGGCGGCCAAACAGACGCCGGCGGCAATCAGCGGAATTTTGAGTTTGCCTTGCCGTTGGCTTGCGGAATCGTTCCGGGTGTCGGAGACAGTCCCCGGGTTAATGGCCACGCCGTCGGGGGTGAATTTGATGCTGCGGGACTGCATATTTGCCGACGGCGGTAAACTGTCGGTCAGCAAGGTACGCTCGGCAAAACCGCCGGCCGCTGCCGGTTGAGATGGGCCGGCAGCGTCAACCTGGGCCATGGCGGCGGCGAACTCCCGAATCGATTGATGGCGGTTGTTCATGTTTAATTCGAGCGCGCGCAGAATGGCATCTTCAATCGCTTGCGGCAAGTTATTCACAAATTCCGAGGGCGGTTTTAACGCCTTGCCGGCAACGCGTTCGTGCACCGGCGGCGGGTTGCATCCGGTCAGCAGGGCGTAAAAGGTCGCGCCTAACGCAAAAATATCCGCGCGTACGTCCGTGCCGGTGCCCATGACCTGTTCGGGGGGACTGAAATGCAAGCTGGCCGCCCGTCCCAAGGTGCGGGTCATGTCCTCGGCGACCACTTCCTTGGCGATGCCGAAATCGATCAGCATGATCCTTTCGTTTTCGTCCAACAGAATATTGCCGGGCTTGAGATCGCGGTGAATGATGGGCGGATTCTGTTCGTGCAAGTAAACGAGCACTTCGCAAAGCTGCTGAATCCAGGGCAATAGCTTTGCTAACGGAATTTGATTGCCGGGATAGCTCCTGCGCGCACTGGCTAAGGTGCTGCTGCCGCCGAATTTCAGCACCAAATAACACATGCCGTCGACGGTGCGGCGGTCGATAATATCGGGTATGGCCGGATGGTCGAGGCGGCTGAGCAGCGATGTCTCATACTCGTCGAACATTTGCACGGGTATTTCTTTTAAGGCTCTGTGCTTACCGCTCAAGTCCAGATCGTCCGCCAGGTAAGCGGCCCCAAAGCCGCCTTTCCCCAGCACGGACTTTATTTGGTAGCGATTTAAAACCACATCGCCAGGCGACAGCATCCAGCCGAAAATGCCCCTGATTGCGCCGCTCTGCGCGTAATCGATGTGGGCGACTTCTTTTTGGCAATGACCGCAGGTGTAAGCGCTCAGCAGTAACCGAGAGACCGGGTTGCGCTCTCCGCAAAATGGGCAGGCGCGGTATTCGGCCTGGGTTTCGAGCGGGCGCAATACGGTCCGGTCCTCGGGTTTTAGTACGGTTTGGTCGTTTTGATCGTTCATGCCGGGCGATCCTTCCGTTTAAGGCCGGCCACGGCGATGAGTATGAACGCCAGCCCCAGCAGGGCAACCATGGCGAGATCTCTTTGCAGGTTTTCGGTTAACGGTACGGCCGGATTGCCGGTTAAATCCTTAAGTGCCAAGGTTTTTTGCGGTAAGGTATTTTTCATTGCGTCTAACGCCCAAAAAGAGATCATGCTGGATTTCGCCACCCATAGACTGGCCTTTCCCAATGGAACGACGGCATTGGATAACACCACCTGGGGTACCAATAAAATCGGCGCTATGGCAATGGCTTTATCGTTAGTGTCGACAAATGCGCTAACCGCCAACCCCATGCAGGTGGCGGAAAAGGCGGCGAGAAACAGTGCGGCCAAACTGCCGGGCAGGCTAAATGACAACGATAGCATGGTGTGCGCTATGCCCAATAACATAATGCATTGCAGCAGGCATAATAAGGCCAAAGGGAACAATTTGCTAACCAAATAAGGCACTATCCCCAGGTTGACCGAGCGTTCGCGCAAGTATATGGGGAGTTCCTTCACCACTTCGCGGGCGGAATTGAGCGTTCCGAACCAAATGGCCGACACGATCAACAAAAACGCAATGGTAGTTTCTAAATGGGCCTTGGCAACCGCGTCGCCTTCAAGCTGGCACACCAGGCCGAGTAACACCGCGATCAAGGGCGCCTGCAGCAAGAGAATCAAAAGATTTTTGCGGTCCGACAACACCAAATCGAAATAACGTAAAGTCAAGGTGCCGGCTTGCCTAAGGTCAAAACCGAACAGCGGTTTTTTTTGCGGCGCCAGCGCGGCGCTATCCGGCAAGCCGGTGGTTTGGGCCATGCGGCCAAGTACATAGCGCGAATAGAGCGCCGATGCCCGGTAACGTCCGGCCCATTCGTCCGCGCTAACCTGCTCGTCTTCCAGCAAATCGTACACTTCGCTGAGCCGCTCGAGGCCAAAATACCCGCATGCCTCGCGCGGCGGGCCGAAAAAAACCAAGCGGCCCTTATGCAGCAAGACTACCAAGTCGCAAACGTCGATGTTTTCCAAACTATGGGTGACGCAAACCACGGTTTTGGCATCCGTCGCCAATTCGGCAAAAAGCTTCATCATATGCTTGTCGGTGCCGGCATCCAGGCCGCTGGTGGCTTCATCCAAAAACAATATATTCGGATTGGCCACCAGTTCGACGGCAAGGCTGACACGCTTAAGCTGGCCGCCGCTGAGCGGCGCCGGCGTGTCGATCGGAGAATTCAGTTTGTCGGCCAGTTTGACTTTGCCTAAAACTCTGTGAATGTGGTTATTAATCTCGTTCGAATCGGTGTCTTTCGGCAGCCTTAACTTGGCGGTGTAAGCCAGCGCCCGGCCCGTTAGGATTTTGCGGTGCACAATATCTTGCTGCGGGACATAGCCGATGGAGGCGCGGAAGCTGTCGAACGAGGCATATAAGTCGGTGTCGTTATAGAGCACCCGGCCGCCGCTTGCCGGCCGGCGGCCGTTCATGGCGTCCAATAAGGTCGATTTGCCGGAGCCGCTGGTGCCGAATAAGACCACGAACTCGCCGGGTTCGATCACTAAATCGATGCCATCCAATAAGCGTTTGGTTTGCCGGGTGGCGTGGTCGACAACGTCTTTGTAGAGCCCTTGCACCACCACTCTGACTTGTCCGGACGAATCCACCTGTTTTAATTCGTCCCCGGTAAAAACGAATGAAAAGGCGGCAATGCTGACCCGGTCGCCTTTTTGTAACGCAACCCGTTTTTCCAAGCGCCGGCCGTTGACAAAGGTGCCGTTTGTACTGCCGAGGTCTTCGATAAATATGCCGCCCGATCCGCATATAATATGGGCGTGTTCTCTGGATACCAGCGGCGAGGGTAGAGGGAAGTCGCAGTTCGGCAGCCGGCCGATAAGCAATGTTCGGGGTTTGGCCGAGTCGTTTACCGTTACATGGGCTTGATTGGTGCCGCCAGGCCGGGTATGCGGAGTTTGTTCGGGCAGTTTGATTTGAAACAGCGTTGTTCCCAATGCCAGCCAATCGCCATCCGTAACCGGGCTGGGCTCGTGAATGGGCTTGCCGTTAATGGAAACGGCGCCGGCGCCGGCGGGCGACACCAGAAAGCCATCGGCGCCGAACCGAATACCGAGATGCGTTTTATGCACATCGGGGCCGTCAAGGATGATGTCGCCAGCGGTACCCGCCGTTAAATTTTCCCGCGCTTCAAAACGGCGGGTTGTTTTTTTACGGTCCAACGAGCTATGGAATTCTATCGTCCCGGTATTCTGAGCCATCGCGGTGCTACCAAGTTAAATTGAAGGCAAAAACTTTGTATGAGGATATACACAAACAAATTAATGTTTGCAAACTGCCGGATTGATTTTTTTCGCCTATCCGCGCGGGATGGTTCATTATTTGTTCGATAAGCCTGCTGACATCAAGCGATAGGGGCGGCGGGTGCGCGGAATGTTAAGCCGGAGATAAGCGATGCGCTGTAGTGTCCGGGTCTGCATTCTTTTGCATTGGAAATTGGCGTTTAACGCTATCAGTTTTGCCGGTTCAAGTGTATTTGCCTTATCTGCGTTCGGGAGTTGTTAAAATGAAAAATCATGTTTTTTCCTGGCTGGCGGCGGGCTTGCTGTTGATGGCCGCCGCCGCGTCGGCGGGTCCTCATCATCACGGCCATTGGCGTGGCGGTTTTCACGGTTATCATGCTTATCCGCGCTTTGGGTTGTATTTGGGGCTGCCGGTATACCCGCGGCCTTATTTCTCATACCCTTATTATCCCTATTATCCGCCTTCGATCGTCACCGTGCCGTCCAGTCCGCCGGTGTATATAGAACGGCCCGCGCCGCCGGTGCAACAGCAATTTCCGGCCGGCTATTGGTATTATTGCAATAATCCGGAGGGTTATTATCCCTATGTCGCGGATTGTCCGGCCGGTTGGCGCCAGGTCGATCCCATTCCTCAACGCTAAGGTTATCGGTCATGAATCGCGGAATATTGCTTGTTGGGTATGGAGTGCTTGGACTATTAACGGGGTGTGCCCATCTGCCGAGCGGCCCCAGCGTCATGGTTTTGCCCGGGTCAACGATGTCGTTCGAACAATTTCAGCAGGACGATTATACCTGCCGGCAGTATGCATCGGGCCGAGTCGGCGCCAGCCCCAATCAGGCGGCGGCCGATAGCCAGGTAGGCAGTGCCGTGGCCGGCGCGGCGGTG
>NZ_JANIBK010000201.1 GCF_024505165.1 Methylomonas rivi
AGCACGGTGATGACGATCCGTATTTCTATCAGCGGGTATTCTCGCTACGCGGGCCATTGAATACGAACGGGTTCATCGCGGCCTGGCAAAACGCCATCGCCCGCCATCCGGCCTTGCGATCGGTTTATTGTTACGAAGACGTCCATGCGCCGCTGCAAATTGTCTGCAAAACCCGAAGCATCGACTTGTTCGAGGCCGATTGGCGCGGCAAGCCGCCCGCTGAACGTTGGGAAATGCTGGCGCAATGCCTGCGCGACGAGCGTGCGCAGGGGTTCGATTTTGCCGGTCGGCGCGGTTTTGCCTTGAGCCTGATCCGGGTGGAAGACGAGGTTTGGTGGTTGATCTGGAGTCATCACCACATCGCGCTGGACGGCTGGAGCATGGGCTTGGTGTTGCGCGACGTCATGCAAGGCTACCATGGCAAAGCGTTGCCGGCGGTGCCGGCCTATGCCGACTATCTGCATTGGTTGAATGGCCGCGATCAGCGTAGCGCGCTGGATTTCTGGCGTAATAGCCTGGCCGGTTGCGAAGAGATGACGCCGTTGCCGCTGGCGGTAGACTCCAACGGTACTGAATCCTCGCTCTATGAAGAAGCCGAGATCAGCCTGCCGGCTAACGAAACGCAAGCCTTACAAGCGGCCGCGCGCCGCTACGGCGTGACAGTTAGCACGCTGTTGCAGGGGGCTTATGCCTTGCTGCTGGGACGGCATGGCGGTTGCGATGCCGCGCTGTTCGGTGTCACCGTGTCGGGGCGTTCGGCCGATCTGGCAGGTATCGAGGCCATGGCCGGTTTGTTCATCAACACCTTGCCGCTGCGCGTCGAGCTCGACGGCAGACAGGCGCTGAGTAGTTGGCTGCAAGCCATTCAGTCGCAAACCGCCGACATGCGCGATTATGAATTCACCCCGTTGCCGGAGATTCAACGCCTGGCCGCCTTTGGCGACGCTAAAAGTCTGTTCGAGGCCATTTTGGTGTTCGAAAACTATCCTCTGGACGAAGTATTGAAGCAACCCATGCAAGGCCTGAAAGTCGGGTTGCTGGATGACGAGGATGGCAGCGGCTTATTGAAGCATAACCGGGGCCGCAACAACTATGCGCTAAGTCTGATCGCCGGTTTGGACGGCCACTTGCATTTCACCTTTTCCGGACAGAAAGCTCGGTTTCAGCCGGGTGCGATGACTTTGTTGGCGCGGCGCTTTCACTACTTGCTGCAACAAATCGTTGCCGGCAAGCACGTGCGGCTGGCTGACGTGCGGCTCGACTCGACCGCACCAAGCGTGTTGGAAACCGATACTGCTTGGATGCCGGCGTTTTCAAATCCGTTGGCGGCCTGGCAAGCTCAAGTCTTGCGTCAGCCGCATGCCTTGGCGGTGCGCGACGAACAGCGCAGCCTCAATTTTACCGAGCTGGATTTGGCGGCCAATCGGCTGGCAAACGCGTTGTTGGCGCAGGGCGTCACCCGAGAAACGCCGGTCGGTGTGTTGATTGAGCGTTCGACCTTATTGCCGATTAGTCTATTAGCGATCTTGAAAATTGGCGCGGTGTATCTGCCACTGGATACCTCCTTGCCGGAACAACGCTTGCGGCAACTGCTAAGGGACAGCGGCGCCAACTGCGTCGTGACCGGTCATGCCGGCGTAAAATACTTGGCCGCTTACGGTTGCCGCATAGCGAATCTGGACACACTGGATTGGGCGCAATTGTCCAGCGAATGGGCGCCTCCCGATTTGCATTCACAGCAGGCGGCGTATCGCATCTACACTTCCGGTTCCACCGGTGAACCCAAGGGGGTTACCGTCAGCCATGCCGCCTTGAACCGGTATCTGCACGGTGTATTGCAGCGTCTGGCGTTGCCGGATGATTGCGCCATGGCAATGGTTTCGACGCCGGCCGCCGATCTTGGCCACACCGTGTTGTTCGGTGCTTTGTGCTCGGGCCGGTCGTTGAGTTTGATTTCCACCGACTGCGCCGCCGATCCGGACCGTTTTGCACAGATGATGAGCGACAACCGCATCGGTGCCTTGAAAATCGTGCCCAGTCATTTGCGTGGCCTGCTGCAGGCAGCCAATCCTGCCGACGTGCTTCCCGAGCATGTGTTGATTCTGGGCGGCGAAGCGTGTCCGTGGGATTTGCTGGAAACCATTCGCAAACTGAAACCTCGGTGCCGCGTCATCAATCATTACGGCCCGACCGAAACCACGGTCGGTGTGCTGACCCACGAAGCCGATGCGGTTCAGACCGGCGCTACCGTACCTGTCGGCAACCCCTTGCCTGGCGTGCACGCCTATTTACTGGACGCCGATTTGAATCCGGTGCCGGCCGATGTGCCAGGCGAATTGTATATCGGCGGAGCCGGCTTGGCGCGCGGTTACCACGGAAAACCCGGCATGACGGCGGAACGCTTTTTGCCCAATCCGTTCCGTAGCGGTGAACGCTTTTACCGCACCGGCGACCGGGCGATTTGTCATGGCGGCAATCTGGTCTGGTTGGGGCGGATGGACAATCAGGTCAAGTTCCGCGGTTACCGCATCGAGCCGGACGAAATCGGTCGCATCCTGCGAGGTTTGAACGGCGTCGCCGATGCCCTAGTGCTTGCCGAAGCCGACGCCAGCGACGGCCGTCTGCAACTGCTGGGGTATGTGGTGCCCGAGCGGCAGGCAGCGCTGGATGTACATGCTTTGCGTGCTGAACTGGCGAATAAGCTGCCGGAGTACATGGTGCCGGCGCATATTCTGGCCCTGGACGCGATTCCGCTGACCGCCAACGGCAAAGTAGACCGCAGGGCCTTGCCCAAACCTCGGCAGCAGATGCGCGAAACCGTGGCGCCGCGCAACGAACTCGAAGCGCAGCTGGCGACTATCTGGCAAACGGTATTGAAAACCGATACGGTCGGCGTGACCGATAATTTTTTCGAGCTGGGCGGCGATTCGATCTTGAGCTTGCAAATCATTGCCCGCGGCCGTAAGCAGGGCATCAAACTGACACCGAAACTGTTGTTTGAAAAACAGACCATAGCCGAACTGGCGGACGCCGTCGGTCAGCCCAAGGTCGAGGCCAATGTTGAGCTTAAGCAAGCCGAGATTTCGCGCTACGGGTTAAGCGGGCCGCTGCCGTTGTCCTACGGCCAGGAGCGGCTATGGTTTTTGGCGCAACTGCAACCCGAGAGTACCGCCTATCACATTAGCGGCGGTTTGCGATTGTCCGGCCAGCTCGATTTGGCCGCATTGAAAAGCAGTTTTGAAACTTTGACGGCCCGCCATGACATGTTGCGAACTCGCTTCATCGCCATGGACGGCAAACCGTTGCAAGTAGCGGAAATTCTAGTCCCGGCGCCGTTGCGTCTGATCGATTTCACTGCCTGTGCCAATGCGGCGGTCGAGTTGGCCGCCTGGTCGGCACAAGAAACGGTAGTGCCTTTCGATTTTGAACTAGGGCCATTATGGCGAGCGACTTTGATTGCCACCGGCGAGCAACGCCACGAATTATGGCTGACCTTGCATCACTTGCTGGCCGACGGCTGGTCGGTCGGTCGCCTGTTGGAGGAATTTGCCGAACTGTATGCGGCGGCGCTGGAACGGCGCCAACCGCGTTTGCCGGCATTGGCCATCAACTATACCGATTACGCGGTCTGGCAGCGGCAATGGCTGGCGGCAGGCGAAGGCGAACGGCAAAGCCAATACTGGCTTAAGCAACTCGGCGGCGAACAGTCCGTACTGGAATTGCCCGTCGATCATGCCCGGCCAGCGGTATCCAGTGGCCACGGGGCTGCGCTAAGTTTCAGTTTGTCGGCGACCGTCAGCGCACGCCTGAAACAGTTGGCGGTCGAAACATCGACCACGCCGTTCATGGTATTGCTCGCCGCATTTCAGGCCTTGTTGCATCGCTACAGCGGCCAGACCGATCTACGCATCGGTATTCCGGTTGCCAACCGCAACCGGATCGAAACCGAAGCAGTGGTCGGCTTTTTCGTCAATACCTTGGTGTTGCGCGGCGATTGTCGCGGCGAGCTGAACTTTTTGCAGTTACTGGCGCAAGTCAAGCAAACCGTGCTGGGCGCGCAGGATCACCCCGATCTGCCGTTCGAACATTTGGTCGAACTGTTGCAGCCGCAGCGCAGCCTGAACCGCAATCCGCTGTTCCAGGTGATGATGAACCATCAAAAACGCGACTTGAGCGTGCTGAAAACCTTGCCGGGGCTGGCTATAGAGCGTATCGGCCGCGAGGTGGATGCCGCGCAATTCGATTTGAGCCTGGTCACCGAAGAAGATGAAAACGGCTTGATTAGCGGCAATTGGGTGTATGCGGCGGAGCTGTTCGAGTCCGAGACGATAGCCCGCTTGAGCCGGCACTTTTTGAGTGTGTTGGAGCAGTGGTTGGCGCAACCCGAACTGCCGCTAGTGAATATCGGGCTTTTAACAGGGGCCGAACAAAGCCAGCTTGCTGCCTGGAACGCCACGCCGCGCCGCTATCCCGAGGGCTTGATTCACACCCTGATTAGCCAACGCGCCGCCATGCAACCGGAGGCGATCGCCCTGGCGTTTGGCGAGCAAACCCTGAGTTATGCCGAACTGGAGAGCCGTGCCAACCGTTTGGCGCATTATTTGATCAACCAAGGCGTCGGCCCGGAAATTCCTGTCGGCATAGCTGTCGAACGTTCCTTGGAATTAGTGGTCGGCCTGCTGGCCATCGTCAAGGCCGGCGGCGCCTACGTGCCGCTGGATCCGGACTATCCCGCCGACCGGCTGGCGTACATGATCGAAGACTCCGGCATCGGCTTGTTACTTAGCCACGGCGCGGTGTGGCCCAAGTTGCAAGGCATTTGCGGTACGCAGTGCGTACCCTACGATCTGGATGAACTGGACTTGAACGGCCAACCCGGTGTTGCGCCCAGCCCAAGGCTGCATCCGGAAAGCCCGGCCTACATCATCTATACCTCCGGCTCCACCGGCCGGCCCAAGGGCGCGGCCAACAGCCATGCCGCGCTGGCCAACCGCTTGCATTGGATGCAGGACGCCTATGCCATTGGCCCCGGCGACAGCGTGCTGCAAAAAACCCCGTTCAGCTTCGACGTCTCGGTGTGGGAATTCTTCTGGCCCTTGCTGACCGGCGCCCGTCTGGCGATTGCCGAACCCGGCGTGCATCGCGACCCGGCCGAGCTGGCGCGACTGATGCTC
>NZ_JANIBK010000202.1 GCF_024505165.1 Methylomonas rivi
GCTCGCGCCTGGGGATGCGTGCCGGTAGTTAACGCTCCGTATGGGTTTCCAAGCTAGCCGTGGAAACCAGATCAACGGCCATAACCCGACTGTCGGGCTCAATATCCAATTCCAATAATTCAGGTATTCGGCAAGCAAATTGACATTATGACTGCGTTACTACGGCCAATTGCCGCCAGACGAAACAAATTGTCTATGGTAGCTGTCCAGCCGATAGCAAGCGTAGGGGGCTGTGAGATTACGAACCGCACTAATCGTGAATGATGAGCCTCACGTTGTTCGGCAGATCCTTGATCTCTTCGATTAGGATCGTTCCGCATTATCTTCACTTGCATAAACATAGTAAACTTCACGGCTGTATCTAACCGACGAAACCAAGGCATGACCTACCAACACGATGTTTTTATCAGCTACCGCCGCCAAGAGTTGTGGACACCCTGGACCCGGGATCATTTTAAAAAACTGCTCAAAGCCTATTTGCAACAGGAACTGCAAATAGAGCCGGACATTTTCGTCGACGAGCGTATTCAGGTCGGTGCCGACTGGATAAACGCACTGGGTGAACATCTGGCAACCTCAAAAGTAATGGTAGCCATTTTTTCCGGCGATTACTTTGCCAGTGACTGGTGCTTGCACGAACTTGACTTGATGTTGGCTCGCGCTCAACAAGCAGCAACTGGCAAACCAAACTATCAACCGTTGGTGATTCCAGTCGTCGTTCACGATGGACAGTTTATTCCAGAGATTGCCAAACGGATACAGCCCGCCGATATGGCAAAATTCCGTGTGGCGTTTATTAATGAAGCAACGGCGGATTATCAAGAGTTTTCAAAGGCAATGGGACAATTGGCTCCGGCTATTGCAAGTGCGATTAGTAAAGCGCCTGTGTTTCAAGATGAATGGATCGCACAATATCAGGAAAGATTCGATCAGCTTTACCAAGCTTCGCTCAATAATCAGCATGTCGAGCCCTTGCAATTTGTTGCAAAGCGTCCTACACCCCCCACTGTATCACCCAAGCTCACGTTTTAAGGATTAATCGAATGTCATTGACAGCCGCACGCGGTGCCATAATTACATTTTATTCATGGAAAGGTGGAGTAGGTCGTACTATGGCCTTGGCCAATGTCGGTGTGCAAATGGCTAGACTGGGACGTAATGTGCTCATGGTTGATTGGGATTTGGAAGCGCCAGGCCTGGAACGCTATTTTGACCATCCGGAAATCATGGAATTAAATGTCCAACCGGCATTGGATTATTCTGGATTACTAGGGCTGCTGGAATTGGCCTGCCCCAGCACGCCGCAAGCAGAATATTGGCAATCCCGTTTGTGTCACATAAGTGTGCCAATGGCAGAGCCAAGTTTCCGCACTTTAAGCCCACCCACCCCAGGCCAATTGCATTTGCTGTCATCCGGTTTTTCTGACAACTCTTACAGTACACGTTTGGCTGAATTTTCCTGGAATCGTTTTTTTGCCGAACATAGTGGTGCTAACTGGCTGGAAGCATTACGCGAGCAATGGGCGTTGGCCTACGATTTTGTATTGATAGACGCTCGTACTGGTTTGACCGATAGTGGCGGGATTTGCACAGTACAAATGCCTGATCTGCTGGTGCTAGTCTTTACCGCCAATCAGCAATCACTTGACGATGGCTTAAAGATTATCGATGCTGCTCAGCGCGCTCGGCGCAACTTTGCTTTCGACCGGGCGCCGCTCACAGTGGTACCGCTATTGTCGCGCTGGTGCGGAGAAGACGAAGTGGATATGGCTGAAAGCTGGTTGAAGCTATTCGACCAAACCTTGCAACCCTTATTTGCATCCTGGCTTCCGCAAGGTTTTACGCCACGGCAGTATCTCGAAAAAACCCGAGTACCACATGTAACCCGCTTTTCCTTCGGTGAGCCATTGCCTGTATTGACCCACAGTCTTAACGATTCCAATTTGCCGGGTCTGGCATACACCACGCTGGCCCGTTTGTTGAATTCTCGTTTGGCCGACGCAGGCTCTATTATAGACCCAGCTTACCTGTCGCCGAAATTTAACGCAGGGTTTCAGGAACAGAATGACCTGAAACTACTGGCCTTGGTACAAGATTCGACAGCCTTACATCAAGAAGTCGCGCGCATAGCTAAAGTTTATGGACCCGAAAGCGCTCAGTTAGCTGATTTTCTGAATGAGGCCGGGTTGACATTACGCCGTTTGGCGCGAAATGTCGATGCTGAGCCGCTCTACCGGCGCTCTTTAGGATTGGCCGAGAAAATATATGGTTCGAATCACGTAGAATTCGCCACTCGCTTGAATAACTTGGCTCAATTGTTAAAGGCCACCAACAGACTAGCGGAAGCCGAACCGCTGATGCGGCAAGCGCTGTCCATAGATGAGCAAAGCTTCGGTCCTGAGCACCCTAATATTGCTATTCGTCTGAACAATCTTGCGCAGTTGTTAAAGGCCACAAACAGGCTGGCAGAAGCTGAACCGCTAATGCGGCGAGCGCTGGCCATCGACGAGCACAGCCTTGGTTATGAGCATCCAAATGTTGCTACTCGTTTGAACAATCTCGCAGCATTGCTGCAGATCACCGACAGGCTGGCAGAAGCCGAACCGCTGATGCGGCGAGCGCTGTCCATAGACGAGCAAAGTTTCGGTCCTGAGCATCCTAATGTTGCTATTCGTCTGAACAATCTTGCGCAATTGCTGCAGGCCACTAACCGCCTGATGGAAGCCGAGCCGCTGATGCGGCGGGCACTGGTCATTGATGAACAAAGCTTCGGCCCGGCGCATCCAGACGTTGCTCGTGATTTGAACAATTTGGCACAACTGCTGAGAGTCACTAACCGTTTTGCTGAAGCCGAACCGTTGATGCGGCGGGCGATGGAGATCGACCAACAAAGTTTCGGTCCTGAGCACCCTAACGTTGCTATCGGCCTGAGCAACTTAGCGCAGTTGCTACTGGTCACCAACCGTCAGGCGGAGGCCGAATCCTATTTCCAAAAATCCTTGGAAATTTTGCAGAAATTCAAGGAGCACAACGGACACGATCATCCTGGTTTGTCTAAGTTACAAAATAACTATCAATTACTATTGGATACGAGAAAATCCAAATGAAAGACAGTTGTTGCGGAGATAGCGTTTTCTGATTTCTTAGCCCGGATGCTGTGAGGTACGAACCGCATCAAGTGCGTCATTCTCCTACGGATATATTCGATAAATCAGTGTAGCCGCACCAGCCCCGTAGAATGTTGACATTCGAAATGTGTGATAACTCAAACTAATCATTCATCTTGAATGACAGCTTATTTGCCTTTTGCTGTCACAGCAAATTGAATCATATTTGTCAGCTTAGGGTCGTAACAAGCCGATCACGCCCTTCCCAATCAAGCCTTGAATTTTTCGAGAACCGCATTCTACAAGCAGATGGGTGGCACGTTTTTTGTGTCCGCCGTTTTTTGAAACAATTCCGCGTGGGCACGAACAGCATGTGCCCACCCTACATTCAACTCCACATCGATCGGGTTGCATTTGGAATTTCTTGATTGTGCTTTTAGCGATGGTGCGCATGAATTAAAAATTATTTTCTCCCGGAATGGGATGGGTCGTAAAAAATGCAACCTTAGTCATCAAACCGCCGCTATTTTGAGAATACCCCATTAAATCGTCCGTAGCCCCCAAAACTGCTGAAACGGTTGAAAACACTTGTCCGGATGCAGCGGCGCCAAGCGGTTTTCCATGCGGTATGCGGCAATGAAGCTGTCAACTGCGTGTGGCCGTCCCGCGCGAACGCTTGCGCCGCGCTCAGGATTTGTTTTGCGCGATAACCTGTTGAATCAGTTGTTCCACCCCTTCCAATTCGCGGTCATAGACGTCGGTCCGGTAAGCCTCGCTTTCGGTGTCGGCGAGGGAGGCCAGCGGCGGCCGCCCTGTTTCCTTGAGCTGTATGCGGGTTAGGGTGGATAGGCCGGGTTGCAGCGGATGGGCCTGTAATTCCGTCGGCTCCAGGGTGATGCGTACTTGCAGGCGCTCGCTGACATGGATGAAGTTGCCGGTGGCATTGTCGGTGGGCAATAGCGCAAACCGGCTGCCGGTACCGGGGGCGAGGCCTTGCACCCGGCCGTGGTAAATCACATCGCCGCCGTAAGCGTCGACCCTGATCTCGGCGGCTTGTCCCGGACGGATGCCGGCAATCTGGGTTTCCAAAAAATTGGCCTCTATCCACAATTGGGTGAGCGGCACAATGGCCAGCAACGGCGAGCCCGGTTTCAGCGTGTCGCCAATTTCGACCTTGCGGCGGGCCACGTAACCCGATACCGGCGCCACCACGTTGCGGCGCCGGTAGTCGAGAAAGGCATGGCGCAAGCGGCTCTTGGCTTTTTCGACGGCCGGATGGTCGTCGATACCGGCGTGCCGTAACTGGGCTTCGGCACCGGCTTGCTCGGCCCGGGTTTCGCGAATCGAAGCTTCCAGTTCCCTGATCTTGTCCGCGGCGTTTTCCAGTTGTTGGCCGGACACCGCGCCGTCCGACGCGGCGGCGTTAAAGCGGGCCAAATCGTGCCGGACCTGGCCGAGCGCGGCTTGTTTGGCCAGCGCGCGCTGCCGCAGAGTTTCGACTTTAGCCGTCAAGGTAATTAAATCGCGCACGGTAGCGCCCAGTTCGGCCTCGGCTTGGCGCAGGGCGATTCGGGCATGGCCGCCGTCCAATCTGACCAGCACATCGCCTTTGCGAACCAGTTGAGTGTCTTCGGCCAATATTTCGGTCACCGTGCCCTCGGTTTGCGCCTTAAGGGTAATTAAATGCCCCATCACAAACGCATCGTCGGTGGCTACCCAGCCGCGGTTGGCAGTCCACCAGAAAGCCAGAAAACCCAGGCCGGTCGAAACCAGGGCCAACAGCACCAGTTTCAGGCGGAAGTTGCGTTGCCGGATGATTTCCTTGGGACGGATTGTGCGCTGCATATCGAAACTATTGGCCGGAGGGTTGAGGATCGCCGTCGGTATAACCGCCGCCCAGCGCCTTGATCAGCCGCACCGCGCTTTTGCACTGTTCGGCCCGTAGGGCGGCCAAGCGAAACTGTTGCTGGTCTTTGACCAGTCCGGCCTGGATCAGGGCCGCTTTATCGGTCAGGCCGGCGCGGTCCAGGCTGGCGGCCAACTGTTCGG
>NZ_JANIBK010000203.1 GCF_024505165.1 Methylomonas rivi
GCCAGCGGCCGACCCATCCGGGCGGTGCAGGTCGGCGGCCCGCTGGGCGCTTATTTGCACGAAGGCCAGTTCGATACCCCGCTGGATTATGAAGCCTTTGCCGCCATTTCGGCTGTACTCGGCCACGGCGGCATCGTGGTGCATGACGACAGCGTCAACATGGCCGACATGGCCCGTTATGCGATGGAATTTTGTGTGGAAGAATCCTGCGGCAAATGCACACCCTGCCGCATCGGCTCAACGCGCGGCGTTGAAGTGATAGACCGCATCGTCAATGATGTCCAAAAGGATAAAAATACCGTACTGCTTCGGGATTTGTGCGACACCATGGTCTACGGCTCTTTGTGTGCGATGGGCGGCATGACACCGTATCCGGTGTTGAGCTCGTTGAATCATTTCCCAGAAGACTTTGGCCTGCAGCCCGCAGCCAAAGTCTGATCGATTACCAGGAGTTAGCTTATGTCAGCCAATAACGAAATAGATTACGGTACCCCCGTAAGCGCATCAGAAAATCAGGTCACTCTGGAAATCGACGGCCGATCGGTTACTGTCAAGGCCGGCAGTTCAGTGATGCGCGCCGCCGCGGAAGCCGGCATCAGTATCCCGAAACTTTGCGCCACCGATAGTCTGGAACCGTTCGGGTCCTGCCGCATGTGCCTGGTACAAATCGAAGGCGCGCGCGGTTACCCCGCGTCTTGCACCACGCCGGTCGCGGAAGGCATGAAAGTTTGCACTCAAAACGACAAACTGGCCAATATCCGCCGGGGTATCGCCGAACTGTACATCTCCGACCACCCGCTGGACTGCCTGACCTGCGCCGCCAACGGCGATTGCGAACTGCAGGACACTGTCGGCCAGGTAGGTTTGCGCGAAGTACGTTACGGATTCGAGGGCGAAAATCACCTTAATGCCGAAAAAGACACCAGCAACCCCTACTTTACCTTCGACCCGTCCAAATGCATCGTCTGCTCGCGTTGCGTAAGGGCCTGCGAAGAAACCCAAGGCACTTTTGCACTGACGATTGACGGCCGCGGCTTCGAATCCAAGGTATCGCCCGGTCAAAACCAGGACTTCATGGACTCCGAATGCGTATCCTGCGGCGCTTGCGTACAGGCCTGCCCGACCGCGACCCTGATGGAAAAATCCGTGATCGACAACGGCGTGCCGGAACACAGCACCATCACTACGTGCGCCTATTGCGGCGTCGGCTGCTCGTTCAAAGCGGAAATGAAGGGCGAACAGCTGGTGCGGATGGTGCCGGATAAAAACGGCCAAGCCAATCACGGCCATTCCTGCGTCAAGGGCCGTTTTGCCTTCGGTTACGCCACCCACAAAGACCGTATCACCACACCGATGGTGCGCGAGAAAATCAGCGATGCCTGGCGCGAAGTCAGCTGGGAAGAAGCGATAACATTTGCCGCCGACCGCCTGAAACAAATCCAGGCCAAACACGGCAAATACTCGATCGGCGGCATCACTTCATCACGTTGTACCAACGAAGAAACCTATTTGGTGCAAAAACTGATCCGCGCCGGCTTCGGCAACAACAATGTCGACACCTGCGCGCGGGTTTGCCACTCCCCTACCGGTTACGGTTTGAAAAACACCTTCGGCGAATCGTCGGGCACCCAAACCTTCGACTCGGTCATGAAAGCCGACGTGATCATGGTGATCGGCGCCAACCCAACCGACGGCCATCCGGTATTCGGCTCCATGATGAAACGCCGTCTGCGCCAAGGCGCCAAGCTGATCGTCGTCGATCCGCGCAGCATCGATCTGGTGCGCAACAGTCCGCACGTAAAAGCCGACTACCATCTAAAACTGCGCCCCGGCACCAATGTCGCGGTCGTCACCGCATTGGCCCACGTCATCGTCACGGAGGGCTTGGCAGACGAAGCGTTTGCACTGGAACGTTGCGATGTCGAATCCTTCGGCAAATGGAAAACCTTTGTCTCCCTGCCGCAAAATTCACCGGAAGCGGTAGCGGAAATTACCGGCATCGACGCGGAAACCATGCGTGCCGCGGCCCGTCTGTACGCAAACGCCGGCAATGGCGCCATTTATTATGGCCTGGGTGTGACCGAGCACAGCCAAGGTTCGACCACCGTGATTGGTATCGCCAATCTGGCGATGGCTACCGGCAACGTCGGCCGGGAAGGAGTTGGCGTGAATCCATTGCGCGGCCAAAACAACGTGCAAGGCTCTTGCGACATGGGCTCGTTCCCGCACGAATTCGTTGGTTATCGCCACGTATCCGACAGCGAAACCCGCGCTCAATTCGAAGCGGCCTGGGGCGTATCGCTGGAATCCGAACCCGGCCTGCGCATTCCGAATATGTTCGCGGCGGCCATAGACGGCACCTTTAAAGGCCTCTATGTGCAAGGCGAGGACATCGCCCAATCCGATCCGGACATCCAACACGTACACCATGCATTGCGCGAGCTGGAATGCCTGATCGTGCAAGACATTTTCCTTAACGAAACCGCCAAGTTTGCCCATGTCTTCCTGCCGGGTTCCTCATTCCTGGAGAAAAACGGCACCTTTACCAACGCGGAACGCCGCATTTCGCCGGTACGCAAAGTCATGACACCGCTGGCCGGCAAGGAAGATTGGGAAGTCACCCAGGATTTGGCCAATGCGCTGGGTTATCCGATGAATTACAACCATCCATCGGAAATCATGGCGGAAATCGCCAGCCTGACGCCGCAATTTGCCGGCGTCAGCTATGAAAAAATCGACGCCATGGGCAGCATTCAGTGGCCTTGCAACGAAGAGGCACCCGACGGTACGCCTACCATGCATACCGACCACTTCGTGCGCGGCAAGGGACGTTTCATGCTGACAGAGTACATTCCGACCCAGGAGCGCACCAACAGCAAGTATCCGTTGATTTTGACCACCGGCCGTATCTTGTCGCAATACAACGTCGGCGCTCAAACCCGCCGCACCGAGAACGTGGCATGGCACGACGAAGACCGTCTGGAAATCCATCCGCACGATGCTGAAGTATTGGGCATAGCCGATGGCGACTGGGTCGGCGTAAAAAGCCGTACCGGCGAAACCGTGATGCACGCCATCATTACCGACAGAATGCAACCGGGCGTGGTCTACACCACGTTCCACTTCCCGCATTCCGGCGCCAACGTCATCACCACCGATAATTCGGACTGGGCCACCAATTGCCCGGAATATAAAGTCACCGCCGTACATGTGGCTAAAGTGGCGCAACCATCGGAGTGGCAACAGCAATATCGCAGCTTCTCCGACAAGCAACAATCGTTGCTGGACAATCGCATCTCCGCTGTGGAATAACCCTTCCACGTGTCTATGGATGCCATCAGCGAGTTGGGCTGGGCCAGTTATCGAAAAGGTCAATACGATGTCTGGCGCGGCCCGGCTCACCAGCGCAAGGAAGATTCGGTAGCCGAGGAAGTGCCGGTGGTGTTGGTTTACAACACCGTCCCGCACGTGGTCATGCTGACCACGCCGTTGAACCTGGAGGACTTCGCGTTGGGATTCAGCCTGACAGAAGGCATTATTCAACATCCGGGTGAAATGCACTCGGTGCGCGTCGTGCAACGATCCAAAGGTATTGAAGTGCGGGTCGGCATTCCCGAACAGCGCTGCGACAGCATGCACGACAAGGGCCGTAATATGACGGGCCGTACCGGCTGCGGCCTGTGCGGCGCCACCTCGCTGGAACAGGCTATTCGCCGGCCTAATCCCGTCGGCGCCGGTCTGCCCCTGGAAGCGGAAACATTAGCCCAAGCCCTGCGGGACATGCCCGGCAAACAAACCCTCAATCAAAAAACCGGCGCCGTGCACGCCGCTGCCTGGCTGGATCCGCTACGCGGCATCACCGCCGTGCGCGAGGATGTCGGCCGACACAATGCCCTGGATAAATTAATCGGCGCGCTGGCGAAAGCCAACTGCAACTTTAATGACGGCTGGCTATTGGTGACCAGCCGCGCCAGCTTTGAAATGGTACAAAAAGCCGCCAGCGTCGGCATCACCTTGCTGGCCGCCATCTCGGCCCCCACCGGCCTGGCCATACAATTGGCCGAAGAATGCGGCTTAACCCTGATCGGGTTTGCCCGTAACGAAAATCACGTTATTTATACTCACCCACATCGTTTACAACATACCCAAGCATCGGTCGCATAACATGGATAAAAGCAATTTAATCAAAATGGCTAACGACATCGGCTCATTCTTCAAATCGGAACCCGACAGAGCGCTCGCCATTCAAGGCGTGGAGCAACACATCAGAAATTTCTGGGAACCGCGCATGCGCAAAGAGATCGTTGAATACCTCGAAAAAGGCGGCGCCGATTTAATGGATATCGTGGCGGAAGCGGTTAAAAAATTGTAACGCTTTTGCGCATAGCCGTATTCAGCTGCCCGCCATCGGTCGGGATTTTTCTATCTTTTCGATGCATCGCCAGGTTCAAGCAACAAGCGGCTTGAACCTGGCCCGCAAATTGTTAACGGCGTTTTCCAACGAAAAACACGCCAAATATACCGCTCATAAACAACCACATCGCGGCGGGAACCGGAACCGGTGCTGCGGAAATGACCTTCAGTTGAACATTGTCGACATTGTAAACAGTTTCAAATCCGAGTCCGGTAAACGCGCTAGCGTCTAAAGACGCAAATGCGCCGCTCCCCAAACCGTCAAAGGTAATCAGGGTGAATATGTCGCCCACTTCCGGCACAAAGCTTCCGAAACGTTCAACCTTTAACGTCCCGCCAAACGTCGCATCGCCGGTAATGTTCAAAATATCCAACAAGGTATCGGTGCCTCCGATTTCCATGCTCAGTAAACCGGACGCGGTTTGCATAAAGTCACCGGCTACCGTTAACGAACCTATACCATCCGATCCGGGATAGATTGTGCCGCTGTTTATCAGGTCATTGGAAAAAACAGGATCGAGTATACCCTCGCCTTGTAAAACGCCGTCAACGCCGTTTACAAAGCTCGCGGCAGAGACCGTTAAAGTGGCCCCCTGCTCAACATTAACCACCCCCTGATTGGTAAAATCCTTTGCCAAATTGACGGTCCCGGACTGCACATCCAACAAGCCATTATTTTGCAGTTCCGGGTTTATCGTGGTGGTACCGGTACTGG
>NZ_JANIBK010000204.1 GCF_024505165.1 Methylomonas rivi
GTTAAGCAATGACAAGGCCGGCATGACGCACGTCATGCCGGCCTTTTTTATGGGTGTTTTGCCCCGGCCGATGGTCGGTTAGCCATAGGCATGGCTAGAATGCATAATGACTCGATTGCGGCCATCCTGTTTGGCCCGGTACATGGCCTTATCCGCGGCGACTATCAGCGAGGTGAATGCCAGCCCGGCATGCGCGGAGTCGGCGATCCCGATACTGATGGTGCTGCGCAGCACTTCGCCGCCGCATTCGATTACGGTGCCGGCAAAGACTTGCCGCAGCCGGTCGGCCAAGAGCCAGGCATCTTTTTCGGCGCTGGCCGGCAATAAAATACAGAATTCCTCGCCGCCGTAACGGGCCAGATAATCGCCGCCGCGAATGGATTTTTCCGCTAGCGCGGTCAACTGTTTCAATACCTCGTCCCCTACCCAGTGGCCATAACGGTCGTTGATGGATTTGAAATGGTCTACATCGATCATCATGACGGCAAGCGTTTCCCCGTTACGGGAACAACGCGCCAGCAAGCGGGCCGCTTCTTGTTCCAGGCTGCGCCTGTTCATGACACCGGTCAGCGCGTCGGTTGACGCCAATTTTTGATGATCCGCGGCCAGCCGGTAATTCAGCATCAACACGAAGCCGAACGCAATGGACATTTGCGACATGCCGCCAACAAAAAAGGATGCCGGGTTAAGCGGTATTTGCGAATAAAGCCCGTAGGTATCGGCGGGCAGCAGGTAAACGACTATTGCCCTGATCAAAAACATGACCGCGACTATTGCGAATGACGAGCCGGTAAACCAATAGGCGGTACGCAGTGGTTGTTCGATGCGTATGAACAAGGCGCGGGCGCTGGCCGCATTGATTAAAAAAAACAGCATTGAATTGGCGATAACCCGGGCATGAATATTCGGGTGGAGAACCGTAAACCAGATATTCTGATAAAACGCCAGTCCGGCCAATAGCCAGGGTATATAGCGATTGCAGCGGCCGGTTTTGAAGACTTCAATACCGTTGAATTGAAAGCCTGTTCCCGTCAGCGCCAAACTGGCGCCCAAGACCAGTGCCCAAGGGTTGCCGGGAGGCTCAAGCTGGGTGTAGGAAAAAGCCAGACCGAGGCCGATACACAGGCTGCCAATCGCCCACTGCCGTACCCCGCGGATATCGCCGGCATGTAATCCCACCAGCGCCAGCAGGCCGGAAAACAGCAAGCTCAGCGCCGAGATCATCACCATCATTGTGCGCAGATCGAGATTCATCGGGTGAAATATCCTAGGCAATAATCTAAGTTTTTCATACGGTTCAAACAGTTAGCATATCTCAATTCTACGCCTAAATACCCGGTAAGCCGGTAATTTATATGCGCCGCCGGGCCGTATTTATCGAGCAGTGTCCGATTTACATGACGCCGCCGCCAGTGCCTTGTCGTTTTCCTGTCCCGCCGCGCCTCATGACGGAACATGATCTACGATTGCGGCGGTTTTTATCTCCCTTGCCAATCAAATTTTGGTTTGGATATGGAATTGTTGGCGGTTTTGCCGATCGGAATCGACGGCCGACAATGGCGGCTTAAGGTTACTCGGCGCGCAAGCTGAGCGGAACTTGATTACAAAATTATTATCCGCTGTTAACGTAAACAGCCGGAAACGGAAAACACCAGCCCACTCATTTTTCACGCCGATTTAATGCCGAGGAACACGAAATGAAACCCTATAAAACGCCAGCGATACCCGCTTCGGAAATCACCCCCAAGACACTGTTTTACGCTCGCCGCAAGTTCATGCGGAACGCCGGCGGCGCGGCTTTGACGGCCTTGCTGCCGCAGTCGCTATGGGCCGCCGGACCTTTCGGCGACTTGAAAAAATCCCCTTACGCCGTGGAGGAGGAACTAACCCCGCGCAAAGCCATCACGTCGTACAACAACTTTTACGAATTCGGCACCGGCAAGGAAGACCCGGCCGCCAATGCCGGCGTCTTAAAAACCCGTCCGTGGACCGTGTCCGTCGAAGGCGAAGTCAACAAGCCCAAAGTCTTCGATATCGACGACATTTTAAAAATGGCGCCCCTGGAGGAGCGCATTTACCGCTTGCGTTGCGTGGAGGCCTGGTCGATGGTGGTGCCGTGGTTGGGCTTTTCGTTGGCGGAACTGCTGAAACGGGCGGAACCCACCGGCAACGCCAAATATGTCGAATTCGTCAGCCTGTACGATCCGGCGCAAATGCCGGGGCAAAAATCCGCTGTGTTGGATTGGCCGTACCGGGAAGGACTGCGCATCGACGAAGCCATGCATCCTTTGACTTTGTTGACGCTGGGTTTGTACGGCGACGTGTTGCCCAACCAAAACGGCGCGCCGGTACGGATCGTCATGCCCTGGAAATACGGTTTCAAAAGCGCCAAATCGATTGTCGGTATTCGTTTGCTGGAAAAGCAGCCCACCACCAGTTGGATGAAAGCCGGTCCCAACGAATACGGCTTTTACGCCAACGTAAATCCGGATGTGGATCACCCGCGCTGGAGCCAGACCAAGGAACGGCGTATCGGCGAGTTTTTAAAGCGCAAAACCCTGATGTTTAATGGCTATGCGGACGAAGTGGCACCGTTGTATGCCAGCATGGATTTACAAAAATATTTTTAGGCATGTCTTTTAGAAACTTAGGCAACAAAACCGTGGGCCGGATTAAAGTCGGCGTATTTATGCTGGCCTTGATCCCGCTATTGAAACTTTGCGCCGGCGCTTATTCGGACGAGTTGGGCGCCAACCCCATCGAAAAAATCAGTCACGTCACCGGCTACTGGACATTGACATTTTTGCTGATTACCTTGACTCCAACCCCGCTCAGGCGTCTATCGGGCTGGCCGTGGCCGGTGCGTCTGCGGCGCATGCTGGGATTATTCGCGTTTTTTTACGGCTGCCTGCACTTTTTAACCTATCTGGTGTTGGACCAATTTTTCGATTGGGACGGCATTCTGGAGGACATCGTCAAGCGGCCCTATATTACCGTGGGTTTCCCGGCCTTTTTGTTGATGATCCCGCTGGCCGTCACCTCCACCGACAACATGATCCGCCGGCTGGGCGGCAAATACTGGCGCCTGCTGCATACCCTGATCTACCCCTGCGCCATCGGCGGCGTGGTGCATTACTGGTGGCTGGTCAAAAGAGACCTTACCAATCCCATCATTTTTGCGGTGCTACTGGGCGTGCTGTTGGGGGCGCGGGCGGTTTACCGGCCGAGGACTACCAAGCCTTTGTATTCTAAGATTGTAAAGCGGTGACATCGGTTTGCGGAAAATTCTCCGCCGACCCGAATGCCTTTCTGATCGGACAACTTATTTGCTTCGTAGCGTTGTGCCGGCTAAAGATTGGTGCAAAACTGCGCTTCATGACGGCCTTCACGGTTTATTGCCCGGTAAATTGTTAGTCTCTTTGCCGAAGCAAACGAATTGGAGGCCTGTGCCATGTATACCGCAGCCATTGATAGAAACGCCTTGAACGGCTTATTCGACAACCAAAAAAAGTTGGACGACCTGTTCGACTCCATCTTCGACGACGACAATTACTTCATCGGTAGCGTTAGTTCATCGCAATCGGAAAATCTTTACCCGGCGTCTGGTATTGGCCGTTCATTTTCGCCCAAGCAAAGCAGGATGAAAGAATCCCTGCTGACAATAAAAGAGCAATGCCCTTACTTTTTCGTGCTACCGATCGTGTTGGAAATTGCGGCGATTTATTTTGTTGTTACCAACCTGTTGTAGCATGTTCGCACCGCGTTGGCGGCGATCTTGCGGACTGATTTCGGCCAAGGATGTTCGATAGGCGCTACGGTTAGCTGGGCAACAAGGAAATAAAAAATATTTAACCTTAACTTAATTGGCTAAGGCATTGAGTTTTGACATTATCGCTCTCGGCGCGCAACAAGTTGTTGCGACGCATGGACTTGATATTCCAGTAAAAAATGAAAGAATGGCCCATCGTTAACCATAAAGTTTGGATGAGGCCAATATGAAAGTCTTATTAGCGCTGCTTACTTCACTTTTTTCATTTGTCATTCTGCTGATCGCAGGCTTTCAGTTCATACGGCTTTTCGTGAAAGAGCTAACCGAAATGGTCGTAGAAGCGTGGCGTAGCCCCGAATTGCCGCCTTCTTGCTGATTGCGGTTTGCTTGCATAAGAACCTACGGCATCCAACCCGTTCACAGTTAAACCAGCGTATTGAATCTGGAACGCGCGGGTTCAAGCAATTTCCGTAATCGTCATTACGGAAACCAAACCGTTTCCTGTCGGCCTGCAAATGGATACCTCATTCCGTCCCCGGCTGCATCGCATTTAAAGCCTTGTCCGCGCGCAGCTTTTCCACCATAAAGTCCACAAACGTTCTTACCTTGGCGGAGGCATGGCGTCCTTCCCGGTGCAGGACGTGAACCGGCAACGCCGGCGATTCATGAGCGGTCAGCAATGCCTGCAATTGACCGGCCGCCAACAATGGAGCAATCTGATAGGACAACACCCGGGCAATGCCCAGACCTCTTACCGCCGCTTCAATGGCGGCGTCATTGCTGGAGATGCACAGGCGTGATCTGGCTTTATACGACTGTGTTTTTTCTCCGCCTCCGAATTTCCATTCCGCCGCCGACCAGGAACCCGCCGCCGTGGTAATCAGGCAATGCCGATCCAGCTCATTTGGCAATTGCGGCACGCCCATTTCCTCCAAATAAGCCGGCGCGGCGCACAACACCCACCTTACTTGGCCGGCCCGGATGGCGCGCATGCTGGAATCCGGCAGTTCGCCAATCCGAATCCCCACATCCAGGCCCTCCTCAAGCAGATTTACCACCCGGTCCAGAAACATCGCCGAGATTTTCATGTCCGGAAAGCGTTGCAGGTATTCGACGATGCCGGGAATCACGTGCAGTTTGCCGAATAATACAGGGGCGGTGACAGCCAGCTGGCCGCGCGGTGCGGCATTGATGCCGGCGGCGGCTTCATCGGCTTCGTCGACATCGTGGATGATGCGTTTGGCATCTTCCAGATAGCGCTGCCCGGCGTCCGTGACCCGCACATGGCGGGTGGTCCTGCTCAGCAATTTTACGCCCAGCCGATTTTCCAGAGCGGCCACGG
>NZ_JANIBK010000205.1 GCF_024505165.1 Methylomonas rivi
TTGGCTGCCGATGAACAGTTTAATTTAACTATCTCTAACTTCATCCAAAAAATCCCGCTGCCCCCTTAACTGCTTGGCAATTTGCCTGAGCATTGGCCCGGAAAATTTCAAGCGAGTTGTCGCCTCAAGGTGAAAATCTTATGCAGCTATTTTCTCCTGGTTAGCCATCTCCTGGGTCGGTTTGTTTTGGGTTTCGGCATGATCCGGATTTAGATGCACGGTATGGATTCTGTTCCAGTTCCGGGTGTGTTGGCTCCAGCGCCGCGGATTTTGGCGGCGGGCGTCTTCATAGAGCGCTTTGCGTTGATTCAACAGTGCTGCGGCCAACCCCGCATGGCGCTGCGCCGGGGTCACAAAGCCAATGGCACTATGCCGGTGCTCGTGGTTGTACCAACACACTAAATCGGCTACCCATTCACGAGCGCGGCTCAGGTCGGCAAACGGTTGCAACGGGTATTGCGAGCGATATTTCAAGGTTTTGAACAGCGATTCCGAAAAGGGATTGTCGTTGCTGACCGCCGGTCGGCTGAGCGATGGCATGAAGCCAAGCTGTTGCAGGGTGGCCAGCATCGTGGCGCCTTTCACTTGTGCCCTGTGGGTATGGGGCTGCCGTTATCGGAATGCAGGATGACTTGCCCAGGTTGTAGCCCTTCGCGTAAATAAATATCCCGTAACAACTCGCTGGCGTATTGGCTGCTTTCTGCCTCAAATACTTGCCAGCCGACGATCCGGCAACTGAAAATATCGAGGAACAGGTAGAGATAGTAGAACTGGCCTTTGATGGCCGTGGGCAGATAGGTGATATCCCAGCTGTAGTAGATTGGGCGCGGTCGCGCTCAAGGCTTTGGATCTATTCTGGAATAAAATTAGCGTAAGTTATTGCTGTAGCATGGCATTTTAGGAGCTGCTCGGAACAAGCTGGAATTCTTGTTATTTTCCGATACAAAAGCTGCCGAAAATTTCACCCAACAGATCGTCGGAAGTAAATTCGCCGGTGATTTCCGACAGGCTGGTTTGCGCTTGCCGCAGGTCTTCGGCGACCAGTTCCGGTGCCTGATTTTTTAGTTGGTTGCCGGCGTTTTCGACGGCTTGTTGCGCGAGGCTTAAGGCTTGCAAGTGGCGGCGGCGGGCGATGAAGACGTTGTCGGCGGTTTCGCCGAAGCCGACGCTGCTTTTCAGGTATTGCTTCAGCAAGTCCAGGCCGGCGCCGGTTTTGGCCGATAGGTAAATCTCGTCCCGGTGTGGATGTTTTACGATTCGCGGTGCTTGTCCGGACAAGTCGATTTTGTTGAAAACCAGCGTGACATCGATGTCGGCCGGCAGTTCGTCCGGTATGGCGTCGTTTTCGCGGTCCGTGCTGTCCATCAGCAGCAAGACTTTATCGGCTTTTTCGATTTCTTTATGCGCGCGGCGGATGCCTTCCTGCTCGACGAGGTTGTCGCTGTCGTGCAGGCCGGCGGTGTCGATGATATGCAGGGGCATGCCGTCGATCTGAATGCGTTCGCGCAACACGTCGCGGGTGGTGCCGGCGATGTCGGTCACTATGGCCGCCTCGTGTCCGGCCAGCGCGTTCAGCAGGCTGGATTTGCCGGCGTTGGGTTTGCCTGCCAGTACTACGGTGATGCCGTCGTGCAGCAAGCGGCCTTGCCGGGCGGTGGCGTGTATTCTTTGAATTTTGCCGTGCAACTGCTCGATTTTATCGGCCACCATGCCGTCGCTGAGAAAATCGATTTCTTCGTCGACAAAATCGATCGCGGCTTCGATATACACCCGCAATTCGATCAGTTCGTCTATCAGTTCGTTGATTTGGTCCGAGAATACGCCCTGCATGGATTGCTGCGCCGAGCGCACGGCTTGTTCGGTGCCGCTGGTGATCAGGTCGGCGATGGCTTCAGCTTGAGCTAGATCGATTTTGTTGTTTAAAAAGGCGCGTTGACTGAATTCGCCGGGATTGGCCGACCGCGCTCCCAGGCTCAGCACCCGCCGCAGCAGCATATCCAACACCACGCTGCCGCCGTGGCCTTGCAGTTCCAGAACGTCTTCGCCGGTAAACGACGCCGGGCCGGGAAAAAATAGCGCCAAGCCGGAATCGATGACGCTATCGTCCGCATCGTAAAACCGGCTAAACAGCGCGTGGCGGGGTTTGGGCGTTTTGCGGGTGATGTGTCGGGCAATGTCGAGCGCGGCGGGCCCGGACATGCGGACGATGCCGACACCGCCGTTACCCGGCGGTGTGGCGATGGCGGCTATGGTGTCGCCGGTGCTCATCCGTTTCTAGTGATGGTGGTGCGAGTCTTCCGCCAGTACGTGTTTGGTGATGTACCACTGCTGGATGATCGACAAGCTGTTGTTGCAGATCCAGTACACGACCAAGCCGGAAGGGAAGAACAGGAAGAATACGGTGAACACGATAGGAAACATTTTCATCACCTGCGCCTGCAGCGGATCGATAGGCGCCGGATTCAGGCTTTGCTGAATTTTCATGGTGATACCGTACACAATCGGCAGCAGGTAGAACGGGTCTTGCGCGGACAGGTCCTGTATCCACAGCATAAAGTCGGCTTGGCGCAGTTCCACGGTTTCGATCAGCACCCAGTACAACGAGATAAACACCGGAATCTGTACCAGCATGGGCAAGCAGCCGCCCAACGGGTTGACCTTTTCCTTTTTATACATGGCCATCATTTCGGTATTGAATTTTTGCCTGTCGTCGGCATAACGCTCTTGCAGCTCTTTCAGCTTGGGCTGAATCTTGCGCATTTTAGCCATGGACTGGAAACTGGCTTTGGACAGTTTGAAGAACAAGGCTTTGATGAAGAAGGTGATGCCGAGAATGGCGACGCCCCAGTTGCCGATATAATCGTAAATTTGGTTCAGCATCCAGTAAATCGGTTTGGCGATAATGGTCAGCCAGCTGTAGTCGACAGTCAGTTCCAGGCCGGGCGCGACTGTTTCCATCATGGGTTGAATTTTAGGGCCGACAAACATTTGCGCGCTGAAAACCCCTTCGTCGGCGGGTTGTACGCTGACGTCCTGCGAGTAGGAGCCGATTACGAAGCGGCCTTCGTTGAGCGCTTTGGTGTAGAAATGGTTTTCCTGCTCGGCGGGTGGGATCCAGGCGCTGGCAAAGTAATGCTGGATAAATGCGCTCCAGCCGCCTTGGCTGGCGACATCCAGGTTGCCGTCGACCATGTCGTCGTATTTGACTTTTTGGTATTTGTCTTTCTGGGTATAAACCACGCCGCCGGAATAGGTTCTGATGAAGTTGTTGCCGCTTTTGTCGCTGTGTTCGACGCGTAATAGTTGATTGTATTGGCGGCCGGTCCAGGGTTTGCCGGACTGGTTGTTGACTTTATGCGCCACATCGACCGTGTAACTGCCGCGCTTGAAGGTGAAGGTTTTGGTGATGCGCAAACCCTGTTCGTTAGTCCAGGTCAACGGAACGTTCAGCTCTTCCTGGCCTTCCTGTAATTGGTAACTGGTTTTTTCGCTGTTGTACTTGGCATGATGGTCGGGCGCGCTGGCGGAGTCGCCGCTGGCAACCAGGCCGCTTTGGGCCAGAAACAGCTTGTCCGGGCTGCTGTCGAACAAGCGGATGGGCGACAAATCTCTTTGCGGTGCTTGCATGCCGATCAGTTCGTAAGCTTTGTTGACGTAGGTATTTTCTTTTTCGTGCGGGTATTGCAGCAGGTCCAGATTACGCAAGGTGCCGCCCTCCGGATCGATTTCCAGGGCAAATACGTCCGTTTTTACTGTAATGACATGTGAGCTTGGCTGGTCTGCCGGCTGGCTGGCTTCGGTTGGGCTGGGATTTGCGGATGAGGCTGTTTCGTTGCTTCCGGCTACCGAGGGAGTGTCGGAGACGATGGCTTGCGGTTTCGGGCCATAATCAATCTGCCATGATTCCCAAAGCATATAGGAAATCATCAACATCGCCATGACAAGTACAAATCTAATGTTATCCATTGTTTATTTACTCAATTTTTCTGGAACAGGATCGATGCCACCTTCGTGGAAGGGGTGGCATTTTAATAATCGTCGAAGCGTGAGGTAGGAGCCCTTGGCGGCGCCGTGCAGCTGGATTGCCTCCAGGCCATAACTTGAGCAACTGGGATAGAAACGGCATCTCGGTCCCAGGAGGGGGCTTATGAAGTATTTGTAAACCTTGATCAGGGTTATGAGCAGGAATCGCATCGATCTACCAATTTAAGCCAATGCCTTTCCAATGACTTCCTCAAAATTTGCACGTCTGCATTTGCTGCGTCACCGCGCGCCAATACCACAATATCTATATTGACAATCTGTTGTTTTTGTAGGCGGAAGCTTTCCCGGACAGTTCTTTTAATGCGATTCCGTGCGACTGCTTTTTTAATGGCTTTTTTGGCGATGGCCAATCCCAGCCGCGGGTGCGGCAAGGGACTGTTGATCGCGAGCACTGTAAAATATCTGTCGGTCGATTTTACAGGGTTTGCAAAGACATTTTTATATTCGGCGGGCGTCCTGAGCCGATATAAATCGGGAAAACCGAAGTCTTCGGCCGACAATTAGACTGTCAAGGAGGCGCGGCCTTTCGCCCTGCGCGCATTGATCACTTTACGGCCGCCCACGGTAGCCATTCTGGCACGGAAGCCGTGGGTTCTGGCGCGTTTAAGTTTGCTGGGTTGGTAGGTTCTTTTCATGGAGTTTGCCTTATTAAATAAAATGGATAAAAAAGGCTGCGGATAATACGTGAACGGCTTCAAGCTGTCAATTTGACTTGGCATGACCAAATTGGTAGAACATGAGTTAATGTATAAAAATAAGTGGGATTTTTCAACATAACAGCAGGAGTTTAGACGTGAACAAAGTTAACCTTTCGGTTTCATTGATGGCAGGCTTGTTAATGGCGGGGTGTGCGGCAACCACAGGTTGGACGCCTACCGTGGACACTTATAACGACAGAAATGCCTACCGGCTTGATCAGGATATGCGGGAATGCCAGCAATTGGCATCCCAGGCGGCGAGTTCTTTTAAAGAGACCGCCACCGGGGCCGCTGTCGGCGGTCTTATCGGCGCGGCGGGCGGCGCGGCTATTGGCGCGGT
>NZ_JANIBK010000206.1 GCF_024505165.1 Methylomonas rivi
TGCTTCGCCGCCGACCGTGCAGCTGGTCAGGACAGGGGCTTGTTCGGGCTGCTGGATGTGCCGAGCCAGTTCGCTCAGGTAGGCCGGCGGCAAGTCGATGCGGGTGATGCCATGGCTTTCGATCGCCGCCAGGGTTTGTTCGACGCTCCACAGGATCTGGTCGCTGATGACCACTTTGGCGCCGCACGCCAGAGGCACCGCCCATTGTTCTATCGCCGCGTCAAAGCTGAACGAGGCGAAATGCAGGCAGACATCGCCGGCTTGCATGGCATACACCTCGGCCATGGACTGGCAATGCCGGGCCAGGGCGCCGTGGCTGACCGCCACGCCTTTAGGCTGGCCGGTGGATCCGGAGGTGTAGATCAAATAAGCGGTTCGTTCGGGATGCGTCACTAGCGCCGGCGGCGTGTCGGGGTAGGCGTACAGTTCCAGACGGTCCAGTTCGAGCGTCATGATCGACGCTGGCGTGTGCGCGATTGATGGTCCTTCACTATGGCTTAACAGGCAGCCGACACCGGCATCGGCCAGCAAATAACGCAAGCGTTCCTCGGGATAATCCGGGTCCAAGGGCAGAAACGCCGCACCGCATTGCCAAACCGCCAGACTGGCGACGATCATGTCCGCCGAGCGCGGCAGGCACAAGCCCACCACGTCGCCCGCTTTCACGCCGGACGCCAACAAATGGTGCGCCAGCCGCTGGCTTTGGCTTTGCAAGTCGGCATAGCTCAGCACCTGCCCGGCACAAACCAGGGCTTCGGCGTCGGGGTGGGCTTGCGCCTTAGCGCGAATGGCTTCGGCCAATGCAAGCCATTCACAAGGTTTGGCTTCGTTAGCGCTCGAACAAGTCCATTCCTGCGGATCGAGCAGCGGCAAGTCCAGTAAGGCCGTCTCGGGTGCAGCCAACGCGGCTTCGGCCAAGCGGCAAAAATGCCGAGCCATTCGCTCTATCGTCGAATGGTCGAATAAATCGCTGGCATAGGTCCAAAGGAGAACAATGCCGTCTTTGCCAATTTCGAAGGTATCCAATATCAATTCGAATTGGGTGGTGTGGCTGTCGCGGGCAAACGGCGCGATATTAAGCAAGCCCAGGGCTTCGGCGATCTCCGCCTGTTGATACTGATGGTTGTACATCACCTGAAACAGCGGATTGCGGTTCAAACTCCTTTCAGGGCTGAGCGCTTCAACCAATTGCTCGAACGGCAAATCGGGATGCGCCTGCGCGCCCAACGCGGTGTCTTTGAGCCTATCCAGCACCTGGCGGAAACTCAAGCCTCCGTGCAGTTCGGTCTGTAACACCTGGGTATTGACGAAAAAACCGACCAGATGCTCGGTCTCGCGGCGATTGCGATTGGCAATCGGCACACCGACGCGAATCGCATGCTGGCCGCTGTAACGGTACAGCAGCATTTTGAACAGAGCCAGCAAGCCCATGAACAGGGTTGCACCTTGCTCCAGACTATATTGGCGTAGCGCGGCGCTCAAAGCATCGGGCAACGGGAATTCCAGCTTGGCGCCATGGTCGCTCGGCTGTGGCGGCCTGGGTTTGTCGAACGGCAATTCAAGCGCAGCATGCTCGCCGGCCAGTTTTTCCGTCCAATATTTCAGCTGCCGTTCCATTTCGCCCGCTTCCAGCCAATGCCGCTGCCAGACCGCGAAATCGGCGTAACCAATCGCCAATCCGGGCAATTGCGGCTCCCTTCCCTCGCAGTAGGCGCGATAGATCTCGGCGAATTCGCTAATGACGATATTCAGCGACCACTCATCGGCAACAATGTGATGCAGCGCAATCGAAAGCACATGGCGGTCGGCGGCCAGCTTCAGCACGCTGACCCGCAATAATGGACCGTTTTCCAAATCGAAGGGTTGCCGCTCGATAGCCTCAAGCTTGGTTTTGACTGCGGCCTCGTCGCTAAGCATTGCGCGGCAATCCAGCCAAGCCACCACTACCTGCAACTGTTCATGGACGACTTGTAGCGCCTTACCGCCGACGTTGCGGAACGTGGTTCTGAGGCTTTCATGCCGGGTCACCAGTTTATTGACACTGCGTTGCAACGCGGACGCGTCCACCGCGCCGTTCAGCCAGACCGCATCGGCGATGTGATAGGCACTGCTATCCGGTTCCAACTGTGCCAGAAACCATAGCCGCTGCTGGCCGTAGGACAGTGGTAGCGGCGCATCGCGCCTGACGCCGGTAATCGGCAGCTGTGAAACGTCTATGCCGCGACGTTTCAACAGCACGATCAGGGCTTTGCGTTGCTCGATGCTCAGGTCGTTAAAATGGGCGAGTAGGTTTTCCATTAAACAAATCTATTTTCAATAAGGTTTACGTCGCTGCGCACGAAACAGGCAGCGATCGTTTCATTCTTCGGCGGCCAGCAAGGCCAGCAAATCTTCCGCCGACAGGCCTTGCAACTCGGCCAGAGCGCCTGACAATTCGGACTGTAAATCCGGCTGTTGCGCAGATAGGGCTTGCAGCGAGTCGATTTCCGCCGCCAGCGCCGCCAACCGCGGGATTTCGAATATGCGCCGCACCGGCAATTCAACCCCGACCGACTGCTTGACGCGGCCCACCAGTTTCATCGCCAGCAAGGAATGCCCGCCCAGCTCAAAGAAATGGTCGTCCAGGCCGACCCTGTCGATGCCCAACAACTCCCGCCAAATCGCCGCCAATCGTTGTTCGGTTCCGGTTTGCGGTGCGCGATAATCGCCCCGGTTCAGTTCGGGTTCCGGCAGGGCTTTGCGGTCGAGTTTGCCGTTAACGGTCTTGGGCAGGCTATCCAGTATTACGATGGCGTTGGGCACCATGTAGTCGGGCAAGCGTTGCCGCAAGCCTTGTTGCAGTGTTTCGACCTCGACCAGGCGACCGGCGGTGGCGGCGTAGGCGACCAAGCGCGGACCGTGCGGGCTATCTTTCAGCAGTACCGCGGCTTCGGTTATGCCGGTTTGCGCCATGAGTGCCGCTTCGATTTCCCCCAGCTCGATGCGCAGGCCGCGCAGTTTGATCTGATGATCCAGGCGGCCCAGGTATTCGATGACGCCGTCGTTGCGCCACTTTGCCTTGTCGCCGGTGCGGTATAAGCGGTCGCCGCTACCGAACGGGTCGGGTATGAAACGTTCGGCGGTGAGTCCGGGACGGCGGTGGTAGCCGCGCGCCAGACCTCGGCCTCCGATGTACAGTTCGCCGGCGACACCCGCCGGTAGCGGGTTGAGGTGGGCATCCAGAATGTGGATTTGGCTGTTGGCAATCGGTTGGCCGATCGGCACGCTGGGTCCGCCATCGTCGCGGCAGGTCCAGTGGGTGACGTCGATCGCGGCTTCGGTGGGGCCGTACAGGTTGTCGAGTTCGACGCCCGGCAATCGCTGAAATACTCGCTGTTGCAGTTCCGCCGGCAAGGCTTCGCCGCTGCAGACGATACGTTTCAGGTCGGGAAACGCCGGCAGCTCGGGCTGGTTGACGAATTCGGCCAGCATGGACGGCACGAAATGCAAAGTGCTGACGCGGTGTTTCAACATCAGTTGGCTCAACGCCGCCGGGTCGCGATGCGCGCCGGGTTCGGCAATCGCCAGACGGGCGCCGGTCAGCAAGGGCCAGAAGAATTCCCACACCGAGACGTCGAAGCTGAACGGGGTTTTTTGCAGCACGCTGTCGCCAAGGCCAATGGCATAGGCGTCCTGCATCCAGTGCAGGCGATTGGCCAGGGCTGCGTGGCTGTTGGCCACGCCCTTGGGCCGGCCGGTGGAGCCGGAGGTATAGATGATGTAGGCCGGGCTTTCCGGATGCAGCCTTGGGCTGGGCGCAACATCGGGTTGGCCGTTCAAGTCCAGTTCATCCAGATCGTAGGCTACGCACTGCGTACCGCAAATGCCTTGCAACTTGGGCCACACCGCGCCGTGGCTAAGTAACAAGCCGATGCCGGAGTCTTCGATCATGTACGCCAGCCGGTCGGCGGGATAGTCCGGATCCAGCGGCACGTAGGCGCCGCCGGCCTTGACGATGGCCAGCAGGCCGACCACTAATTCCAAGGAACGTTCGACAGCTATGCCGACAGGAATTTCCGGGCCGACGCCTTGGCTGATCAAATAATGCGCCAGACGGTTGGCACGGCTCTCCAGTTCGGCATAACTCAGGGTTTGCTCGCCAAACGCCAGGGCGATCGCCTCCGGTTGCATTGCGGCGCGTTGGCTAATCAGGGTGTGAATCAAGCCCTCGGGATAGCGGCGCGGCGTGGCGTTCCAGGCAGCAAGCTGGCTTTGTTCGGCTGCCGTCAGTGAGCTCAAATTGGCAAGCGGGCGTTCGCCATCTTCGATCATGTCCAACAGCAACTGGCGAAAATGCCGCTCCAAAACCTGCACGACATCGGCATCGAAGCGATCCCGCCAATAACCGAAGGCCAGCCCGAGCGACTCGCCTACACTGACATTCAGTGTCAACGGATAGTGGGTGATATCGATATGCCGGGGCAAACCGAATTGCAGGCCGGCATCGGCATTGCGCAACGCGGCGTCGACCGGAAAGTTTTCGAATACCAGCAATGTATCGAACAGCGCCACCCCGGCTTGCCCGGCCCAGCGCTGAATATCGTACAGCGGCGTTTGTTCGTGTTCACGCAAAACCAGATTGTCTTGCTGCAAGGTTCGCAACCAGTCAGCGACCGATTGCTCGGACCGGCCGGTGACGATCAACGGCAACGTATTGATAAACAGACCCAACATGCCGTCCACGCCGGACAAATCGGCGGGTCGCCCTGATACGGTAACGCCAAACGCCACGGTTTGTTGGCCGCAATAACGTTGCAACAGCAGCGCCCAGGCGCCTTGCAGTAAGGTATTCAAGGTAATGCGCTGACGCTGGGCGAAGTCCTGCAGGTTCCTAGTGATATTCGCATCCAGTCGCTCGCTGTAACTGCCGTGACCTGCTCCGCCAGCCCGGCCGAGCGCGGCGGCCAGCAGACTCGGCTCGTCCA
>NZ_JANIBK010000207.1 GCF_024505165.1 Methylomonas rivi
CGGACTTGGGCGTCACCACCGCCGCGCTGGCGGAAACCCTACGCATCGCCACGATAGGAGACTACGATTGGTCGCTGTCCAAACTCAATCTGGCCCAGCGCCAAGTACCCATGGTGGTTAAATTGGCGGCAGAAGGCCGCCGCGATCTGGCCGTGCTGGAACGGCTGGCGGTGCCGTCCGCCAAGCCCGGCACCGGTGCGGTGATGATCGGCCAGGTCGCCAAGCTGGAACTGTCCAGCGGCCCGGCGGTAATCGACCGTTACGACCGTTCGCGCAATATTAACTTCGAAATCGAGCTGGCCAGCCTGCCGCTGGGAGACGTTACCGCGGCGGTGGAAAATTTGCCCAGCATCAAAAATCTGCCGGCCGGTGTAAAACGTATCAATATCGGCGACGCGGAAATGATGGGCGAACTGTTCGCCAGTTTCGGCCTGGCCATGCTGACCGGCGTGCTGTGTATCTTTATTGTGCTGGTGCTGTTGTTCAAGGACTTTTTACAGCCCATCACCATCCTGGCCGCCCTGCCGCTGTCGTTCGGCGGCGGCTTCGTGGCGCTGCTGCTGACCGGCAAGGCCTTTTCGATGCCGTCGTTGATCGGTCTGGTCATGCTGATGGGTATTGCCACCAAAAACTCCATCCTGCTGGTCGAATACGCCATCGTGGCCCGCCGCGATCACGGCATGAGCCGCATGGAGGCCTTGCTGGATGCCTGCCACAAACGGGCCCGGCCCATCGTGATGACCACCATCGCCATGGGTGCCGGCATGCTGCCGATTGCGCTGGGCACCGGCGACGCGGATTCGTCGTTCCGCAGCCCGATGGCGGTGGCGGTTATCGGCGGTTTGGTTACGTCCACCTTCCTCAGCCTGTTGGTAATTCCGGTGGCCTATACCTATCTGGACGACTGCAAGCAATTTGGCAGCGCGTTGTGGCGGCGTTATGCCGGCGGCAAACCGGCTGCCGATGAAGCGAGCGTTTAGACTTTACGGGGTAGCCATGCGTTTACATCATCGGGGCTTGGCGCTGCTGGTGGTTGCCATTTTGGGACTTAATTTTTAATAAGTTATCCCCCCTGCAAAGCCCGGGATTTTATGTTGTGAACGGCTCAAAGCTGTAATGGTCAACTAAAATAGGATACATTTTTAGACAGCGTTTTTAAAATACGTTCGCTCGAATTCGAGAGCTAAACATAGTAAGCACTGGTACTCACCGCCATCACACGACACAATGCGGTCACACGGTATACGTCTTCCGTTGTTCTCGAATAAACCCGTACTTTACTTGTGCCCTGTGGGTATGCCTCCATCGATTACCGCCACTGGAATGAGCGCTGCCGTAACGGTCTCGCAGGTAGGGCAAGCGTATTGCGGACGAATGTGTTTATGGACAAAGCATCTGGCTGGCTCGGCATCCAGTCCCTCGCTGACGTTCCCGCCGTTACTTCGACAAGCTCCGCACAAGTCTTAACCAACTCTTTGCCGCACTGGCCGCACGAGCAGTATTCGGGTTCGTGGCGGTGTTTAATACCCACGGAGCACAAGTGCGAGGCAAATGATCGAGTAACGGTTGCCGACAAGCCATAAGGACGTGGTGAATGCAGAAAAAACAGAAACATTTTTATGCCCGCGCGAGGGCATTTGGGGCGAGCAACAGTGTCGCAGGATTGGTCATACAGAAGTTGCTCGACTTCCTCATCAATAGCCGAGATGTCGGTATTCCAGGTTTCCTCGAACACACCCCGCTGCAGCAGGTCCAGACATTCGGTCTTGCGACTAAAGCGGATAGCGATGCAAACGGCCATACGAAAAGCCAAAACTCTAACACCCCGCAGTCGCGAATAGACTCTGGAGACCTGCTTAACGGCGATCAATCGCTGATATGTGGGATGATCGAGCTATTACAGTTTGGTTTAAGGCAATTTGCTTTGTTTAAAAAGCTTGTTTTCACCAATAATTCGTATATAATAGTCTTTTAACTGACGGGTCGTTAGCTCAGCCGGTAGAGCACCGCACTTTTAATGCGATGGTCGTGCGTTCGAATCGCACACGACCCACCATCAATAGTTTTAAAATCAAAGGCTTATGGTTATTCCATCAAGCCTTTTTTTATATTCTCGATATACCTTTCCACTTTCTTTCCATTCGGTTTTAGAATTCCCGACCGGAAAGCGGGTTTAACTGCCTAACCTCATCATGAAAATCCGGGGAAAGGTGAGCATAACGCATAGTAACAGTTAAAGAGGAATGACCAAGCAATTGTTGCAAGCTTTTCAGATTACCGCCCTTCATCACGTAATGACTGGCAAAGGTATGCCGGAGAACGTGGGCAAGTTGGCCAGAAGGTAATTTAATACCGGTACGTTTAAGAGCCGACCTAAAAGCGGAATGGCAGGATTGAAAAGGCTGATTCTGTAAAAACTGAAAAACCAGGTCAAACAGAAAAGGCTCGACCGGCACAAATCGAGACTGGCCATTCTTGGTATTAACGAAATAGAAGCCACCATTCCGGCAATTTGTATGTATCAAGGATTCAGCTTCGGACCAACGGGCACCGGTGGCCAATGAAATCATAACCACATAATAAAGACTAGAATTCCGGGATTTTTTGACCTCATCGGATAACAGCGTAATTTGTTCATCAGTTAAATACGACAACTCGGAACCGGTCTGTTTAAGCTTTCGGACCGTCTGAACAGGCGACTCGTAATCGATAACGGACAATCGCTTCAGTTCTCGAAAAACCGCCTTCAAAGTCTGTAATTCACGGTTCAATGTGGCTGGTTGTATGCCTCGATCGACGCGTGTTTGCCGATACACCGAAAAATCGGAAACCGAGAATTCAAAAGCGACCGGATCATTCAATGCCTTAGAAATCGCTAAGAGCCTTGATTTTGTATCAAGAGAAGAATTAAGAACCCGGCCGTGAAGGTCATACCAAAGATTAACCAATTCGGATAAACGTCGATTATCGCCTTTCGGCTCTATTCGACCTGATAGAAGTAAACGCTCAAAATAATTCGCTTCGGCCTTAGTATCGAAAAGACGAATAACACGCTTGCCCTTGATACCGTCTGGACGTATATCGACTTTCCACTTTTGCCCGTCTTTTTTAGCCATAATCGTAAGCTATTGATTTTACATGTGATCAAAAAAATAGATTTTGCCGAATCTAATAAATGTCACGGTATCTTGGCACCAAGATAGTGTGACATCATTAAGCAGCCGTACCGATAATCCGCCGAAGCGCTAAACCCTTTTCCACATTTTCCCGAAGATCGGATTCAGAAAGCCCCCTGGATATGTAATAACTAACTATCTGAGGGTAGAACGTAAGCCGTTTGAGCTGACCCATGACTTGTTTGGTATCCATTCCGGAACGCGCACAAAGGGTTATCATATTGCCGATGAGAAGACTGATATTTTTGGCAACGGGATCCACGGACTCTTTTTTTTTGCGGCAAATTCGAACACCATCCGCAGGAACATAGAATTCAATATCTTGCATCAAGAGCTGCCATATCGGGTGAATAACATCAGGTTTTGAAAACTTTCGGTCATTATCACGACGGCCATTCACTTGATTAAAACGAGTCAAACGCATGCCATAACGCCATATATCCGTAAGATGGTCTGCAACATCGAGCCAGGATTCAAGGGATTTATCCATACCCTGACCAACTTCACGAATTACAGAATGATGAAATCTAAGCTCAAGACGACGAACCTTTTTAGCCGGATCATAGGCACCCAATGAATAGGCCAACCATTCGCGTTGGTAATAGTCCTGCTTGTCACGCTTAACCATTTCCTTGGTTTTGTCATACATACAGACCTGAAAAGACGATGCACGGCCTATCAAGTAGTTTTTTTCGGTATTAGGACCGCCATACGTAGCAACAGCCTCGGAAAAATCGGACAAGTCGATTTCCGAAATATTGTCAAATGTACGAACGGTACGGGAATAGGTAGACAACCGGCTAAGACAATCGGAATCGAAGGTGAAACCTTGGTAATCGCACGCCAGATGGACGGCAACACCTTTCGGGATAGGATCATGTAAAAAAGACCGAGACAGGCCATAGTCACCGTGTAATCGTTGCCATATCTTGAGCTTGGAACGTTGCGAAATGAAATGAGGCGAAAGCTCGATTTTTAGATGCTGGCCAGGCGCATCAAGTTTTTCATAGTAAGAGCCAAACAATATGACAATGCCTTCATCATTGCTTTGAAGCTTATAGCGATACCGAGCGACCTTACCCATTTTTGATAGATGCCAACGTATACCGCCAGGCGAACCAAGATAGATCAAATCTTCACGGTTTTTGATATGCATCTCTAGCTTATCGATCAAACCTTCATCGGGAATGCCATAAAACAACTGCCTAACGGTATCGACCGAAGCGCCGACAATCTGAACTTCGGATAAATCAGTAAAACCGGATTCAGTGTTAAAAAAAAGACGCCCCTTTGAATCTTCAGCGCCATTTTTAGATAAAGATTCGGTAGAAAATCGTTGTGATAGCTTCATTTTATTGATACCTATTAAGACCTTTCGGCATATTGGTTGTAACGTGATACAAGAGCGTTCACGGAATTTTGTTGTTTTGCCCGAACTCACCGGGTGGGGCTGGCTGGCCTGTCTGGGCTGACGCCGCAAAACCCCCACATGAGGCGCTACGCGCACTTTTTTTGCATTTTTGGCTTGTTAATATGTGGAAAATTCAGCGGGGAAAGCGTGGCCGTGGATAAACCATGGACGGCGGAGCCGCAAGCCTCGAAAACCCAACAGCCCCCAAAACGCAAAACCACTCCAACGGCCACCACGGCAAAACGCCGCCCACAGCTTACCCACCGCCACCCCCGCCGTTTTCCCACGATATTAACAAGCCGCCGCAACAAGTTTGCTTAATCGCTCACCGGCTGTTTTATTTTGATGCAG
>NZ_JANIBK010000208.1 GCF_024505165.1 Methylomonas rivi
CGGCCTTACGGCCTTAGGAAGGAGTTGCCAATCCGAATTAGCTTGGCCACGGAATAAATGCCCAACACCTTTATAACTTCGATAACATCGGAAAACTTTGTGTAGTGTTTCAACACTATCTAATGTCATTAAGTTCATACGTGTTCGTTGTAAATATAACGTTAAAATCAGCCGACCCGAAAAGCGCGTAGCGGTTTTTGGGTCGGCTGGATTTGCTCGTTATGTTTTAATTGTTTCAATTAGCACCTTAAGTAATTCAGGATTAGCAATTACAGCCCCAAGTATTACCAACCAATATATAATTTGGGTGATTTTCATCCCAATATCAGCTAGCTTGGATGATGCATCAATGCCACTTGCAGAAACTATTGCCTTTGGAAGAAAAAACACTGTTTCAAGCCAGAACAGAGGATTGATGCTTTTAATGGCCTCATTTTTAAAATATCCACGAGATCTCTTTAGGACGGCAATTGCACTACTCTGGATTTGCTGATTTAGATATAAAAGATTATCCAAAGTGGTCATTTGCTCTTGGCCGACGAAACCATACCCTTTCGGTTCCATAAACCCATGAATAGGATTCTGAATACCTGACTTCTTTACCCTACGCTTAATTTCGGTGTTATTTTCAGTTATCCAGTTTGATGCTTTTGCTGAGAGAGCTTTTGCATCTTCCTCTGCGTCATCACCCACTCCCTTAAGGTAAAGATTATGTTGATCGCATACTTTTACCATAAACCTCCAGTCAAAGAAGAAGATCAGGCCACGAATAACAGGTATTAAGAGTAAGAAGATTACTAATTCCATTTTTTTATTAGGAGCCCTTTGAAACATAACGACAAGTATAACTTGACCCGAAAAGCAGAGCGGCGATAGCCGCGGAGCTTTTTGGGGTCAAGTTTATACGCTGGTTAGGCATATTTTCCATTTAGTGAATGCAACCTAAGTAGTTTATACCGAATCTCTTCTTGGCAGCAGCAGCCAGTTCTTCGGAACAACTGCCGGCTATATAGAGTCCGTAACCGTCTACCATAAAGAATGGGTTTGCAGGATCGTCCGGCGGTGGCGATAACCCCTCAATATACTGATTGTTGCCAATCAATGCATAGCGGAGACTAGCCCATAACTCAAAACCCAAATCCAGCATCTCATCAGGGTGATACCCGGAATTCTCACCAGCCCTTACTTGTTTTTTTACAATACCCATTTCTTCAAGCAACATACCTCCTAAGGCATGTGATGCGTGATCAGCCAACTGTATTCCTGCTTCCAATTTTGAATCAGTATTCAAATACAAGTTAACCTTAGAGTCCTCTAACCTAGTCTTAATATTTTTATCAATGAACACATTTTCATCTACGTATAGTTCGTGTGATTCATTTCTTAACTTATTGGTATCAAGCAGTTGTAATACTAACGCAGCACAATAATTACCTAACTGTCTTCGATCATGGTTTGGTAATACTGCTAAGGCTAATTTTGAACTATGTACTAGGTAACTAATAAACTCTCTTTGCTTAACAGATACTTCATTTTTAGCTTTTATAGCAGAGCTTTTATATTCGTCATCATTCGGGTTTAACCCCATGCTTTCCCACTCTGCCCTTATTCGAGAAGATAAATCTTCCTCAGAGATCACTATTGCACCAATTATAAATGCACCGTTATCTCTTATTGACTCATCAAAGTATAAGTTTGCCATCATTGGTGCCTAACTATTGATTATCGCGCAAATCTGCCCGATAAGTTGATATTACCCGACTTTTCAGGCGCTTTTGCCCTGATAACTCCCAAACCGGGCAAATGTGCCTTGATAATCTGATATTAGCCATAAATTCGGGCAGATTTGCCTATATAATATATTTTCGCCTGACTATAGCGGTTAATATTCTGATGTCAAGTTCAAAATCGCCGACTTTGTTGGAAGATGTTCGCCGCGTCATGCGGCTCAAGCATTATTCGCTGCATACCGAACGTACGTATTCCGAGTGGATCAAGCAGTTCGTGAAGTTTCATCAACTGAATGAGCGAGCTGGGCTGTTTGAAAACAGCGAGGCCAAGATAGAAGCGTTTTTAAGCTATCTGGCAACAGAACGTAAAGTGGCATCTGCCACCCAAAATCAGGCGATGAATGCGTTGGTGTTTTTATACAAGCAGGTGCTGAATATGCCGCTGACCCAGCGCATCGAGGCTATCCGTTCCAAAACCAGTCGCCATGTGCCGGTGGTGTTGACGATAGACGAGGTCAAGCAGGTTTTGCCGCGCGTGGAAGGCGTGGCGCAGTTGGTGGTCAAGCTTTTATACGGCAGTGGTTTGAGGATTACCGAGGCTGTCCGGTTGCGGGTGCAGGATGTCGATTACGGCTATAAGCAGATTACCGTACGTTCCGGCAAAGGCGACAAGGATAGGGTCACCACGTTTTCCGCAAGCTTGATGCCTTTATTGCAAAATCATTTGGAAAAGGTCAGGGCGATTCACGAACAGGATTTGGCGGACGGTTTCGGCGCGGTGTATTTGCCGTATGCCTTGGCTAAAAAGTATCCCAATGCCGAGCGAGAGTGGGGCTGGCAATATGTGTTTCCAGCGCGTTCCTTATCGGTCGATCCCTTGTCCGGCGAGACTCGACGCCATCATATCGATCAATCGTCGGTGAATAAGGCTATCAAGGCCGCGGTTCGGCAGGCGGGTATTGCTAAACGGGTTTCCGCGCATACCTTTCGGCACAGCTTTGCCACGCATTTGCTGCAACGCGGTACCGATATTCGAACCATTCAGGCGTTATTGGGGCATAGTGATCTGGAAACGACGATGATTTATACCCATGTTTTGAATCAGGGCGGGCAGGGCGTCATCAGTCCGCTGGATGATTTGGCTATTTGATTGCTCAGTGCGACGATTTATGGAGAAAACTTGAACACTATTTTCGATTTAGCCGAGCGCTGTTTATTCGACGCCGACATTGCGCGCAAATTGGAAACAACCCATCAAGCCCAGCAATTGGCGCAAGCCGATCAGTTGTCGTTCGAACCCGCAGCCCCGCCCAGGCCGATTGCCGACACGCTGTTTCCGGATAAGCCGCTGTTGTTGATGCCGCGCGACATGCCGCGCCGGCGGCTGGATACCCGCGAAGGCAAGGCGGCTTTTTTTCATGCGCTGGCGCATATCGAGTTTATGGCGATTTATCTGGCCTGGGACATTATTTACCGGTTTCGCGGCCTCCCGGAAGCGTTTTACCGGGATTGGCTCAAAATTGCCGATGAAGAGGCGCAGCATTTCGAGTTGCTGCGGCGGCATTTGTCGGGCTTTGCCGTCGAGTACGGCGATTTGCCGGCCCACAAGGGTTTGTGGACGCACGCCGAGGATACGGCGGATGACATTCTGGCGCGGCTGGCGGTGGTGCCGCGCTGCATGGAGGCGCGCGGGCTGGACGTAACGCCGGCCATGATCGAAAAATTGCGCGGTTTGGGCGACGATGCCGGGGTGGCGATTTTGCAGCGGATTTATCAAGATGAAGTCGGGCATGTCGAACGCGGATCGTATTGGTTTAACGTTTTTTGCCGGCAAGCCGGTTTGGACCCCGAGCAAACCTATAAGGAAAAAATTCTGGCCTGTTACCAAGGCAAACCCAAGGGGCCGTTTAATCGAGAAGTGCGTATAATCGCCGGCTTCACGCATAACGAAATCGACTGGCTGGAGGAAAGGTTGCATGAATAACAAACCGGTTTTTGATTATCCGCTGTTTGCCATGGGGTTTAGGGCCTTTTTCGCCTTGGCCGGGCTGTCTGCCCTGGCTTTGATTGCGGTTTGGAATTCGCTTTCCAACGGTTCGTTGCATATCGATAACTATTTTCCGGCCACTGTCTGGCACGCCCACGAAATGTTGTTGGGCTATTCGACCGCTGTGATAGCCGGGTTTTTGTTGACGGCGGTCAGAAACTGGACGGATACCGAAACCACCCGGCCGGACCAGTTGGCGTCTTTATGTTTTTTATGGGTTTACGGCCGGGTGTTGCCTTTTTATTCCGAGTTGGTGCCGGACGTATTGATCGCCGCCGTCGATTTTGCGTTTTTGCCGGCGTTGGCTTTTTTTGTCGGCAAGCCCTTGTTGCAGACCGGCAATTTTAAAAACCTGATATTTACCGGCTTGTTGTTATTAATGGCGCTGGGCAACGGTTTGATACATGCGCAAATTTTGGGTTACAGCGAAATCGGCGCGATGTTGGGCTTGAATCTGCTGGTGGCGCTTATCGTGACGATGATTTTGGTGATTGCCGGGCGGGTGTTTCCATTTTTTACCGAGCGCGGTTTGTCCGGGGTGATCTGTATTCGCAATCCTGGCCTGGATGCGGTCACGGTGGCGGTAAGCGCGGGGGTGTTTATTTTGCTGATGTCGGGCGTTTCCGGGTTGATTTTAATGTTGGCCGCGCTGGCCGCGCTGGCGCTGAACGTGATGCGGGTTTCCGCGTGGTATGACGGCCGCATCTGGTTTGTGCCCTTGCTGTGGGTGCTATACGTGGGCTACGGTTGGGTCATACTCGGCTTCGGTTTGGTGGCTTTATCGGCCTATGCCATCGTGTTGCCGTCTTTGTCTTTACATGCTTTCACGGTAGGCGGTATCGGGATTTTGACCTTGGGCATGATGGCGCGGGTATCCTTGGGGCATACCGGCAGGGCGCTTAAGGCGTCTAATGTTATGGCGCTTGCGTTTGCGTTGATTAATCTGGCGGCATTATTGCGGGTGCTGTTTCCGGCGCTTCTGCCGGGCTGGTACGGCGGTTTTGTGCTGGCGTCGAGTTACTGCTGGCTGGCGGCGTTTTCCCTATTTGCTTATCGGTTTCTACCCGTGTTAAGCGCCCCGCGCCCCGATGGCCGGCCCGGTTAGATTTTTATAGGCGTAAAAAAGGCGGCCTTTGGCCG
>NZ_JANIBK010000209.1 GCF_024505165.1 Methylomonas rivi
CGGCCTTAATTTGCGGAGACAGGAAAAGGCAAATAAGCTGCCTGTCAAAATGTAGGTGCGATTAGCAACTTGCGTAATCGCACATTTCGTAGTCAACATTCCTCCGATTACGCTACCGCTAATCGGTATCTACGCGGGCAGGGGCAAAATTCAAGGGCTAAACAAAAGATATGAAAAAGATAATCCTTTGCTTTGTAAAGTTTTTTGATGAAGAAAAATATGCCGACGAATTCATTAAAGGAAATTTATTTTTTCGTAGACTGTTAGATTTTAAGAAAATAGAGGAGGAACATGATGGTGTCAGACAGGATGAAAACGAGGGTATTTTCGCTTGGTTTCAGCCAAAAGGAATTTTAATGACATTAAATATAAAAAACAGTTTAGGTGAAGATTTTGAAAAAATAGAAATAACGGAAAAAGACTTAGCTGCCCCAATTTCTATGTCATCTGTCGAACATAATTATTATCACGTTTTTTGTATGTATGCAGTCTGCATCACTGATTTTGAAAAACATTGCGATACAGAGGAAGAAAAACAATCAGTATTTGAAGAATTAAATAGGGAAAAAACGCAGAAATAAAAATACATGAAGATTGTTTTAAGTTTGGTAGATTTGCTGTGCTTGTCGATAAAAATAAATTTTTAGAACAGGTCAAAGCATACTTCAAAAATGAAAATTTAGGTTTTGCCGCAAGGCTCATCGACTATTATGACGATGAAACGTTTAATGGTGAAATTAACAATAAAGACATTATTTTCAAAAAACAGAAAAAATACAGTTATCAAAAATAATATAGAATAACTTTCAATTCTAAAACTGTTGACGAAGAGCCAAGAACAATAAACATAGGAAGTCTTGAAGGATTTTCATTCAAGACTTCCTCATCAAATATTAATAGTTTAATTAATATAGATTTAACACCAAAAAAATAAATTGTGTCTCACAAAGGGTAAGTTTTGTAACAGCCCCCCCCCATGAAATCAACGAATTTCATTCTGCCATATTCATAGCCACAAAGCGGCCAGTCGCGTCCGGCTGAAAATGGCCGTAGTGACTCAGTCATAATGTCAAATTGTTCGCCGAATAACGGACAGTCAACTGGGGCAAGGGTTGCCTTAACTATTGAAATTGGATAGTGACCCGACGGTCGGGTAATGGCCGAGTTATTTTTGAATGGAAGTGAAACATCACTTCAACAGTAAGACCACGATGACAAGCGCCAAAATACAGCAAAGGCCTTTCCAGAAGGCGACAGGGTTGCGTTCCAGCAGCGGCGGGCGGGTTTTGTTTAAGAAGGCTTGGTTCGGATGGCGCAGGTCGAAGATGAACTCGGACAAGTCTTCGTAGCGCCGGTACGGATTGGGATGCACGGCTTTGCTGACGGCATCGTCGATCCAGGCGGGTACGGCAGGATTCAATTGCCGTATGGCGCTGTAATTCAACTTGTTTTGCGCTGCCTTGGTTTTGCACTTGGCCACTTCGGCGCCATACGGCAGCTTGCCGGTCAACATTTGATAGGTAACGACCGCCAACGAAAACATGTCCGAGCGCGGAGAAGACGGTTCTCCGAGGAAATATTCCGGCGCGGTATATTGGGCCGTGCCGAGGATGCTGTCCTGGCCGCCGGCGTTCATTTCCATAATGCCGGCGACGCGGGTGGAACCGAAATCGATGATCTTCACCGTGCCGCTACGGTCTATCATGATGTTGTCGGGCCTTAAGTCCTGGTGCAACATTTCCAGGCGGTGAAAGGCTCTTAAGCCCTTGGCGATTTGTTCGACTATGCTGCGTACTGTTTCAATATCGGGTTGCGGATGGTCTGTCATCCACTGCTTCAAGGTCTGGCCGTCGATGAATTCCGTGGCGATATAAAGAAAATGCCGTTTGCGGGTTTGCGCGCAGGGTTTCAGCACATGCGGGCTATTGATGCGGCGGGCAATCCAGTCTTCCATCAGAAACCGCTCAAGATAGGCCGGGTCGCCGCGCAGGTCGATGGACGGGGTTTTCAGCACCACGGGCGTGCCGCTTTCCCGGTCGACCGCCAAATAGACATGGCTGCGGCTGCTGGCGTGCAACTGGCGGGTAATGGTGTAGCCGTCGAAATGCATTCGCGCTTCCAGGGGCGGCGGAAACGGTAATTCCGTGTACGATTGATAAAGTTCCTTGGCGTCGGGATCGGGTAAGTTTTCGATTCTGACGATCTGAACCGTCAGATTGTCGGTGCTGCCTTGCCGGTAGGCTTCGTCGGCGATGGCTTTTGCGGCGGCGTCCGGATCGTTCTCAAACTGTTCGATGGTATCGGCGGCGAAACGCGGGCTGACGTATTCGTATACCCCATCGGTTGCCAGCATGAAGGTATCGCCCTTTGCCAGAGTCAGGCTTCGATAGTCGATTTCCAGATGGGTGTCCATGCCCATGGCGCGGCTGAGATAGCTTTTTTCATGCGAAATCCACAGCCTGTGGTCGTTGGTGAGCTGTTCCAGGCCGTGGCCTTGCAGGCGGTAAATACGCGAATCGCCGACATGGAAAATATGCGCGGTGGCGGATTTGATCACCATGGCGCTCAAGGTGCAGACATAGCCTTTATCCTTTTCGTAGCAATACTGGCTTTGCCGGGTTTGGGCGTGCAGCCAGGAGTTGTTGGCCGTCAAAACCCGTTGCACCGACTTTTTGACCGACCAGGCTTCCGAGGTGCAAAAATAATCCTCTAGAAAGCCGGTTACCGCCGCTTGGCTGGCGATATGGCTGACGTCGCTGCTGCTGATGCCGTCGGCCAAGGCAACGGCAATGCCTTTCGAACCCAATTGCGGTTGTGCCGGGATATAAGCGCCGTGAAAATCCTGATTGATGGTTTTGCGGCCTTTATCGGAATATTGGCCGACGGACACTGTTAATTGGCGGGTCATTTTGCTGGTGGCGTTGCCGGTTGATTCAAGTCGGGATCGAAATATACCTTTCGCTCTCCGGAGGCTGTCGTAATAGCCAAAATGTAGGTTGGGTTAGCGTAGCGTAACCCAACAAAATCAAAACGTTGGGCTTTATTACATTCAGCCCGGCCTACTTTTTACGACAACCTCCTCCGGGAGCGGGCAGGGGTGAGGGAATCAAAAAACCGAAAGTTGAAGCGCGATGCCTATAGTTCGGTTGGACGCCGCAAGACGCCGAGCCTGTCTTGGCGCAATAGCCGATACATGAATTGTCCACGGGCATGGTTGACGCCTATATAGTAAGCCAAATGATTGAGGAGCCTCGGCCGAGGCTCCGCCGGATTAATTATAGGAGCGTTTGGGCGCGGTTCTGACGTGGGTGGAATACAGCGTCAAGCCGGTAAAGGCCAAGCCGCCGACCAGATTGCCCAATACGGTCGGAATCTCGTTCCAGATGAAATAATCCGCAATCGAGAAATTGCCGCCCATGATCAGGCCGGATGGAAACAGAAACATGTTGACCACAGAGTGCTCGAAGGTCATGCCGAAAAACAGCATGATGGGCATCCACATGGCGATGACTTTGCCGCTGACCGAGGTGGAAATCATGGCGCCCACCACGCCGGTCGATACCATCCAGTTGCACAGCATGCCGCGGATGAAGATCGTCAGCCAGCCGGCGATGCCGTATTTGGCATAGCCCAGGGTACGGGCCTCGCCGATGCCGGCCAGCTTTTTACCGACCGCATCGGGTTCCACGGAGAAGCAGTAAGTAAACACTATCGACATCATCACCGCCACGGTCAAGGCGCCCAGAAAATTGCCGACGAAAACCAAGCCCCAATTCCTGAGAATGCCGCCCATGGTGACGCCGGGCCGTTTATCGATCCAGGCCAGCGGCGTCAACACGAAAACGCCGGTCAACAGGTCGAAGCCCAGTAAATACAGCATGGAAAAGCCTACGGGAAACAAAATAGCGCCGAAAATCGGCGAACCGGTCTGTACGGTAATCGACACCGCAAACACTGCGGCCAGCGCCAAAATAGCACCAGCCATATAAGCCCTGATCAAGGTATCTCTGGTTGACATGAAAATTTTGGATTCACCCGCATCCACCATCTTGGTGACAAATTCTGAAGGAATCAGATAGGACATAACTCACCCTTAAAATAATTAGGAACACAATGAATGTGGTGCCGGATCGAAAACACCATCATTCGGTTGGTTTAGCCTGTTTGAGCAGGCCGTCAATTCCCAGGACGTGGGCGTTTTACTCGTGGATTGCGGATGGCCGAAAGGGACAGGAACAACAGACGAGTAAACTCTTGGCCGCCGGATTAAAACCGCGGCCAATCAACGCCGTTGTTGAAGGGAAGATGCGATGCGCCATTGCATCGTTATTTTTTTAGCATGGAATGTGCCAAGCCGGGCAGTGCTAATGTTTTAGGGCGAGTAAAGCAGTTTCGTAACTAACAGTCCCGAATGGTTGCACCGAAATGAACGATTTATGCACCAATGCGGTAGCAAAAGCGACGAATGCGCGGCCGGCTAGCGGTACCGGTATGATTATGCTGCTTGCAAATCCAATGACAGCATTTTGATCGTTACCGGCCCAGTTGCGTAGCCTGGATGAAGCGAAGCGGAATCCGGGATTGATAGCCTTCATTCCCGGATTCCATTTCATTCCATCCGGGCTACGCTGGCTGCTGCTTGGGAATCTAATGCCGAAAGCTCTGGCTTTTTGTGTCGCTATCGCGACGATGATTAGACGTCGGGTTTCGGCCCGACAGCCGAGATACTTTCTTTTGCGTCGCCAAAAGAAAGTATCCAAAGAAAAGGCGACCCGGATGCCGCGTTGATCCTGCGCGCCGAAGGCTTTGAGCGGGGTTTTCCGAAGGGGCTTCCCAGCCCCCGCGGAAAACGCGATGCCTCCCTGCATCGCCCCTGCCGGGC
>NZ_JANIBK010000210.1 GCF_024505165.1 Methylomonas rivi
CGCCCTGGCACGGCCGAAAGCCAACCGACCGGATCGCCGCCGGTTTATCCGCAATAATTGAATGACCGGACGCTGCCGTATTGCGGTTAAAAACCGAATGCTACCGCACCATGGCCGGCCGGTCGGCAAGCCAAACGAGACTAAATAATGGACCAATTGACCGGTTTAAAAGCCATTCTGCATTCCAAGCGCGCCAACATCTACTACCTGGAAAAATGCCGGGTAATGCAAAAAGACGGCCGTGTCCTGTATTTGACCGAAGCCAAGGACGAAAACCTGTACTGGAACATCCCGATTGCCAACACCACGGTGATATTGCTGGGCACCGGCACCTCGATTACTCAGGCAGCGATGCGCATGTTGGCCGGCGCCGGCGTGCTGGTCGGTTTTTGCGGCGGCGGAGGCACGCCCTTGTTTAGCGGCTGCGAAATCGAATGGCTGACCCCGCAAAGCGAATATCGGCCCACCGAATACATCCAGGGCTGGCTGAAATTCTGGTTTGACGACGCGCAACGCCTGAAGGTCGCCAAAGCCTTTCAGAAAGCCCGCGTCGATTATCTGCGCCGAGTCTGGAATAAAGACCGCGACCTGCAAGCCGAAAACATCTTCGCCGACGACAGCGCCATAGCCGCCGCGCTGGATGGTTACGCCTTGCAAGTCGAGCAAGCCGGCAAGGTCGGCGACCTGCTGCAACGCGAAGCGCTGCTGACCAAACAACTTTACCGCTTCGCCGCCCAAGCCACCAAGCACACTGACTTTAGCCGCGACCACGACGCCACCGATTTAGCCAACGGCTTTTTGAACCACGGCAACTATTTGGCTTACGGGCTGGCGGCCACAACGCTATGGGTACTGGGCATTCCGCACGGCTTCGCGGTCATGCACGGCAAAACCCGCCGCGGCGCGCTGGTGTTCGACGTCGCCGACCTGGTCAAGGACGCCATCGTCCTGCCTTGGGCCTTCGTCTGCGCCAAGGAGAAAATGAGCGAACAGGAATTCCGCCAGCAAATCCTGCAAAAATTCACCGACCACAAAGCCCTGGATTTCATGTTCGAGCAGGTCAAGCAAGTAGCGTTGAGGGAAGGAGAAGATGGATGAAGAGTTGGCTTTGCTAACGCAGATCGAGGTCACTATGAAACAAATGTTATTCGAAATAGACGAAATCACCGAGGCAAAAATTAACGCCGCTGCTAAAACAGCAGGACTTTCTACTCAGCAATGGTTACTCCAGATTATTGAAGAAAAAACAGCCTCAGGCTGGCCGGATTCTATCAAGGCATTAGCCGGGACGTGGTGGGACACGCCCTTTGCAGAAGAATGCAACGAAAAGGACTAACGTCATGATGGTCACCTTCGTCAGCCAATGCCAGAAAAAAGCCCTGGCCCGCACCCGCCGCGTGCTGGACGCCTTCGCCAACCGCATCGGCGACAACACCTGGCAAACCGTCATCACCGAAGAAGGCCTGATCGCCGTCAAAACCTTGTTGCGCAAAACCGCCACCAAAAACACTGCCGTGGCTTGCCACTGGATCAGGTCCAGGAGCAGGAGCGAGTTGGTTTGGATCGTGGGGAATCGGCGCTGTTTCAATGCGGAAGGGATTGTGCCGGTGAATTTCACGGAATCGGAAATCACCCAATTCCAAGATAGTCACGATTGGAAATGGGTGCGTGTCATTCGCTACGCGGCTGCGATTGCCGGCTTGTTTCACGATTTTGGAAAAGCCAATCAACTATTTCAAGAAAAAATAAACCCGAAAGTAAAAACCGAAAAGTTTGAGCCTTATCGCCACGAATGGATTTCGCTCAGGTTGTTCCAAGCGTTTGTTGGCGAAATGAATGATAGTCAATGGCTGGATGAACTGAGTCAGGTCGAAAAAGACCATCCATTAAGCTGTTTCCGGGATGGGATAGACGGCAGTGTTTCTGACAATCATCCTCTTAACAAATTACCCCCGTTTGCCCAATTGGTTGCTTGGTTAATTCTTACTCATCATAAATTGCCGATTTGCCCTAGCTGGAAACAAAATTCGCCGACTACGCCAGAATTCAATCACATCGACGATTGGCTAGCAGTCAATTTCGAAGCTATTTGGAATTCTCATAATTGCAAAGATGCCGAACAACTTGAACGACTAGATGCGAATTGGCAATTTGAAAATAGCTTGCCTTTCGCCAGCAATCAATGGCGGTCAAAAGCCTGTTTGATTGCTTCGGAAGCTAAAGCAAAAATAGCCGCGCAGTTGCCGGAGATTGCCAATTGGCTTGATCAACAACTATTCGCGACACACCTTTCCCGCTTGTGTTTGATGCTGGCGGATCATCATTACTCAGCGCAAAAAGCCACCCCGGAATGGCAAAGCCCGGGTTATGCGGTGTTCGCCAATACCGACCGCAACACCAAGCAACTCAAACAAAAACTCGATGAGCATTTAATCGGCGTCGCTGAACATGCCCAACAAATTGCCAAAGCCTTGCCTCGCTTAAATAGCGAACTTCCGTCATTAGAACCAAATGCCTTTCTGACGGGGAATGTCGGCAATAAGGACAAAGAAAAATTCGGCTGGCAGGACGAAGCCAAAAAACTGGCTCAAGCTATAGGCAAAGACTGCTCAACTCAGGGTTTCTTTGGCATCAACATGGCATCGACCGGCAAGGGAAAGACCCTGGCGAATGCAAAAATAATGTATGCGATTGGACAAGAATATGGCCGCGCAAGATTTAGTGTCGCCTTGGGCCTACGAACGCTGACCTTACAAACTGGGAGAGAATTTAGAGAAAAGCTGGACCTGTCCGACGAACAGTTAGCCATCATGGTGGGCGGTATTGCTGTCACACAGCTATTCGAAAACGAACAGAATAAAACCACACTTCCCAAGGACGCACCGGTTTCCGATTTAGACCCATTCGATGCTAACGGCATCGAATCGCAAAATGAATTACTAGACCCCGATTTATTCGTCGATTATCGAGGTGATTTGCAAGAACATAGTTTGAGCCAGTGGACCAGGAACAACGAAAAATTAGAAAAAATGCTGCTGGCTCCGATACTGGTCAGCACCATCGACCATTTGATCCCGGCAACGGAAGGCACAAAAGGCGGTAAGCAAATTCCGCCCATGCTACGGCTGTTGACCTCCGATTTGATATTGGACGAACCGGACGACTTTGGACTAGAAGACCTGCCAGCCTTGTGCCGACTGGTGCATTGGGCGGGAATGCTGGGAAGCCGAGTATTACTTTCAACCGCAACCATGCCGCCGGCATTGGCCTATGGTTTATATCAAGCCTACTACGCGGGCTGGAAGCAATACGCCAAAGCCAATATTGAAGATTGGAATAAACAGATTACTTGCGCCTGGATCGATGAATTTGGGTCGCGAAGTGACGCCATAGGACAATTTGATACCTTCAAGCAGCAGCACAAAAAGTTTATCGATTGCCGGGTAGGAAAGCTCGCCAAGTACGCGCAGCCACAGCGAAAAGGCGAGATCATTCCTATCAGTGAGGATGGCGTTGGTGGTATCGCCACTCGATTGGCTACAACCATTCGAGAAAACATTCAACGCCTGCACGATCAACACCACCAAACGCGCGACGGTAAAACCGTCTCCATTGGCTTGGTGCGTATGGCGAATATCGATCCAATGGTTGCCGTCGCCAAACAGTTATTAAAACTCGATGCACCAACCGACACTTGTATTCACTATTGCGTCTATCACAGCCGTTATCCGTTGGCGATACGCTCATATCTGGAAACGCGGCTGGATAAAATCCTGAATCGTAAAAATCCAGAGGCCATTTGGGACAATATCAAGGACGTTTTAAACCGACATCCACAAACGCAACACATCTTTGTCGTATTGGCCTCACCAGTCGCCGAAGTAGGCAGAGATCATGATTATGACTGGGCAATCGTCGAGCCGAGCTCCATGCGTTCGATTATTCAATTAGCGGGGCGAGTTTTAAGACATCGGGATAATATCCCAATATCTGCCAATATTCTTTTACTAAACCAGAACATCAAGGCTCTGAATAAAGAAAAAATCTGTTTTGAAAAACCGGGGTTCGAATCGAACGAATTGAATTTAAAAAAACATGATTTGGAGAGCGTGGTAGAGCTTGATTATTTTTTGAAAATCGATTCAAAACCAAGAATTGTAATACCAGAAAAAGATAGCGATACAAAAAATCTAAATCTAGTAAGTTTAGAACACGAGGCATTACGCATCCAACTTGTTGGAATACCAAAATCTGCAAAAGTATGGTGGAGAAATCACCCGCACTGGGGCGGCGAAGTGCAGCGTCAACAACGGTTTCGGCAATCGAAGTCCGATGAGTCTTATTATCTATGGCTAACTGATGAGCGCAGTTCTCCATATTGGCGCTGGAAAAATGAAAACGTTTACCCGGCGAAATTTGGGGAAGGCCCAATAGTTATAAACCAAGAAAGCAATTTAGACTTTGGTGATGGCGTCGATTTCTGGTTTGCTCAAAAAGCAAACGCGGTTTATTCCGAGCTTGCCGATGATTTTGGTATTGATTTGAATGAAGTCAGTCAGCGGTTTGGAGAAGTAAGGCTAATTAATTTCAGCAGTAATCAATATCAAGAGTATAGCTACCATCCCAATTTAGGGTTGTACAAAAGAACAGGAGGAAGTGATGGGTGATGATAAAAACGAATTTTCTAATTGGAAGGACGTAATAGATGACTTTTTTGAAACAAAAAAATCATCTGAGGAAGAAAAGTACATAAAGTCAGAAATTAAAAAGCTGGCTGAGTGGTATAAAAAGCACGAGTTTTTCAAAGATCAAAAAATTAAAAAATTATTTGACCTTAAAAAAGAAAACAATGAAATATTACAA
>NZ_JANIBK010000211.1 GCF_024505165.1 Methylomonas rivi
CTCTTCCGCCTCTTCGATGTAGTGGGTGGTCAGGATAATGGTAGTGCCCCGCGCGCGCAATTCGCGCACCATGCGCAACATGTCGTGGCGCAATTCCACATCGACCCCGCCCCCCGGCTAATCGAGAAACAAGACCGATGGCTCGTGCCCCAAGGCCTTGGCAATCAGAACCCGGCGTTCCATACCGCCGGATAGGGTCATGATTTTTGCGTTGCGCTTGTCCCACAGGGACAAGTCGCGCAGCACCTTTTCCAGGTAGGCGGGGTTGGGCGGCCGGCCGAACAGCCGGCGGCTGAAATTGACCGTGGCCCATGCCGTCTCGAACGCGTCCGTATGCAACTCCTGGGGCACCAAGCCGATCGCGGCCCGCGCGGCGCGGAAATCGCGCACGTTGTCGTGGCCGTCGGCGACGATGGTGCCGGAGGTGGCGTTGACAATGCCGCAGATGGTGCCTATCAGTGTGGTTTTGCCGGCGCCGTTGGGGCCGAGCAAGGCGAATATTTCGCCGCGATTTATCGCCAGATCGATGTTTTTGAGCGCCTGGAAACCGCCGGCATAGGTCTTGTTGACGCCGCGCACGGAGATGATGGGGACGGGAGGGCTGGAATTCATGGGCAATCGAGGCATGAGCGCATTGTGGATTGAAGGGTTGGCTGTTATTGAAAACGAGCGGAGTTCGTCCTCAAGTTTAGCCGAACCGGAGCGAAGCGATCATACTATGGCCGCGCTTGAATTTACAGGATATAGACCGTTCGCCGTCCGGCGGAAGAGGACATTGCCGATGCCGCCGGACGGCAAAGCGGCGCCATGGCGGCGCCGGGAATCGATCGGCCGGCTTATCGCCTTCCCGCCTTTGTAGAATCCCGAGGCGGGCGCGATAAGCTGTCTTGATGGGCGGCCAGGCTTTGCAACGGCACCGCATAGATGTCCTGCCTCGCCTTGCAATGCGCCGTTTGTTGCTCCAGTTGCCGCATTTGCGTTTGTAAAGACTCCAGCAGATTTAACGTCTGTTGAAGCTGCTGCTGCAGAAACTCGAAGTGAATTTGAAAATAACGCGCGGACGGATAAACGGGCGCCGGCTGCACGGGTTCGGTTAAGGCTTGCTCTGTTATGGACGGGCTGGGCATGCGGCTGGCTCCTCTATGTTTGTGAATTCAGTCAAGCAATCGGCTGGCTTTGGAGCGGACGGGGCGTTTGCTCCCGGCGGTCCCCCAAAATCGCATAACAGGCCGGGGTCAGGACCAAGCTGGCCGTCATGCCGATTAACAGGCCCGCCGACAAGGACAGGGTCATGGGAATCAAAAATTGCGCCTGCGGGCTGGTTTCCAGCAGCGTCGGCAAGAAGCCGGCGAAGTTGGTCAGGAAAGCCAGCAGAATCGGGCGGAAGCGGGACGCGCAGGCTTCGCCGATTAAAACGTCCACGGGTTTGCCGTCGCCGTCGTGCTGGCGGATGTAATCCAATAACACCAAGCTGTCGTTCACGACCACTCCGCTGGCGGCGATCATGCCGACCAGGGATTCCATCGACAACGGCAGTCCGGCGGCCCAATGCGCCAAAATCGCGCCGCTCCAGGCCACCGGAGCCGCCAGCAGGAAGATCAGCGGTTTACTGTAGGAACGAAACGGCACCGCGATCAGCGCGTAAATCACCACCAGCGCCAGCAGGGTGTTTTTGCCGAAAGCCGCCAGCAGCTGCTTTTGTTCCTGGCGCTGCTGGCCGATCCGGATGTTCAGGCCGGGAAAGCGGTTTTCCAGGCCCGGAAATACCTCGGTTTCCAGCGCGGCGTAAACCGCATTGGCGTCGGCCAGGGCCGGATCGACCCGCGCCTGTACTTTCAGCACGCGCTGTCGGTCTTCCCGGTGAATTCGCGCATAACCCTGCAGCAATTCGACTTCGGCCAAATTGGCCAACGGCGCGCTGGAACCGTTCGGCAGGCCGATGGGTTGGGTCTTGAGTTGCTCCAGCGAACGCCGCTCCCGCAAGGGCAGACGCACCATGACCTTGACTTCCTTGCGTCCGCGGATGAAGCGGTGAACCTCCTCGCCGTAATACCCTTGCCGTACTTGCGCGGCCAGTTGATCCAGGCGCAGCCCCAATCTTTCCGCGTCCGGTTTCAGCGTCAAATGAATTTCCGGTTTGCCTGGCTCGGCGGAATCGACCGCATCGTATACGCCGGGAATCGCCCGCAGTTGCTGTTTCAGTTGTTCGGCGGCGGCGCCTAAAATACCCGGCTGGTCGGCGCCCAGCATCAATTCCACGTCGTAGGGCTGGTCGCCTTCCTTGAAAATGAAATCCACTTTGCCGCGGCCGAGATCGCCGATACGCTGCCGCCAATCGCGGATAAAATTCTCCGCCTTGATGCGTTGCCGGCCTTCGGCGGACAACTCCAGCCAGATGCCGGCGCCGTGTTCCCACACGATGGTTTCGACGCCGACAATGACGCTACCGGCATTCGGGCGAGTTTGGCGGGCCGCGGCGTCCAATTCGTCGCGCAACGCAAACAAGGCATTTTCCACCCGGCCCGCCAGCGCCTGGGTTTCGCCATACGGCGCGCTTTGCGGCAAGCGTATCGATACCCAGAAACTGTCCTTGGTAACGTCGGGGTTGACCGATTGCCGCACCCGGTCGCTGGCGACCAAGCCGCCGCACAGGATCAGCAGGGCGGCGAACATGGCCACCGTCAAATACCGCCATCTCAAGGCCGCATGCAGAAACGGCCGGTACACCCGGTCGACGAAGCGGTCCAGACCGCGGTTGAGGCGTCCGCGAAGGCGCTGCAAACGGGTCGGTTTGGCGGTCGTTTCGGCGGCGGCCACCAGATGCGCGGGCAAAATCAGCAAGGCCTCGATCAGGGAAAATACCAAGGTCAGGATCATGATCAGACAGATGGGACGCATCAGCTGGCCGGCCCAGCCGGGCAGGAAAAGTCCGGGCAGAAAGGCTACCAGCACGATCAGCACCGACAGGGTAACGGGCAGGGCTACGGCTTTCACGCCGTTCACGGCGGCCTGCAACGGCGTCTCGCCGCCCTGGGTTTGCCGGCTGTGCACGCTTTCGCCGATGATGATGGCGTCATCGACCAATACCCCCATGGCCAGCAGAAAGCCGAACAAGGACAGCATATTCAGCGAAATATCCAGCATCGGCATCAGCCAGAAGGCCCCCAGCACCGACGTGAAAATGCCGGCGCCGGCCCACAAGGCCACCCGCAAGCGCAGAAACAGCGTCAATACCAGGCAAACCAGCAAAAACCCGCTCAGGCCGTCTTCCAGCAAGGTGCCGATACGCTCGTCGTAGGCTTGCGAATCGTCCCACCAGGTGATCAGGCGCAAGCCCTCCGGCAGCTTGTCGCGCATGGCTTCTACGCTGGCCTTGACTTGCCGGGCCACGGCGATGCTGTTCCGCTCGGCGTGGATTTCCCAGCCCTGCGCGGTCTCGCCGTTATGCCGCCAGTTGTATAAGCGTTCTTCCAGGCCGTCCCTGACGGTGGCGATTTGGTCCAGCCGCAGCCGGTTGCCGTCGGGCAGGGTTTTGACGATCAAGCCGCTTACCGCCTCGGCGTCCTTGGCTTGGCCGTGCACGCGCAGCAACAATTCGCCGTCCGGGTTTTTGACCAGACCGCCCGGTAACTCCACGGAGGCCTTGCGGATGGCCCGAGCGACTTCGTCCAGCGTCAGCCGGTATTCGCGCAGCCGTTCGGAAGCCACTTCGATGCCGATTTCGTAACCGATTTCGCCGTAATTGCGCACCCGGCCGACGCCGGGAATCGCCGCCAATTGCTGTTGTATCCGGTCGCCGAATTGTTGCAGGCCGAAGGCGTCGGCCGGGCCGTGCAGGGCCACCCAAATCACCCCGTCGTCGTCCTTGCGGCCGGCGGGCAATACGTCGATTTTTTCCAGTTGTTTCGGTAGCTGCCGAATCGATTGCACCCGGCTGCGCAATAACGCCATCATCTGTTCCCGGTCGCGGTCCGGCAGGATTTCGACTTCCAGGGTACAGGTATCGCCGCGGATTTCGCCGTGCAGGTGTTTGATGCCGGGCAGATCGTGCACCGCTTCTTCAATCGGTATGCATACCGCTTCTTCGACTTCGGCGGTACCGGCGCCGGGGAAAATGGCGGTCACTTCGATCTGGTGCGGGCTGAAGCGCGGAAAAACCTCTTGGTCCACCTCGAACATGCCCGCCACGCCGCCGGCCACGATCAACAGCATCAAAAGATTGGCGGCCACCGGGTTAGCGGCGAACCAGGCCAGCAAGCCGGGCAAGCGTTCGGGGCGATTCGTCATGGGGTGGCCGCCGCCGGAGTTTCGGTTATCGCCACCCGCATGCCGGCCACGGGCAGCGCCATTTCGGAAACCACCACCCGGTCGCCGGGCCGCAGTCCGGAGCGGATGATGGTTCTATCGCTTTCGTTACGCAACACCTCAACCCGGCGCAATTCCAACCGGTCGCTATCGTCGACCAGTTTGACCTGCTGCAAGCCGTTTAAGGTGCCGCGGGGCAGGGCGAACAGCTGTTCGCGGGTGACACCCTCAATGTCGGCTTGCACGAACAGGCCGCTCAGCAACGGCGCGCCGTCCGCCGGGGCGCGTTCCGGTTGTTCGACTTGCGCTACCAGAAACAATTGGCCGCTGCCGCTATCCAGCGCGGCCTCGCTACGTACGATCCGGCCTTGCCAGTGCCGTAAGCGGCCGCCGATTTCCGCGCTCAAGGCCACCTTGGGCCAATGCGGTTGGCTGTCGCGGCTGCCCAGCGGCAGATCCAGAAAGGCTAACTGATCGATGCCGACAGGCAAACGGATTTCGGCAACATCGGTGGCGAAAATCCGCGCTATCACAC
>NZ_JANIBK010000212.1 GCF_024505165.1 Methylomonas rivi
CCGCAATCGCCGGTCAACCGGCGAAACACAGGATTCCGGCCGAAACGTTGCGCAAGCCGGGAGGCGCGGGTGGGCGAACCGAGCAGAAATACATGCGCCGGCAAGCGCACGGTTGCGGGCAGCGAATTCACGGCGGCTCGAATCAAGACGCCGCCCAACGAATGTCCGATCAATATATATTCGCCTTGCGCGGCAATTTCGGCAATGCGTCTGGCAAGCCGTTCGGCTATGCATGAAAAACTTTCCACGCTGGTGAAATAGCCGAAACAGCCGACCTCGAAGCCGGCCGCTTTAAGTTGCCGCAACATCGGCCAGCCGGACAGCGGCGACCGGCCCATGCCGTGTACAAACAGCACTCTCGTTTTTGGAATTGCGGTCATATCGAATCGGGTTTGGGATCATTTACACAGTATTTGTGACATTGGCCGAAGTATACATGCAACGCCTCAAACAGTTGTAACATGCCGATTTCCGGGCGATTGCGTAGGTCGGGTTACCCTCAAGGGCATAAAAGCACGATAGAGCGTAACCCGACAATCGAAGCCATTGCACCGCCATAAGCCGATGCGTTGGATTACGGCTGGCGCCTACCTAACCTACACTGAATAGTTACGTAAAACATAGGCTGAAAAAAAACCGGCTATCGAACTGCTCGAGCAGTTCGGCGGCAACCAACGTACAGTCCAACAGCAAAAAAGAGTCGCCAACTACTCGCCCGGAAAACCTGAAAAATGAAATCAAACCCAGTATGCCGATGCTTGCCGGGACACGCCAAATTAATTGCCGAAAATGTATTACAAGGTATTTACATATTCAAAAACGGGTATATGATCAAAATATGGCGGCAGCTTGTTTCCGTGCTGTTGAAGGGAAGCAGCGGTTTTGCCGTTCAGTATTTCTAAGCTCATCGCCATGTCTTTATTAACCTTTAACTTGGGAGGTGTAGCATGACAACTGAAAATCCGGAAGTTGTTGAAGGCATTGTGGTTGAAAACACCATGAATATCAGAAAAACAGCGGCTCACGCCGTTAAAAAAGGCACTCACGCGGCCAAAAAAGCGGCCACCAAAGTTGCGATTTCACCGATTAAACTGGCAAATCGCGCGGTTTACGGCGTGTGTTACGGATTGGCGTACGGGGCGGTATACAGCGCGCTGGTCGTGAGCAAGGTTTTCCCCGACAACGGTGTAGTCAGCAAAGGTTTACACGAAGGTTCCGAATCCGCAATCAAGGATTTCGAAGCGAAACAGGCTATCGTTGATAGCACGGTTGTAAACGCTTAAGCGAATCCGAAGCAGCGAGTCGGGCGAAATGCCCGCTCGCTGTTTTTTATAAACTTCTATATAAAGGCTTCGGCTTGCTTAGCCAATTAACGCCTTGATGCGACAGCCAAACGCCCGCATTCCGTATTTGTTTCCACAGCCTTTTTTGTTGCTGCTCTCGCTTGTGTCCATCAAGGTAACGCAGATGGCGTTTAGCGTCGTTGAGTTCGAATTGTTGCAGCAGCAACGGCAATAACCGCTCCCGGACGTTGTAGATTTTTTCGCCATGCAGACAAACCGGCACGATTTGCGCCGGGTCTATCTCAAGCCGCCGCGCAATGGTTGCCGTACACTCGTGGATGCTCCGCGCCTTGGCCGAATTTAGGCCGCTAAAATCATACGGTGGCAGCCATTCCCTGAACGGCCGCAGACGGTCGATATGGGTTAGGGCGATAAGGATGCGCGGATTGTTGTCCAGGCGTTTTATATCGTCCAGGATAGACTTGTCGATTTGGTTAGCCGGATTAGTAGCGGATACAGCCAGGATCACAACATCGCTTCTGTTGGCGGTTTTCAATAAGGTTTGCCGGTGTTTGCCGGAATCGGACGCCTCATAGCGTTGGCTGTCGGCAATGATGGTGGCCGGAAACTCGGCCGGGCGCAGCAAGTAAGTCTGGCTGTGCAGCCGATTCGGCGTGGGTGCGGAGATTGCCATTTGTTTGTCCGCCATCGCGTTAACCAGACTGGCCTTTCCGGCATTGGTCTGGCCGACGATCAAGAGGCGGAACGGTTCGGCGTGCAGGGATTTTTCCCGCGCCTGGATTTTTTTGATTTCCTGTTGGGTTTTCCGGGTTGGTTTGCTAAATGCGTCGTCGTCCAGCGCCAAATTACCGCTATACAATTCAATGGCGTAATAGCCGACTTTCTTGATATAGGCATCGATCAGCCAGCGCTTCAAATCGACGGCGGAATCGGCCAGCATATTGGCATTGGCGAACATTCTGAGTTCGCGTATCACGGCCGAAACCGGGTCTATGCCGGCCGTGACTATTCTGAACAAACGGTACAATTCCCGGCCCTTGCCGGCAATCCTGCGTCCTTTCGCCAGGTCGTTAATAGAAAATAGGTGGCTGCCCGGCACGTTTTCGGTAAAGTTAAGCCTGAGTTCCTGGGCGAATATTTCGACGACCTTCAGCAAATAAGGAATTTTGATTTCCAGGACGGCTTGTTTTTGCCGCGGGTAATACACTTCGGCCACGTCGTTCATCACCCGGGTAATCGCATCCAAATAAAAACGGCTGTCGCTTAAATCGGGGTTGCCGCCGCGCTCGCAAACGGAAATAGCCTCGATTTTGCGCCAAGCTTGTTCGCTTTGCTTGGTCCGGACCATGCTGTCGGAAATATCCAGCCACTTGGGTTCGGGGCGGTATTTTTTGAATAGCCGGTTGACGCCCCACCAGCTTAAGGCCAAGGCCGCCGATGCGGCAATCCACCAGATCAGCAGATGGTTGAGCCACAGCCAATAACCGCCGGCCAGCAATGGGACCGTCAGCGGCAGCAGCATGACGAATACCAGGATATGCCAGCGGCGCTTTTGACTCATGGCGACACCTTGGGTTGATGACGGCCGGTGTAATCTTTCATCAATACCTTGCCGGCGGTGAGTTGTTCGGCATAAACGGTTTGGAAATGCTGTTTGCCCAGTACAAGACCGTTCCTTTTACTCTGGAAGTAGATAATCAGGGTCTTTCCCAACGCAAAGGTGGTGGCCGCGGTCAATAACGCGGAAATCGGCGCGCCGAAACCGGGTACGAGTTTGATCAGCTCCCGTCGCCCCCAATTGGTCAAAAAACTGATGCCCAGCGCGCCGCCGATTTCCGCGACATGCTCGCCGTTAAGCGGGTAACGGTAAATCGATGCCAGCGTCTGCAACATTTTCATCTGCAGTAAAGTGACCAGCGGAATATCCACCAGCGGCACGGGAATGGCGCCGGCCGCGCCGGCCAATACCGAGTAAGTCATGATATGCGGCATGGCGGTTTGTTCGTAGATATCGAACAACTCCAGGCGCAGATCCCGCATGTGGTGCAACAAGCCGACCATACCATGCGGCATGGCGGTTTCCAGACTGTACCAAAAGGCTTCCAGTCCGTAATACATGGGATGGTATTGGTCTTCGGGCAGCGTGAAGTCGACCGGAACAAACTGTGCGTTGATGCCTTTAAACAATTCCCGTTGCGCGAGCAGCGAGCGCTTCAAATCAACCGGCACCAGGGCGGGCCAATTCTCGTTTTGAAAAGGGTAAGGCGCGATATGTTCGAAGGCGTGGTTAGGATAGCCTTCATGCAAGGCGGTTTGTACCACGATGACCGGCCAATGCGGCTTGCTTTTCAGAATTTTGCGCAGCGTGTCGATAACCGCGTGCTGAGCATGGTCCATGGCCTTGATCACCACGATCACGACTTGGGTTTGTTCCCGGAAAAGTTCAATATCGTCCTTGGGGTCGTAATCGACCTCGCCGAAACCGCGGGTATCCAGAAACTTTAGAATGGGGTTCTCGCTGTTCGGAAAGTCGTAAGCGAATGCGGAGCGGGTGCAGGACTGCATGCCGTTACCGATTTGCGCCCGGCTATCGCCGGTCAGGGCGCGGATCAGCGAGGTTTTGCCGGATTGGGTTTTGCCCAGCAACCAGAATACCGGTGTGGGCAGCGTCGCTCTGATGCCTTCCAGCCAAGCGTTGATTTTGACATCGTCAACTTGTGGAGAAAATACGGATGCGTAGTATTTATTCCAGATCGACATGGCAAAAAAGTATGGATTATTCGGTCAGAAAGCCGATCAGCTTTTCTTCAACCGTCTTCCATGACAATAAAGCGGGTTTGTCGTTGATAGTCAGGATCAACACATTATTACCGTTGAATTTATAACTGCCTCTGACGCCGGAACCCGAGATCAAACCTTTGCTGGCATCGCCAACCAGTTTATATCCTTGGCCGTTGGCCGCTTGTTGCGCTTTCTCGAAAAGCGTTTCGGGCGGCTGCTTGATTTTTACCAGAATGGATTTCGACATGGTCTCGATGGTTCAGTGCTTTGCATTTCAACTTTAACCACGGATGATAGGTAATAAATATGACAATTTTATGAAAGCGATCCAGGGGTATTCGCGGCATGAGAATACGGGTCAGTGACATATTGCAGATACTGGCAGCGGGTGTCAGTAGCGAGGAAATTCTGCTTGACTACCCGGACCTAGAGCCCGCTGATATCCAGGCCTGCCTCCTCTATGCAGCCCGACGAGCCAACCTTGAACGAGTGGTCGCATGATTTTTTGGGTTGACGCCCAACTACCGCCTAATCTGGCCGATTGGTTGCGCTGGACATTCAAAGTTGAAGCATATGCCCCGGGCCGGAGAAAACCTAAAATTACCGGGACCAATAATTGGGTCATCGGCCGTAGGGCTGATGCCGTTAGGCGATCCGCCAATCCAATTGTCACCATACGGCAGAT
>NZ_JANIBK010000213.1 GCF_024505165.1 Methylomonas rivi
GGGCGACCAAACCGCCGCGTCGCCCATGGAGCCGGCGGCGGCCATTGCCGACAGCAGCCGGCAACTGGGTCTTGAAACGTATATCGGCAAGCGGCAAGCGGATACGGCGGAGAGTATCGAACTTGAACTGCAACGAATCCCGTTCGACAAATTGGCTTATTGGCTGGCGGTATTGCAGCAACAGCATGGGGTTGCGGTGACGAAACTGGATATGCAACGGCATGCGGCCGACAGCGCCTTGTTGGACGGCACGCTGACCTTAAACGCGATAAACCGTAGGCCGGAATAAGCAAAGCGTTTCCGGCAAATCGGAGCCTGTCCGCCGGAAACGCCTGGCGGCTTATTCCGGCCTACGGTGGTGGCGCGGGTAGGTATTGTCGGAGAGTGTAAACCGTAGGCCGGAATAAGCTTCGCGTTTCCGGCAAATCGGAGCCTATCCGCCGGAAACGCCTAGCGGCTTATTCCGGCCTACAGTGGTGGCGCGGGTAGGTATTGTCGGAGAGTGTAAACCGTAGGCCGGAATAAGCTTCGCGTTTCCGGCAAATCGAGGCTTATCCGCCGGAAACGCCTGGCGGCTATTCCGGCCTACGGTGGTGGCGCGGGTAGGTATTGTCGGAGAGTGTAAACCGTAGGCCGGAATAAGCTTCGCGTTTCCGGCAAATCGAGGCCTATCCGCCGCAAACGCCTGTCGGCTTATTCCGTCCGACGAATCTATTCCGGCTCAATATCGTCCGGATCGGCTCCAATAGCGCTCCAATTGCTGGCATACCAACCCATGTTGACGAAACGTTTAAAAGAACTGTGCGGCCAGTCGGCGGCGGAAGATGCCAAACCATGCTTGACCGGATTGTAATGTAGGTAATCCAGGTGGCGGTGAAAGTCGTTTTCGTCGCGCAGGCAATGTTCGTAAAAGCGCGGTTGCCAAACGGTTTTAGCGCCGTCCATTTTGACATTGGCGGGAATACGCCGCGAAAACGCCGTCTTCACCATTTGCCAGCGGCTGGAAAAGTCGGCGTCGTCCAAGGGCAATCGCCATATGCAATGCAGGTGATCCGGCAAAACCACCGCCGCCAACAGATCGAAAGGCCGTTTGCTTTGAACCTCCCGAAAAGCTTGCCGAAGCAGGTTTACCCGTTGTTCATCGGCAAAAACCGTTTGGCGGCGATAAGCCACCACGGTAAAAAAATAAGTGCCGCCTGGAATATATAAACGCCGGTAGTTGCTCATGCTGCAAGCTTGGGCTGAAAAATAGATTGTCAGCCTAGCGCCTGAAACTGCTTTCGGCAAGTTTAAGGCGTAGGTCCGTAAACCGTAGGCCGGATACCCATAGGGCACAAGTCTGTCCGCCGGAAACGCCTATCGGCTTATTCCGGCCTACGGTGGTAGCGCGGGTAGGTATTTTCGGCAAGTTTAAGGCGTGGGTCCGTAAATCGTAGGCCGGAATAAGCTTGGCGTTTCCGGCAAATCGTAGCCTATCCGCCGGAAACGCCTAGCGGCTTATTCCGGCCTACGGTGGTGGCACGGGTAGGTATTGTCGGAGAGTGTAAACCGTAAGCCGGAATACCCATAGGGCAGAATTAAGCTTCGCGTTTCCGGCAAATCGAGGCCTGTCCGCCGGAAACGCCTATCGGCTTATTCCGGCCTACAGCCCGAAAGCCTCGTCGCGCCTGTGTTGTCATACCAATGTATTACGATTTTCGAAACTGTAATCGACCTGTAACTGAAACCACGCATTTGCTTTGAAACAATATGCCCAACGGTTAAGGGCACTGATGCAGCGCCCTTAACCTAAGGATCGGGAGAAACCAGGGAGCAAGGACGGCACGCAGAGGGAGCGGCAAGGGAGAGGGTTAGGGAGTCGGAGTTGGGGGAATTCAAAAAATGGTAGCGGGGAAGCGCCACTCTTTGAGTGATAGATGGAAAAGCGTGTAAAAGCCAAACCCGTCGCGAGGCGGGGACGGAAAGTCACGGGTCTTGAAGGGTTAGTCATGCTCGCTTGCGAGTAGCCTGAAACGGGGCTTGCCGCCCTTGGGCGGCAATGACAGGGACCGCTATTCAAGACGGCCGGGCTGTCACCTTATGTACTTAAACAATTTAAACATGAGGATTTTATGAAAATTTTAGCTAAATCGGTTGCCGTTGCGGCGATCGCCATGTCCATGACCGGTGTTGCGGAAGCGCGTATTCAAGCCATCGGCGATGCAACCGCCGACGGTAGCGAGTTGTTGTTGAACGTGGTCAACTACACCGCGCAAAACAGCTACACGCTGGATTTGGGTGTCACCATCGCGCAATTTTTGGCCAACCCAAGCCAACCTTTGTCTTTCGCGCTGAACGACAATAACTTCCAAAGCTTTGCTTCCGCTTACACAGCGGGCGATAACGTGACTTGGGGTGTTTCTGGCGGTCATGGTCTGTTGAATGAAGAAACCGATCTGCCAATCTTCGGTTTTTACACGACTTCCGTAACCAACGCACCGGCGGCGATCGATGACAACGCTGCCGACATCAGCAACACCATGGGTAAATGGAATGGTCTGGTTTCTGCAATTCAAACTCAAGACGCCAATGCCAACAACCTGAGCACGTTCAAAACCGTCGGCCAATTGGGTTATACAGCGGTTTACGGCAACGATTTCCAAACTGCTCTGCCTTTCGTTGCGCAAGGCCAATTGGGCGCCGCTCTGGCTTTCGTGCACGAAAAAGTGAATGCCGAAGACGGTTTATTTGACACCGGCGAGTTGGAAGTGTTTGCCGGCAGCTGGAAACTGGACTTGACCGGCAACACCGGCAGCTTGACTTATACGACTTCTACCGTGCCGCTGCCTGGCGCGGTATGGATGTTCGGCGCGGCTCTGATGGGCATGCTGGGTGTAGGTCGCCGCAAAGTTATCGCGGCTTAACGCATTTCGAGTCGGCCTGTTTTAAGGACAACACAGCGCCGATTCCTGTTTTCTAATCAATGAGGTTTAACATGAAAAAGCAAGTATTGCCGGCCGCGATTGCCGCCGTTTCTTTACTGGGTTTCTCGCAAGCATCGTTTGCGCTGGCTCCCGCCACCACTCCCGACCTGGAAATTTTCATGTCCGGCGCCACCGCGCAGGACAAGGGTATTGCCGCTTTATTCGAGAACTTGTGCGATGCCGGTACTCTGGACGTATTCAAGGACAACAATAAGGCCGGTTCCGAAGGCAAGGACCATACCGCGTTTTTCTGCACGCTGAATTCCACCAACGTCCCTGGCTTGTCCGTCAACGGCAACCCGGTGGCTAGCGCCAAGGTATTGTTGCACAAGCGTTCGCAAGGCGGTTCCGCGCAAGGCGTTAACCCCTTGATCGACGGCGTGGCGATTGCCGCCATGCGTATCGATAACGGCAATTGCACCCAGCAAGGCGTGACCAATACTTGGTTTTGCAACGCTCAAGGCGCCAACCTGACCAACCAGGTCTCCGATGCCGGCGTGTCCGATGTCGAGCCTAAACTGTTCACCGGCCCCAACAAACCGTCCAACGCCGGCGCGGTTGACCCGGCCGCGGCCGATGCGGCCTTGGACGTGGTGCCCGCCGCGGCATTATTGTTCGGCGTGCCTGTGTCCGACAACCTGTATGTAGCCCTGCAAAAAGCCCAAGGCTTGCTGGTCGCGGACGGCGGCAGCTGCGCGGTGGGTGCCTATACCGAAGCCTGTATGCCTAACCTGACCAAGCAACAAGTGGCCGAATTGATCTCGGGCCAGATCAAACGCTGGAGCGAATTCAAAATCAACGGCACTGCCTTGACTGCCCTGACTGCCGGTATGACCTACGATTCCGGCGACGGCGTGGTTAGAAACGTCACCCCTACCGACACCAAGCTGCATTTCTGCAAACGCATAGACGGTTCCGGCACAGGCGCGCAAATGTACGCCAAGTTCCTGAACAACCCTTGCAGCACCGCGGGTCTGGATCCGGATTGGGCCGGTAGCAATCTGGCCGGTCCGGTCAAGCATGAAGTCAGCGGTTCCGGCGATATGGAATTGTGCCTGGAAGACTTTGCCGACGGCGAAAACAACGCCAAAACCATTACTTCTACCAACCCGGACGTATTCAATAACGCTAACAACAGCGCATTGGCGAAAGGCTGGGCCATCGGCATGCAAAGTACCGAAAACAACGCCCGGGTAGATTCGGACCCAAAACGCAAACATTACCGTTTCGTGAAGGTCGACGGCGTGGCACCAACTCTGGAAAACGCTTTCCGCGGCAAATACATGGATTGGGTGGAGCAAACTATCCAATGGCGTAAAGCGATCAGCCAGGACAAGAAAACCGTCATCCAAAAAATAGCGACCGACGCCAGTTCGCCTAGCATTTTGGGTACCGTATTGAACCCTGACTTCGTACATCCTTTCGGTCCTGCAGGTTATCTGGCGATCGGTAACAACCATCCTTTCACCGAAAACCTGAACCTGTCCGCTCCCGTGATGCCTTATTCGCACGCTGTAGCCGGTACCTTGAGCAACTGCCAAGTGCCTGTCATCAAATCGTCTACCAACACCAGCAAACCGATGTAATAAGCGGTTAGCAGGTTGGCGCGCAAGGATGCGCGGTTTTACCACAGCCTTCGCTTGCGAAGGCTGTTTTTGTTTTAGAGAGGTAGGCCGGAATAAGCGTAGCGTTTCCGGCAAATCGAAGCTTATCCGCCGGAAACGCT
>NZ_JANIBK010000214.1 GCF_024505165.1 Methylomonas rivi
CGTGGAGCAGGCCGGCGCGGCGGTGGCGGCGATCATTGCCGACGGTTTGATGCCGGCGGGCTTGGAGTTGATGGATAACGCCGCGATTCGAGCTACCGAAGCTTTCGTGCATGCCGGCTATCCGGTGGATGCCGCCGCCATCTTATTATGCGAGCTTGACGGATTGCCGGAGCAGGTGGCGGCGGACAGCCGGCGCGCGATCGGCTTATTGCAAAATAATGCGGCGGTCGAGATTCGCACCGCCAGCGACGAGCAGGAACGTAAACGTTTTTGGGCCGGCCGCAAGGCCGCGTTTCCGGCGGTAGGCCGTATCGCCAGCGATTACTATTGCATGGACGGCACCATCCCGCGCAAACAGCTTGCACACGTATTGAAACAGATTGGCACCATGGCCGAAGCCTGCGGCTTGAGCGTGGTGAACGTGTTTCATGCCGGTGACGGCAATCTGCATCCCTTGATTTTATACGACGCCAACAGGGCGGGCGATTTCGAAAAAGCCGAGGTTTTGGGCGGTCAAATATTGGAACTATGCGTGGCGGTCGGCGGCACCATTACCGGCGAGCATGGGGTGGGGCATGAAAAGCTGGGGCAGATGTGCGTGCAGTTTCAGGCGGCCGAACTGGCGCAGTTTCATCGCCTTAAGCAGGCATTCGACCCCTTGGGCTTGCTCAATCCCGGCAAAGCCATCCCGACCTTGCACCGCTGCGCCGAGTTGGGACGCCTGCATGTGCATCACGGCCAGCTGCCGCATCCGGAATTGGAGCGGTTTTGATGCGCGACCGGGATAACGAACTCCAATTACAGCAACAGGTGTCGCGGGCGGTCGAAACCGGGGGTGCTTTGCGTATTGTCGGCGGCAACAGCAAGGCTTTTTATGGCGGCCATTGCACGGCCGATGCCGTGTTAAACATGGCGGATCACTGCGGGGTAATCGATTACGAGCCCAGCGAGCTGGTGATTACGGCGCGGGCGGGTAGCCGTGTTACGGATATTGCCGAAATCTTGGCAGGGCACCGGCAAATGTTGGGCTTCGAGCCGCCGGACTTCGCCGGCCAAGCCACTGTGGGAGGCACGTTGGCCTGCGGATTTTCCGGGCCGAGACGGCCATTTGCCGGCAGCGCGCGCGATTTCATGCTGGGTTGTAAAATCGTCAACGGCCGGGGGCAGATATTGAATTTCGGCGGGCGGGTGATGAAAAACGTGGCCGGGTTCGATGTCTCCCGTTTGATGGTGGGGGCATTGGGTACCTTAGGGGTACTGCTGGAAGCGTCTCTGCGGGTATTGCCCTTGCCGGAAGCGGATTTGACGCTGGCATATGCGTGCACGGAACAGAAGGCTTTAAGCAAAATGCGGCAATTAGCCGGGCAACCCTGGCCACTTTCCGCGATGGCTTACGACGGCGAATGTTTGCGAATCAGATTGTCCGGTGCCGAGACAGCCGTGCTGGCCGCCGCCAGGCAACTGGCGGGGGACGTCGATCAAAAAGGTGACCGCTTCTGGCATGACTTGCGCGAACAGCGCTTAGGTTTTTTTCAATTGCCGGGGCCCTTGTGGCGTATCAGTATTGCGCCCGGGGCACCGCCTTTGGGCTTGGCGGGGCGCGGTTTGCTGGATTGGGGCGGGGCCTTGCGTTGGATAAATACCGACATGCCCGCCGAAGCCATTCATGCCGTAGCGGCGGCGCATGGCGGCCATGCCATTGGTTATCGGGGGACGGACAAAGCCGATTGGTTGCGGCTGGACAGCGGTTTGCTGGGGTTGCAACAGAACATTCGTTTGGCGTTCGACCCGTTAAATTTATTCAATCCAGGCCGGCTGTTTCCTTAATCCATGCAAACCCAACTCGCCGATTTCCTTAAATCCAGCCCCCAGGGCCAGCAAGCCGAGGCTATTTTGCGGCATTGCGTGCATTGCGGGTTTTGTAATGCCGACTGCCCCACCTATCGATTATTGGGCGATGAGCTGGACGGGCCGCGCGGGCGGATTTATCTGATCAAACAGGTTTTGGAAGGCAACCCCGCCACTCGCGCCAGCCAGCAGCACCTGGACCGCTGCTTGACCTGCCGGGCTTGCGAAACCAGTTGTCCTTCCGGCGTGGAATACGGGCGCTTGCTGGACATCGGCCGGAACCTGGTCGAACAACAAGTGCCGCGTGTCTGGCATCAGCGTTTGTTTCGGCAAGTGCTGTTGTTTTGCTTGCCGTTTCCGAGTCGATTTGCCCGGTTGTTGGCCATGGCGAGACTATGCCGTCCCCTGCTGCCGCCACGGCTTAAAAACAAGCTGCCGCTGCCGCAACCTGCCGGTGTCAGGCCAGCCAGGCGACATCGGCGGCGCATGTTGTTATTGGAAGGTTGCGTGCAGCCGGCGCTGGCGCCGCGTATAAACACCGCCGCCGCGCAGGCGCTGGACCGGTTAGGCATTAGCGTGGTTGACGCTCCCTCGGCCGGCTGTTGCGGTGCGCTGGCGTATCATTTGAACGATCAACAAGGCGGCCTGGATGCGATGCGGCGACTGATCGATGCTTGGTGGCCGGCGGTCGAAAGCGGCGTTGAGGCGATAGTCACGACCGCAAGCGGTTGCGGTGTCACGGTTAAGCAATACGAGGAATTATTGCGGCACGATCCGGCCTATGCCCAAAAAGCGGCGCGTATTTCGGATTTGGCTAAAGATATCGGCGAAATCCTGTCTACCGAGGATTTGGCGGTTTTTACCCCCAAGCCTCGCCGGATCGCATTTCATTCCCCCTGTACCTTGCAACACGGGCAACAACTGAACGGCAAGGTAGAAAGGTTATTGATCAAGCTGGGGTTTGAGCTGACTCAGGTTGCCGATGCGCATGTGTGTTGCGGCTCGGCGGGCAGTTACGCCTTGTTGCAACCCACGTTATCGGGCCGGTTGCGGGAGGCTAAAATCCAGGCTTTGCAAGCGCAGCGGCCGGAGTTGATCGCTACCGCGAATATCGGGTGCTGGCTGCAATTACAGGAAACAGCGGCTGTGCCGGTCGTGCATTGGATTGAACTATTGACCGCTGAAGCGGAATAAGCGTCCGCGCGCGACCGGTTTCTTTGGTTTGCCCAAACAGACCGGTAGATAACGGTGTTTTGCGGCTTATTTCAGCTCGTCAAGCAAGGCTTGCGCGGCTTGTTTTTGTTCCGGGGTACCTTTTGCCGCGACTTCCGTGGCGATGGATTTTGCGGCCTCGGCATCGCCCATGTCGATATAGGCTTTCGCCAGATCTATTTTGGTTTCGAATTCGTCCATATCGGTCAGATCGGAGACGCCGAAATCGATGTCGTCATCGATACCGGCGCCGCTGGGCGGCTCAAAGTCGAAGTTAAAGTCGAACTCGTCGGCGGAGTCGGCGCTTGCCTCGCTTAACGGTTCGACTGCTGCCGGTGCCGGTTTCGCTTCGGACTCGTCTTCGCCGAACTCCGGAAATTCGAAACTTTCCAGGCTGGCCATATCGAGCGGTTCGGCACTGGCGGCCGCTTCGCCGCTTGCCTTGCTGTCTGATGCCGCTGTCGAATCAAGATCGAAATTGAAATCGAAACTTTCCAAGGTATCGTTGGCTTCGCTCTCCGCGGCGCCGGCTTCCGGACCGCCCTCTTCGAAGCCGCTCAAATCGAAGTCGATAGACTCGATATCGGGAGTCTCCGCAACAATGTCAGGGCCTGGTTCGGTTTTGCTATCGGGTTTGGCGAACGAACCGAGGTCGAAATCCAGGCTGCTATGGTCCGATTCTTCCGGAAGGCTTAATTGCATTTCAGCCAGTTCGGAATTAATCTCGTCCATTAATTCCATGTCCGGTAGCGTGGGGGCTTTCAGGTCAAGCAGGTCGTCGTTGCCGGAAACCGCCTCGAAGTTAAACGCGTCATCGGCGGTTTCAAAGCTTGCCTGGCCGTTCGATGCCTCATGGGCCGGGCTGGCCGGCGCCGGCTTCAGAGCGTTTGGATTCGCCTGGCCGCCGAATAAAGCCGAGTCGGGAATGATTTCCTTGGCCATGTCCGAGACTTTGCCCCAGAAGGGGCGGTCGGCGTTCTTGCCGGCGTCGGCCAGCTCTTGCGCATAGTCGGCGAAACGCTCTTTATTCTCGTTGGCGTAGAAAATTTCAAGCAGCTTGAGCTTGTAATCGTCTTTATCCGGTTGTTCCTGAATGGCGTGGCGGATCAAGTCTTCGGCTTGTTGGTAGCGGCCGTAAGCCAGATAAACATCGGCTTCCGACATGGGGTCGATATCACTTTGATCGGTGTCGAACGCTTCGAAATCGCTGGGGGTAAAGTCGCTGATAAACGAGCTCTCGCCGACGGTACCGACATCGTAAGCGCCCGTGCTGTTGATGTCCATGACCGGCACCGACAGGCTGCTGTCCGAATCCGGCATTCTGATCTGGCTGGCGGAGGCAAACATGCTTTCGGTGTTGGTTTGGCTCTCGATTTTGCGTTTCCGCCATAACAACCAGCCGAGCAGGCCCATGATGCCGACGCTCAAGCCGCCGATGACCAAGGAATAGGTGGACGAAGAGAAGAAGTCGCTTTCTTCGACGGCCGGTGCTGGAGGCGGCGGCGCGGGTCTAGCCGGTTTCGGCTTCTCGGGGGCCGGAGCCGGTTTAATTTCGGCTTGCGTTTCAGGCGGTGCCACTGCGGCGGTCGGTTCTGAGGCCGGCGGCGTTGGCGCG
>NZ_JANIBK010000215.1 GCF_024505165.1 Methylomonas rivi
CAGCGTCGGCATGTCCAGGCGTTCCGCCGGGGTGGATGGTTTTTGCGCGGCAGCCGCCACCTCGTCGATGACCGGCCAGCGGTAAAAATGCCGGCCGCTCAAGCGTTCGGCTTGGCCGAACCAGCTCGCCGTTGCATACAGTTGCGCAAACAGTTCGGCATCGAAGCCGCCATGAGGGGGTTTATCCGTGTGCAAACGGCACAGCAAATCGGGCGCCTCGCGTTCGTGTTCGACAAAGTCCTCCAGCCTGTCCAAGCCCAACCAATGGGCAAGCTCGGCATCGCCGGCCTCGCCGATCAGTTCTATCGACCAGCCCAGGCAAGCGGTGGCATAACTTAGCGCCGCCAGCGCGTGACCGATGTCGTGCTGGCAATAGCGAAAGGCCCGTTCGCCGTATTTCCAGGCCTCCCGCCAATGCACGGAGGACAAGCCGATGTAACAGGCCGGCTCGCCGCCATGCGGATCGAATGTAGCGCGGCGTTCCAGATGATGGTCGTGGCTGACATAATGGTACACGCCGGGCTGCAGCAGTTCCGCGTCGGTGCAGAGTAGATAGGCTTCGGTGGGATGCAGATTACCGCTGGAAGGGTTGCAGCGCAAGGCCCAGCGGTCCGGGCCGAATTGTTTCCAGGCCGACAGGCCGAACGACAGTTCCAGCAATAAACCGAACGTATCGAGCGCGAGCGGCTGCGGCGTTATCAGCTCCGGTTTGTCCAGATCGGCGAACAGGCAAGCCAGTTCGGCGCCCGGTACCGGCAGTTTGACCGTTTCGCAGCCCTTGAAACGTCGAAACGGATTGGGCTGGTCGTCCCAATCCAAAGACTCCGGGCCCCTGGCATAAGCATTCAATTGATGCTTGGTGCGTTGATGATAAGTCAGTACGGTGTCGGATGGGGTTGTCATTATGAGCGCTCAAACAAAATAGATGCTGCTATTTAAGCACACACCGTGCCAATCTGTGCGAATGTCTCTGTTGTATGGCTGAGTGTAATGATCAGAAAGTGTCAGGTTATTTTACACGGTGCCAGATTTTTCTTGCACGGGTTGGTGTCGCGGTTAATGTAACTTATTGAATTGGCAGGTTATATGCTATTTCATAGAGCGATTTTAAATTTTTGATATTCATCTCGGAGGTACAAATGAAGAATATATTCGGTTTTTTGTTAATGGTTATAGCCCTTCAGTCTCAGGCGGCAACCACCCAATACATTACTAACGGCGGATTTGAAACTGGCGATTTTTCCGGTTGGACTGTGACCAATATTGTGGCGGCCCTGAAGTTTAGGGATTAAAGACTGATCGTGGACCTTTCTCAATCGCATACGACGATTGATCCGCCGCAAACAACGTTTGGATTGCCCCGGTAGGCAACCACAAAGTCAATGCCGAATCCGGAAAGGTTTCAAATTCAAAGTTTTGATAAAACGCCTGGGCTTGTTCATGTTTGGCATCGACGATGACACCCGCCATACCGATGTTGCGCGATAGTTCCAGGCAGCGGTATAAGGCGTCCAATAGCAACAATTTGCCAATTCCCTGGCCTTGATAGCCCACATCGACCGCTAATCTGGCTAATCGCGCCATCGGCACTGGATAATCGGCGAAACGTTTGTGGTATTGGCTGGGTAGTTGCTGTTTCTTAATCGCCGCCATTGCCAGACTGTAATACCCGCAAATTCGTTGCTCTTTGCATGCCACATAAGTTCGGCTGATATTGGCGTCGGCATGTTGCCGGGCGTAGCGCCTCAGATAATCGTTCAAGGCGCTATCGCCGCAATCGAACCGTCGCCTATCGTGACTATTATGCAAGGATTCGATGCGGCCATTAAAGGCGCTCATGGCTGTTGGACTTGTCTCCAGTTCAGATATTCGTCTGCTGCCGTTTGCAATTTTGGCCTAGCTGTTTCGGTATTGTCCAGCGCGTTGAAAAATGCATCCCAATCACGGGATGACAGATTCAGCGTTTCACTGTCCGACACTATTTGCTTGGCGCGTTCTTGGGCCGCGCTGACCAAGAATGCACTCAAAGATACCCCTGAAAGGCTAGCCGCACGGCTGATCAATGTCTTGATTTCAGTGGATGTGCGCAGATCAATACGTTCGTAGTCGGTGGAAGTGGTGGGCATAAGGCAACTCACTTGTTACGGAAAAAATACGGAACAGATGCTAGCACTCATCGACCCACTACACAATGGATAATTATCCGCCTAAGAAACCAGCTCCGGCAGCATCAAATCCTCGGTCCAGCAGCCGATAGGCCGGCCCAGGTTCAATTCCCTGTCCTCGAAGCGCACCAGAAACACGCTGCGGCTGGGGTCTTCCTCCACATAGCCTTTCATGACGATGACGCCGCGGGCGCCTTCTTCGGCCAGCACTTCGCCTTCCTCGCTTTCCGGCATGCTGCCGTCGTCGACGATGGTATGCGCGGCAAAAACCACATCGCCTAAATCCAAATCTTCAATATTCATGGTGTTCTCCTGTTATGGGTTTGTAGCAAAACCGACAAAGACAGCGGGATTGTTGCTAAACGGATTGCCGGTTCAAGGTGGCCGGTTGTTACGAAGCAAGATAATTCAGTGGTTTAGAAAATATTTTCTCGCATGGCATGCCGGTTGCTTTAAATCTTTACAAGATCAATGCCAAACCGTTCAGGAGAGTTAACCATGATTACTTTAACCGATAGCGCTATCCAAGCCGTGGGTCGTTTTATCAGCAATTCCGACAAACCGACAGCAGGACTGCGGATCGAAGTGACCGATGGCGGTTGTTCCGGTTTGTCCTACGGTTTGCGCTTGGAAGACAAGGAAACCCAGGAAGACACCGTGATCGATTGCGGTGAAGTGAAAGTATTTGTCGATCCAACCAGTTATCCGAAACTTGACGGCATGTCCATCGATTTCGTGGATAGCCTGGAAGGCTCGGGTTTTAAATTTAGCAATCCCAACGCAGTCAAAAGCTGTGCTTGCGGCTCTTCGTTTACCACCGGCGATAACGGCGGCACCCCCAAAACCTGTTCTTAAGAAGCGGAGATTAAAGTCATGTGGGATTATTCGGACAAAGTGAAAGACCATTTTTTCAACCCCAAAAACGCCGGCGCGGTGGAAGGGGCCAATGCGATTGGCGAAGTGGGATCCATCAGCTGTGGCGATGCCCTGCGGTTGACCCTGAAAGTGAATGAAGAATCGGAAGTCATCGAAGACGCCGGTTTCCAAACCTTCGGCTGCGGATCGGCGATTGCCTCGTCTTCGGTATTAACCGAAATCATCAAGGGCATGACCCTGGACGATGCCTTGAAAGTCACCAACCAGGACATCGCCGCCGAACTGGACGGCTTGCCGCCGGAAAAAATGCACTGTTCGGTCATGGGGCGCGAAGCCTTGCAAGCCGCCGTCGCCAACTATCGCGGCGAAGAGTGGAAAGACGACCATGAAGAAGGCGCCTTGGTCTGCAAATGTTTCGCCATCGACGCGGTGATGATCGAAGAAATGGTATGGGCAAACAAACTGCGCACCGTGGAAGACGTTACCAATTTCACCAAGGCCGGCGGCGGTTGCGCGGCCTGCCACGAAGACATCGAAGCGATTCTGGAAAAAGTCTTGAAGGAACGCGGCGAAACCTTCGATCCGAATGCTGCGCCGATTGAAAAAGTCGAAGCCAAGGCCGAGAAAAAACCGTTGACCAATCTGCAGCGCATCAAGAAAATCGAGGAAGTGATCATGTCCTTCCGTCCGCAATTGATGGCCGATGGCGGCGACGTCGAGTTGGTGGAAGTGGTCGATAAAACCGCTTATGTGAATATGACCGGTGCTTGCAACGGTTGCCAAATGTCGTCAATGACTATCGCCGGTATCCAGCAGCGTTTGATGGAAGTGATGGGCGAGTTCATCAAGGTCGTGCCTGCTTCGCAAATGCCGACCGCCGGACTGGTGAACATCAAGGAGGCCGGTCATGCCTGATATTTATCTGGATAACAACGCCACCACCAAGGTGGACCGGGCGGTGGTCGATGCGATGATTCCGTATTTCACCGAACAATTCGGCAACCCGTCGTCTATCCATCGTTTCGCCGACGGGGTGGCGCGGGGCATCAAAAAGGCGCGCGGCCAAGTGCAGGAATTGCTCGGCGCCGAGCACGACTCGGAGATTATTTTTACCTCCTGCGGCACCGAATCCGATTCCACGGCGATTTTGTCGGCCATCAAGGCCCAACCCAACCGCAAGGAAATCATTACCACGGCGGTGGAGCATCCGGCGATTTTGAACTTGTGCGATTACCTGGAAAAAGAAGGTTACACCATACACCGGATGCCGGTGGACAAATGCGGCCGGCTGAATCTGGAAGCCTACAAAAACCTGTTGTCCGACCAAGTCGCCATCGTCTCGGTGATGTGGGCCAACAACGAAACCGGCACCATTTTTCCGGTCGAGCAAATGGCCGAAATGGCCAATGCGGCCGGCGTGATGTTCCATACCGATGCGGTGCAGGCGGTCGGCAAGATTCCGATGATGTTGCAGGATACCAAGATCGACATGCTGAGTCTGTCCGGGCATAAACTGCATGCCCCCAAAGGCATAGGCGTGTTGTATCTGCGCCGAGGCACCCGTTACCGGCCCTTGCTGCGCGGCGGCCATCAGGAGCGCGGCCGCC
>NZ_JANIBK010000216.1 GCF_024505165.1 Methylomonas rivi
AACCTACCCTGCCACCACTCTAGCTAATGCGAGAACCAAAGCAACAGAAGCAAGAAACAGCGTGGCAAATGGCACCGACCCTAGCGCTATTCGAAAAGAAACAAAAACAGCGCAAAAAATTGAAATCGAAAACACTAAACGACTTGAAGCTGGTCTTACCATTATCGATAGCTTTGAACATATCGCCCGCGAATGGGGCGAAAAGAAAGTCGAAACCTGGAGTGAAAAAAACAATCGATCGAAACGAATGCTCGAACGCAATATCTTCCCATGGATTGGCAGCAAACCCATTACCGAAATATTGCCCAAAGACATTTTGGCTTGCCTACGCATTATTGAAGATCGCGGAACTATCGAAACAGCTCACCGCACCTTACAAATTTGCGGGCAAGTTTTTCGTTATGCCGTTGCCACCGGTCGAGCGGATCGAGACATAACGCCAGACCTGCGCGGTGCTTTACCACCGGCAAAAGGCGAGCATTTCGCAGCCATTACGGAACCCAAACAGGCCGCAGAGTTATTACGCGCAATCGATGGTTATCAGGGCTCCCTACCGGCAGTTTGTGCATTAAAACTTGCGCCGCTGGTTTTTGTTCGCCCTGGCGAATTACGCGCAGCCGAATGGGCCCATATTGATTTTGAAGTCAACGAGTGGCGTTACTTTGTTTCAAAAACCGAAGTACAGCACATTGTGCCACTATCGACACAAGCGCAAGACATATTGCTAAAACTGCGACCACTTACCGGACATGGCCGCTTCGTTTTTCCATCCGAACGCAACCCGCGCGGTGACCGCTGCATGAGTGAAAACACTCTAAATGCAGCTTTGAAACGATTGGGCTATGGCAAAGACATTATGACAGCTCACGGCTTTCGAGCCATGGCGCGAACCATTCTGGATGAGATCCTTGGGTTTAGGCCAGACTTCATTGAACACCAGCTAGCGCATGCGGTGAAAGACCCGAATGGCAGAGCCTATAACCGCACGGCACACTTAGCGGAACGGCGGAAGATGATGCAAGCCTGGGCCGATTATCTGGATGACCTAAAGATCAGGGCGCAAGTGATACCGTTCAGAGAGCAAGGGTAAGTTGCGAAATTCATTCATGATCAAGGCGGATATATGTTTACACAAAATTGGGGCGATACTTACTACGGCCACAATATTTCCCCTGATGCGGACTCTATGCCTGCCAGACGCTGGATTGAACAACTTGAACATTACCAACCGGACTTACAGCAACGAGTAAAGCGTACCGTCGATCAGTGGAATTTGATTGTTAGAGACCAATTGCGCAATGAAACCGCGCTCAGGCTCAGCTTAGAAAGCAAGATCAATCACCCTGAACACAAACCCACCCAAATCCCCATCAAAGTAGTCGATGGCCTGCCGGAGCCGTTGATTCACGTTCTGAGAGACTACAGCGAACAAGCCCCTACCCTGTTAAATGAAAAAGCCTTTGCCGATACAGTGAAAGGGCTTCGCGTCGCCAATGATCAGTTTTCCGCACTCCAAACATTGTGCCCCAGCCAAATTTCACCATCCGATCTTGCCGACGCATCCGGCTGGCTCCAACGAATACTTGAGCAACTTCGGCAAACTGACATCAAACACAGGCTTAGAGAGCTTAACCAAGACATCTTGGGCGCGTATTTTTTCAACGTGCCTAGAGTCGAAATTTATTGGGCGGCAATCGGCATTTATGCGCAGCTTTACAGCATTTCCATCGAAGGCTTATGTCTGGTCGTGCTGGCGCATGAACTGGCGCACGCTTACACCCACTGGGGCAAAGACATCGACGGCACTACGTGGGAAACCAAAGATTTTGGCAATGCCGACCTAGCCATCGTGGAGGGCTTTGCCCAGTTTTACACCAAAACCGTTTGCGAGAAATTAGCCGCCCGCTTTCCGGCAGCGCTAGAAGCCTATCAGGCCTTATTGCAAACTCAATCGCCGGTTTATACCGAACACGAACAGTGGATTAAAGACCATCCACACTTAAAAGAAGCCGTGCGCTTCAGCATGATTCAATGCCGTAGCAAAGGCATCGTCGAGTACGGGGATTTTATGCGGGTATTGCAGGATGTGGGGAATTTTCCGTTTTCAAGGTAACAACAGATTTAGAAATGGCCGGGTACTTTTCCAGCGGTAGGCGTGAAAATCGCGTTGGTCGGTGCTGAAAATCCGGCCATGGCCCAAATCTTCCGCCAATAACACCAGCGATGCATCGGCCAAATCCATCGGCAAATCGGCGTATTGGCGCATCAAATCCACGATGCGGGCTTTATGGCCATCCTGAATTTCAAACACTTCAAACGCGCCCAGTTGGTACATTTGCATGAAACTTAATTGCGCCGCCGCGCCCCGGCGTTTTAACAGAATGTGGCAAACTTCCGTCATTACCGGAAACGTCGTTATCAAACCTTCATCCAAGGATTTGGCGGCGGCATCGGCCTTGATGTGATGTTTGTCGTTTTTATCGGCCAAGGCAATCCAAAACCCAGAATCGGCGATGATCATGTTTTATCGCTCCAATCCAGAACATCCTTGTAGTTTTCCGACAGACTGCCGTCGCCGGCCATGCTGCCGATAAAGCCGGTTTGCTGCATGATTTGATAGGCTTTCTGGCCTTCGCTGAGCAGCGAAGGGGCTTGCCGTTGATAAATTTCATCGATGGCGAGCGAAATCAGCTCTGACGTGTTTTTTCGTAAGGCTTTTTCAAGCGCTTGCAGTTTTTCGAGATGCTGGTTGTCCAGTTCGGCGGTGATTTGCATAATGACTAAGCCTTATAATGTAGGAATGGTGTTGCAACTCACTGATTTCAAGCAGTAAAGGCTGCTTCGGTTCCAAAGGTTTGCATAACAATAAACGATAATCAGTCTTCGTTGACGATATTTTGGTAAAGGCCAAACAAAAACGCCACCCTAGCCGCGTCGTCTTTTTTGCCCTTGTAGCCGTAGGCGGCATCGACGGCCTTGTCGAGTTCGGCATGGGCTTTCACCAACTCAGGTGGCATGGCGAGCGGATCGTAGAGGTCAGCCAATGTGGAACCTGGAAACTGGGCGCGCGCATCCAGCACAGCTTGCCCGGCGGCTTCGATGGCGGCCCCCTGCTTGTCGGTGAGCGTAGGCCAAGGGAAGTTGTTATAGACGATGCCAACGGAGTAACGGTAGTCACTTTTCAAGCGTCCGCACACGGTGCGCATCCAGGCGTTATGCATGGTCGAGGTCAATATTCCGAAGTGGTAGAGGGTTGCGTGCGGCAGAATGCGTACCAGATTACTGGACAAGGTGTCTGGCTGCATGAATCCAACCGGAATGAACTGACGTCGTTCGGAGGAAACTTCGGGAATCACCAGATAGGGTGCATCAGGGATATTTTCCACATGAAAGCGCGTCGGCGTGGCGGCGAGTTTCTGCGTCGGGGCGCTCTTGCTGGCAAGGCGAGTTTTTCGCACAGATTCCACGCGCTTCATGGCTTCCGGCATCTGGCGCAGTTCGTTGGGTGGGCAGTCGCCTAGCCACAGGCACCAGCGTTCGTAACCGTTGATGAATTCGTCAGCGCCGATCCAGCGTCGGAACCATTTAGCCGCTTGCGGTTCGTGCGTGAGGAAAGCGTCTTTTTCTTCCGGGGTGAACAGATAATGTCCGCCATCGATGGGTTTGTTGCCGATACCGATCTCGGGTACATCGCATAGTGGAGTTTTCCGGTTGGTTAGCGTCACATCCGGGGCATCCACCAGATAAGGGTTGATGTGCTTTGCCGACAGCACGGTCGGCCCGCCATTGATGTCTTCATACTCGTAGAGGGTTTTCGCGGCAGTGTCGCCAAGCCCAAAGCCCACAATGACGCAATGCACGGCTGCAACGCCCCTGCCTTCGTTGCTCCAACGGAAGGTGCGGTGGGCAAAATGGATTTTGATACCGTGCGCAAACAAGTACGGCCACAACACGCCCACTTGCTCGCCTTGGGTGATGCTGTTGGTGGATACAAACGCGACAGGCGCTTTGGGGTTGTTTTGAATGAAGCTGGCGGCCTTGACATACCAAGCCGCCACATAATCAAGCAAGCCACCATTTTTCAATGGCTTAAAAATGGGTTCAATGTCGGCACGTTGCTCTGCGGTCATATATTTTGCGCCAATAAACGGTGGATTCCCCATCACGAAACCGCATTGTTTTGCCGGCAGCACGTCGTTCCAATCGATTTGCAGCGCATTGCCGCAGATGATGTTGGCTTTCTTGACCAACGGAATCCGGCTGTAATAATTGCCGAAACGCTGCACTCGCAGGTTCATTTGATGGTCGGTTAGCCACAGTGCGACCGTAGCGATTTGCGCGGCGGACGGGTCGATTTCGATGCCGTGGAATTGGTGGACATTGCATAGAATCAAGGTATCGACATTGAGCTGGCCCGACAGACTTTTGCCATAAATCGCTTCGATCACTTCCATTTCCAGTAGGCGCAGTTCCCGATAGGCGATCACCAGGAAATTGCCGCAGCCGCAGGCCGGGTCGAAAAATTGCAGGCTGGCGAGTTTTTGCTGAAAGGCAAACAGTTTTTTGTCGTTTTTACCGATTTTCTTCAGCTCGGCTTTCAGATCGTCTAAAAACAACGGGCATATCACTTTCAGGATGTTGGCTT
>NZ_JANIBK010000217.1 GCF_024505165.1 Methylomonas rivi
GTCGCCACGTCACGAATGCGCAGCACGCCGCCGTCGGCCAGACTGAGCAAAACCAGTTCGCCGACCGCATCGCCCCGCCGCGCGCCACCCTGAACCTGCAACAACAAATCGCCGGACGGCGTTTTAACCGTGCCGCCGGCCAGATCGAACGAAGCCCGGCGAATGGCCGCCGCGACCTGCTCCAGCGTCAAGCCGTATTGATGCAGACTTGTAGCGCGCAGCTCGACACCGATTTCATAATTCATCCGCCCGTAATCGACCGTCTGGGTGACGCCGGGCAAAGCCGACAACTCGGCGCGTATCCTGTCGCCCAGGGCTTTCAGCCGCAACGGCTCGACCTCGCCGTACAAGGCCACCCAGATCACACCGTCGTCACCGTCGCGCTGGGCTTCGCGAATGTCGATCTTTTCCACCGCCGCCGGCAGATGAGTCAAGGCATCGATACGCCCCCGCGCGGCGCTCATCACCGTTTCCCGGCCATGGCCCTGCAGTACGCTGACCTTGATCTGGCACTCGCCTTCAAATACGCCGGTATCCAGATGCTTGACGCCCGGCAAATCGTGAACCGCTTCCTCCAGCGGGATGCATAATCCCGTTTCCACATCCCGCGGGCCCGCGCCGGGATAAATGCCGACGATTTCGAACTGCTCGGGACTAAAGCGCGGAAAAACGTCCTTCTCCACCGCCATCAATCCGGCCAGGCCACCCAGCCAAATCAGCACCATCAACAGGTTGGCGGCCACCGGATTGGCAACAAACCAGGCCAATAGCGAGTTCGGCGAACGCACGGCATCTTTCATGGCTGGCTCCGCGTTACAGGCTGTCGCCGACCGGTTCAACGACCACCGGCATACCGGCCACCGGCACATCGATACCGGAGACGATCACCCGGTCCCCGGCCTGCAAGCCGCCACCAACCAACACACGCTCGGGATCGCTGCGCAGCACCTGTAAGCGTTTGATTTGCAGCTTGTTGTCGGCGTCGACCAGCAAGGCTTCCTGGGCGGCGTTCAAGGCAGTGCGCGGCAGTTCGAATACACCCTCCAGCTCACGGCCCTCGATTTCGGCGCTTAAAAAACTGCCCGGCAACAAGGCCGGTTCCCGCTCCGGATATTCGAGGCGGGCCACCCAATATTCCAGCCCGGTACCCTGATCGACGACACCCTCGCGGCGAACGATCATGGCCTGCCGTTGCACCTGTTCGGTCCCGCGTTCGGCCGTCAGCATCACTTTGGCGCCAATGGTCTTGCCGTTACGAATCTCGGGCACCGGCAAATAGCCGATCTGCGCCGGGCTCAACGGCAAGCGTATCTCGGCTGCATCGTCGGCATAGATTCGCGCCAACGGTTGGCCGATTGCCGCCGTCTGTCCAACCCCGGTCGATTTTTCCTTGACTCGCCCGTTGAACGGTGCGCGTATCTCGCAACGGCTGCGCTGTAATTTGGCGTCCGCCAGCTCGGCCTCGGCTTGTTTCAATTTGGCCTTGGCTTCCTGTAATTGCGGTTCGTGCAGGGATAGCGGGGTCGGCGAGCCCTCGCCCAGCACCCGCCATTCCCGTTGCGCCTGAATAGCCGCCGCCTGTTCTTCGGCCAGCGAGCGCCTGGCTTCCGCCAACCGGGTTTCGCTTCTGACAATCGCCAGATCGTATTCGGCCGTCTCCACCGACACCAACACCTCACCGGCCTTGAACCGGCCGCCGACCACAAAACTGTCCTGCACAGTCATGATTCTGCCCTGCACTTGAGCGGTCAAATCGATCTCGCGCACCGGCAGCAATATGCCTTGGCTTTGCACCGGCAAGCGCAAGCGTTGCGGTTGAGCAATCAAGGTTTTGACGGTTGGCGGCTGTAGTTTTGCCGCCTGCGCTTCGGGTTTGCCTCCGCCAGCCAACAGCAGGGTGCCTCCCAAGCCGGCCAACAAGACCAGCGCGGGCAGCACTATTTTCAGGGTATTGCCGGACATCAAACTCATACCCCGCCTCCCAGGGCCAGGTACAAATCCAGCCGATTGTTCAACAGCTGCAAGCGCGCATCCAACAGCGCGGTGCGTGCAATCAGGGTGCTGCGGTAACTATCCAGTAAGGTCAAAATATCCACGGAGCCATTTCGATAAGCATAAATGGCCAGCGCGCGGCTGGTCTCGGTTTGTTTTGCGGTGGCCGCCAGCGCCTGTTCGCGGCCAATCAACCAGTTCTCGGCCGCCAGACTTTGTTCCACTTCGCGAAACGCGTTCAGCACGGTTTCCCGGTAGCGATGCAAGGTTTCCTGACTTTGAGCGGCCTGCAAATCGATGTCGGCCTGTAAGCGATCGCCGGCATACAAAGGTTGAGCCAAACCCAATGCCAGATTCCAGGCAGCGGAACGCGGATCGGTGAGATCGGATAAGGTGTTGCCCAGGCTGCCGCCGCTGGCCGCCAGAGTAACCCGCGGCAACAAGGCCTTACGCGCGCTGCTAAGGCGCTGGTCTTGCGAGCGCAAACGTATGAATGCTGCCGACACATCGGGCCGGCGCGCCAGCAATTCCGAAGGCAAACCCGCCGGCAAGGCAACTGGCAAATCCGGCAGGCGTGCGCAGCGTTCGATAGTACCGCCCGGATAATGCCCCAGCAAAACTTCGAGTCGGCGTTGCGCCTGTTGTACCCGGTTACCCGCCTCTTTAAGTTCGGCCTTGGCATCGCTGAGGTCGGTCAATGCCAGACTCAAATCCAGTCCTTGAGCCAGCCCTAGATTGAAACGGCCCTGCAGCAATTCGACCAAGGCACCACGTTCATCAATGGAAGCTTGCACCACGGTTACCCGTTGCCGGGCTTCTGCCAGTTCGAAGCAGCTTTGCGCGGTACGCGCCGCCAACGATAACACCGCACCCTGCAAATCGGCTTCTACCGCATCGGCTGCCAGAACCGCTGCCTGCTGCGTAGCGTTGATCCGACCCCAGACATCCAGTTCCCAACTCAGATTGAACGGCACCGACCAGCGGCTACCGGTACTTATCGAGCTTTTCGCATCGCGTCCGGCGTCAGCATGCTCAAAACCCGGTGCCAACTCCAGTTGCGGTCTGGCGGGCGCGCCTGCTATGCGGGCTTGCGCACGGGCTTGCTCGACCCTGGTCGCCGTTGCTTTCAGGTCGTTGTTTCCTTCCAGGGCCTTCAACACCAGACTTTTAACATCGTCGTCGTTAAAGCTGGCAAGCCAGGCGCTGACCCGGCCTTGTGCAACACTAACCGCTAACGCCGTCCAGGCAGTCGGCAACGGGCCGGCTTCGCGAACGGCATCGCGTTCCGGCACTGTGGTACAGGCCGGCAGACACAACAACGTCAGGCATAGCCAGCAACCGTTACGACGCGGCATCGGCATTCAATAGATTTGCCACATCGGCAATAAAGTCATCATGCTTGACGATTTTGGCGTGATCGGCCGGCACCCGTGCCGATGACAGCACCCGGCTGCCACAGGCATGTTCCAGCATATCCTGGGCAAATTCCGCCGCTTCGCCGGCCTCATCCGACCACCAGCAATGCAGGCCTACCCTTACGGGTTCAATCCGGTAACTTTCACTCAATTGGCTCAATCGCTGCATAATCGCCAGTCCATTATTCACATCCAGCAATTTTAACCATGCCGCGGCCGGATGCCGAGCTTGATCCGCTTCACTGAGATTCGCCAGGCTATCAAGATCGAAATCCGCCCACTCTGGAGCGATACTCTTTAACAAATCCCTCAGGCTGTCTTTATCATCGACTTCCACATCGTCTTCCACGCAATCGAAACCAGGTACATAGCTGTCCACCAAGCCCAAAAAGGCCACTTCGCGGTCGGCTTGTTCCAATACGCTCGCCATACTCAACGCCAAAGCCCCGCCCAAGGACCAGCCTAACAAATGAATCGGGCCGAGCGGCTGCAGCTGCATCACCGCCTGGGCGTAATCCGATGCCATCGCCGCAATCGACTCGTCCCGCCAATCAGGTTCCAGAAAACTCCGGCACAGCAATCCATACACCGGGCGTTGATTCGCCAGCGCCCGAGCCAGAGGATAATAGCCGAACACCGTACCGCCGGCCGGATGCAGGCAAAATAGCGGCGGTTTATCGTCATCGGCACGATTCAAAGCCACCAAGGGCGACAATTGGCCGGTGTTGGCTTGCGCGGCCAACGCGGCAATGGTCGGTTGTTGCAGCAATTGGCTGAGCGAAAGATTCCAGTCCAGCCGCCTGTTGATCAGCGACACCAGCCGCAGTGCGCTCAAAGAGTGCCCCCCCAGTTCAAAGAAATTATCCTCGACGCCGATGTCTTCCAAGCCCAGCACTTCCCGCCAAATCGTTGCCAGCTGGTGTTCGACGGCGTTGCGCGGCGCGGTGCGGGTGCGGGCGATACGTTCCGGCGCCGGCAGGGATTGGCGATCCAGCTTGCCGCTGGGCAGTTTCGGCAGTTGCGGCAAGACTAGGATGTGGCTCGGCAGCATGTAATCCGGCAAGCGGGTTTGCAAGGCTTGGCGCAGGCTTTCGGTACATGGGGTTTCACTGCCTTCAGAGCTATCTACGGAACCGGAACCGACATAGGCCAGCAATTGGCCGTGTTCGCCGACGATGACCACGGCTTCGTCGATGCCGGC
>NZ_JANIBK010000218.1 GCF_024505165.1 Methylomonas rivi
CCGGCGGCGCCGTTGGTCGGCGCCGTTACCACCCGGCCGCCGGCGGCATTTTCCTCGCTGACCGCCAGCGCGAACAGATTGACCCATTCCATCGTGCCCACCGGCAGGTTGGGCGTCTGCCGGGGGATTTCGCCGCTCAACTGCCGGTACAGATTGGCGGCCCGGCGTTTTACCTTCATGCCGCCCGGCAGGATGCCTTCCTGGTGCAGGCCGCGTTCGACGCAAGCCTGCATGACCCGCCAGATTTGCAGCAGATTTTCGCGAATTTCGGTTTCGCTTTGCCAAGCCTTTTCGTTGTCCAGCATCAGCGCGCTGATCGGTTTATGGTGGGCGGCGCACAATTTCAATAAGGCATCGCCGGTTTTGAAGGGGTAGGGCAGGCGGGCGTCGTCGTGGGTAATTTTGTCGGCGGCGGCGTCCGCACCGGTCACCACGAAGCCGCCGCCGACCGAATAATAATCGGCTTGCACCAACTCGGCGCCGGATGCATCGAAAACGGTGAAACGCAGGCCGTTGGCGTGATACGGCAAGGACTTGCGCTGGAACAGCAAATCGGTCTTTTCATTGAAAGAAACGGGATAGCGCTGCAGCAGCCGCACGCTGCCGCTTTCGCGGATGGCGGCCAGCCGTTGCGGAATGATGGCCGGGTCGATCAAGTCCGGCGCTTCGCCTTCCAGTCCCAACAATACGGCTTTGTCGCTGCCGTGGCCCTTGCCGGTCGCGCCCAGCGAGCCGAACAACTCCACGGTCAAGCGCTGGGTGCTTTGCAGTAGACCTTGCTGCTCCAATTTGCCGGCGAACGTCATGGCCGCCCGCATCGGCCCCACGGTATGCGAGCTCGATGGGCCTATGCCGATCTTAAAAATATCGAAAACGCTGATAGCCATTGCCGCCGCCCGGATAGTGCAAAAAAGTACGGATCAAAAAATAGAATCCAAAGTTATAGATAGTTTTACAGCAATGATCGTGCCCGCTACGTTTAGGTCTCCAACATACCTTGGTTGACAATAAAGCTGGCGATTTCGTTGACGCCCTGGCCGGATTTGATATTGCTGAACACGAACGGGCGGGCGCCGCGCATTTTTTTGGCGTCCCGGTTCATCACCTCCAGCGAGGCGCCGACATGCGGGGCCAGATCGATTTTGTTGATCACCAATAAATCCGAACGGGTGATGCCGGGGCCGCCCTTGCGGGGAATCTTGTCGCCGGCCGAGACGTCGATCACGTAAATGGTCAGATCGGCCAGTTCCGGGCTGAAGGTGGCGCTGAGGTTGTCGCCGCCGCTTTCCACCAACACGAAGTCCAGCTCCGGCCAGCGTTCGCACAATTCGTACACCGCCGCCAGATTCATCGAGGCGTCTTCCCGGATCGCGGTATGCGGGCAGCCGCCGGTTTCCACGCCCAAGATTCGCTCCTCCGGCAGCGCCTGGCTGCGAATCAGAAACTGCTGGTCTTCGCGAGTATAGATGTCGTTGGTGACCACGCCGATCTGAAACTGGTCGCGCATTTTTTTGCACAAGGCATCCACCAGCGCCGTTTTACCGGACCCGACCGGGCCGCCTATGCCGACTCGTAAAACTTGTTTTGCGTTCATATTTTCATCCTAAGTAGCCCGGATGTAATCCGGGGGGAAATTTGCCAAACCTCAATTCCACTAGCGGCGAATCGAGATTAACTTATTTTATTCACGGGTTCACGAACGAAACAAACGCGAATATTGCATTTCATGCCGGCTGCTGGCCAAGGCCAGCCCGAAACAACTTCCGCCGATATCGTCGTCCGCCATACTCAAGGCTTGCTTTACCAAGGCGGGTATGTCGCCGGCCAAGTCTTTCAGTAAACGCTGCCCGGCGACCTGGCCCAACGGTACCAGCTTGACCGCGCACAACACCTGATTTTCCAGCCAACCCCACAGGTAGCCGGCCATGGCGTCGGTTTTGCCGATTTGCCAACGCGCCGCCGCCAGACCGAACAAACCCGCCAACGTCGCATCGGGATGGCGTAGCCAAGTTTGCGCTTCCGGCAACTCCAGATTGACCAACAAGCGGGCCAGCGCCTGACCGGTTTGCCTGTCCTCGGCGCGCAGCTCGGCGGTTTCCCGGCAGGCTATCAAAGTGTTACTCCAATAAGCCACGGCTGCGTCATCGCCTCTAGTCCAAGCATCGTAAAGCCTTGCCAATATTGGCGCGTCGACCCTGCTTAGCGCGTTTGTCAACACGCCCCGCAACCAATCGGCCGCCTGGTCGGTGTTGGTAATCCAGCCGTCGTCGACCGCACGCTCAAATCCCTGCGAATAACTGTACATGCCGATCGGCAGGCCGGGGCTGACCAGTTGCAACAGCCGTATCAACGATAGATCAGTGGCCATGACTATGGCTATGGTAGGCGCCGGCCTCCGGTTGGAACGGCAGGGTTTGATGCTCGACAGTCAGACCCAGCCCAACCAACATTTGATCCAGCACGTGGTCGGTCAAAAACCGCAGTTCGCCGGGCAGAATTTGCAACGCCACGTGCCGGTTGCCCAAGTGGTAGCAGGCGCGGGCGAACAATAACGGGTCGTCGCATTTCACCATGGATAAAGGCTCCGGTGCCGCTTCGACTCTGACTTTGAAACCCTGTCCATTGGTGAGTACCGCACCGTGTTTTAGCGTTTGTCCTCTGGGTAAAAACACACCGACTTGCAGGCCGCCTTCCGTGGTTGCCGGTTGGCGGGATTTTTGGCGGGCGTCGTAGGGGAGGGTTAAGGTGTCGTCCGGGGTTTCTTTGGTGTTGGTGGTTTCGGTGAGTTTTAGCATTTTGTTTTGCTGTTATTTGTGTCGCTGTCGCGACGGGTTTTTAAATGTCGGGTCTCGGCCCGACGGCCGAGTTTCTTTCTTTTGTTTGGCCAAAAGAAAGAAACCAAAGAAAAGGCCACCCCATGCCGCTTTGCTCCTGCGCTCCGAAGGGTTTGAGCGGGGTTTTTCGAAGGGGCGTCCAGCCCCTACGAAAAACGCGCGGCGTCCCTGCCGCGCCCCTGCGGGCTGATCCGCCCAAACCCTCCGGTGCTCGGCGCGGCATCAGGGGAAAAAAACCCTACCGAAATATAAAGGAAAATCCAACAAACGTAGGGTGGGCACACGCTTTACGTGCCCACGCGGAAAACCCCGGTGTTTCAGCCGGTAGGTCCGATTAGCGTAGCGTAATCGGACGCATGTTAATCATCCCCGGCAATTGAAATCTCCAAATCACCGCCCCAATTCTCCGGATAAACGCCTCCTTCAACATATCTATGAAAACTGGAATACGGCCAGTCGGCAACCCGAGCGACCAAGCCATGTTTAACCGGATTTACATGCACGTAATCCACATGGCGTTCGAAATCCGCTTCATCCCGAATCAAATGCTCCCAAAAATGCCGTTGCCAAATGCCGCGCTCGCCAGCCATCTTCCGAACATTCGCCCGATACTCGGTTTTCGGCAACGCCCGCGAAAAACCGCTTTTTACCAATCGCCAACGCTTGCTGAAATCCGCGTCGCCCGGTGGCAACGTCCAAACCGCATGCATATGTTCCGGTAACACCACCCAAGCATCGATTTGAAACGGATGGCGTTTTCGTACCGTCCGCACCGTTTCACGTAACAAATCGATTTCGCGAACCAATAAATCGTTGTTTTTGCGTTCCAGCAAATTCACCGTAAAAAACCAAGTTCCGCCTGGAATAAATGCGCGTCGGTAATTGGGCATGGTTTGCTACATTTTTAATATCGGCTTCGGTTAGGTTTTAAACATGCGTCCGATTACGCTCCGCTAATCGGACCTACGCGGGCTACGCAGGCTATTGACCGTTTTGAGTTTTACAGTTTGAATTAGGCTGTATGACAAATCTCCATAATGGCAGATGCTGTCCTTTAAAATTCTCGTTTAAAAATACATTGAAGATGAAACTGGGAGTCTTAATATCTAATGCAATAACCTTTCCATTTTTAACAGTATATTCGCGATTCATTTTTGAGATTATGGAACTCAATGATCCAATTATTGAAAAGTTTTCTGCCGTATGATTCTCGGGGGTAAAAATTAACTTCACGCCCATAAGCTTATTTTCTTTAACAATAGGCTCGCTTTCTTTCTCAACCCAGTTGCCAAATTGGATTAAATGAAATGCCATTCCTTTCTCTGACGCATCCATAATTTCATTGTCGGCACAATATAACTTGATGTCTCGGATAGTAAAAAAAGCTTGGCCATCAGGGGCGATTTCGTTAGCTTCCAATTCATCAGCAAGAAAATGTATCTCTAAATCGGGGCTAGTGCCTATCATCATGTCTCCAATCATGGACATTTCCGACATCATCAAAGCCTTAGGTAAGTCTATGGTCAACGAATCGTTATCTTCTTCGAAGGCATCAATTGAAACCAAAACCCATTGATTCCATTTGGAAAAATAAATTGCAAATTTAAGATCGACATTATTTAATTTGGCATATCTTGCTAATTTGTTGTAATAATCCTTTTTGATTAAAAACTCTTCAG
>NZ_JANIBK010000219.1 GCF_024505165.1 Methylomonas rivi
CGGAGCCGTCCTTCGAGCAGCGCGTCCGCCAAGGCCGGCGCTTCGAGCAGGACGCGGCGGCACAGGATTACACGAAAAAACATGTACTGCCCGCCATGAGCGACGCCCTGTCCAAGTCCCTAACCGATTGCCTGGCGCAACCCGGTGCCAGTACCGAAAAATTCACCCTGGTGGCGGACATCCTGCCGGACGGCGGCATAAGCAACGTGGACTACCGGCCCGCCACCAATACCGCCGAGTGTTTCGGCCATGCCTTCCACGGTTTGAGTTTAGCGCCGCTGCCGAACGAGTTAAGCGACCTGCCGGTTTTTTTCGACCTGATGTTGCACGATTAAGCTTAGGATATAACTTACCGAGAGATTCCCTGTGGAGCGGCTTTAGCCGCGATGAGCGCCCTGATCGGGGCTAAAGCCGCTCCTACCGGCAATAAATCCGAAAATGCGGGGATGTTATTTTTGACGAAATCCTTAACGCCAACCGATACCGGAACACCGCCATGAGCAAAATCTTTATTTCCTACCGCCGCGAAGACAGCGCCGGTTATTCCGGCCGACTGGCCGACCGGCTGGCGTTAACCTTTGGCGATCGGCAAATTTTCAGGGATTTCGAGGATATCAATCCCGGCCAGAATTTCGCCGAATCCATCCAGGCCGGTTTATCCGGCGCGGACGTGTTTCTGGTGGTGATAGGTCCGCGTTGGTTACAGGTGACGGACCACAACGGCCGGCGCCGGCTGGATAATGCCGAGGATTTTGTGCGGCTGGAAATCGAAACGGCCTTGCAGCGCGACATTCAAATCATCCCGATTCTAGTCAACGGCGCAAAGATGCCGCGCACGGCCGACTTGCCGACCAGCCTCACCACTCTAATCTACCGGCAGGCGCTTGAATTGAGCGACAGCCGCTGGGAACAGGATGTCGGCAAGCTGATCGGTCACATTAAAAATTACGTCAAACCGGTTAAAAACAATTGGAGCCCGCGCCGAATAGCTGTTTATGCCGTAACCACCCTGCTGGCCCTAGCCGGCATGGCCGTTTGGCTAAGCCGGCAGCCGGCGGATTTTTCCGGTCAATGGTATTTTGCCGGCGGCGATTATTTGCTGATCAGCCAGCAGGACAACCGGGTCAAAATCGAACGCATAGACCCGGCCATGCAAACCGTTTACGAACGCGGCGAAGGCCAGGTGGACGGCCGCCGCTTAACCTTTAATCTGGAACCGGTTTACAGCGACCGCTTTAAACACCGGGGCATCGTCAAAAAGTCCTGGAACGGCCAAACCCTGGCGGGCGAATTGATCGAAGTGTTTTCCGATACCCACGACAGATTGGTTTTGGATAAACAGCCGCCCGCCAAAGCGGCCGGCAACTAACCGCGGGCCGGAGCCATCAATCCCGAAATTTGCGGGCATCCAGCCGATATTTTTTCAATTTGCCGTACACCGCGCGCGGGGTTAAGCCCATCGCCGCCGCCACTTGTTTAATGTCGCCCTTATGGGTTTGCAGCGCCTGGCTTAAAAAATTCCGTTCGGCTTCCGCCAAGGTGTGTTGTTTAAAGGCGTTCCAATCCGCGACGGCGTCGGACCGATTCTTCCGGTCCAACTCCAGATGAATCAACTCGTTGCCTTTACAAAACAAGACGCTACGCTCCAGGGTATTTTCCAGTTCGCGCACGTTACCGGGCCAATGATAGGCGCGAATCTGTCCCATCACCTCCCGGCTCACCGTTTCGACGCTTTTGCCGTACTTATCGTGCAGGCGTTTCAGAATCAGCTGTACCAAATGCGGCAAATCCTCCGGGCGTTGCGCCAGCGGCGGAATCCATAAGCGCACCACGTTCAAACGGTAAAACAGATCCTGCCGGAACAAGCCCTGCTCGACATGCTGCTCCAACTGCCGGTTACTGGCGGCGATGATGCGCACGTCCACGCTCAAGGTATGCTTGCCGCCGACCCGTTCCATTTCGCCTTCCTGCAGCACCCGCAATAAACCGGTTTGCGCGGCGGGCGACAAGGCATCCACTTCATCCAGAAACAAGGTCCCGCCTTCCGCCCGCTCGAAGAAGCCCTGGTGCACTTCCACCGCGCCGGTAAACGCGCCTTTCTCGTGCCCGAACAGGGCGGTTTCGATCAGCGTTTCCGGGATGGTGCCGCAATTGATGGCGATAAACGGCTTGTGGCCGCGATCGCTCATGGCATGCACGGCGCGGGCAATCAGCTCTTTACCGACGCCGGTTTCGCCGCTGATCAGCACCGTGGCCCGGGTTGGCGCCACCACTTCCACTTGCTGCAACACGTTTTGCATGGCCTGCGATTTGGCGATAATCACCGGCGCCGGCTTGACCGCATGTTGCTTGGGTTTGCTCCACCAGACATTGCGCATGCGTTCTTCGATTAAGGAATGCAAGGCCAGCATTTCCTTTTTGGCATCCGGCTGGTCCTGGCGGCGGTATTCCAAACCCGGTTTGTCCGCCGCCGCATTGCAATCGGTGTGTATGCACACTTCGCAACCGCCGTTCTGGCGCGCTATGCTTTTTTTGATCTCCACCTTGGCATAGCCGAAGTTACGAGCGGCAATGCCGCCGAACACGCTGGAGGTCATCCGGCACAGTTCCGGAAAATTGGTAACGCCGTCCCCGAACGGACAGCGGCTATTCACCACCGTGATAGTGCTGTTTTCCAGCGAAGCCAGCGAAAAATTACCGCCTATCCGGTTCTTCAAGCCCAGGATCAAATCGATATAGCTTTCCCTGTCCAATTCATGTTGTTTGCCGTATTCGTCGCGGTAGGTCTGTTCGAAATATTGGCCGGCGCTTTTGGCGATGCGTTCGATCAAGGATTCGCAATAGCCGCCGCCTTCCTGTTCGCAGGCATGCATCAATTCCAGGATGAAGGTCTGCAGAAAAAATACCGGAGAAATCTGGGAAAAATCGTGCTCGTTCATGGCGTTTTTTGAAATTGAATTTCACTTATTGAAACATAACTTCCCATAACACCCAAACCATAAACATGGCCTCCTTGATTTTTAAGGATAAAAACCGGCATTACCGATTGGCCCCGGAAATGCTTTAACAAACCGTGGCCGACTTATTACGGCCGCGCATACCGCCGCAACAGACGGCGGATAAACAAACAACAACACTGGAGACCTTTCATGAGTGAAAAACCGCCTTTAAATCCGCACCCCCTTAGCGAATACGTGGCTTGGGCCGGCAACCGCAACCGCGAGCCTATTTTGGGCGTACTAAAGGAAAAACTGCCCAAGCAAAAAGGCCGGGTACTGGAAATGGCCAGCGGCAGCGGCATGCATATCAATTTCTTCGCCCCGCATTTCGACCATTTACACTTCCACCCCACCGACAGGGATGAGGACGTGTTCGACAACATCAAAAAGCTGACCGTCGACCATGCCAACGACAACATCGCCGATCCGGTACACCTGGATTTGACCCAACCCGACACTTGGTTCAACCCCGGCGATAAAAACAGCTTCGACGCCATTTTTTGCATCAATATTTTTCAGGTGGCGCCGATTTCGATTGCCGACGGCATGATGGAGTGCGCATCGCACCTGTTGAACGACGACGGCATTTTGTTGATCTACGGCCCTTTCCGCGTCGAAGGCAGCTTCACCACCGAATCCAACGAGGAATTCCATAAAACCTTGTCGTCATACGAAGTACCGGAATGGGGTTTGAAGGACGTGGCCGACTTGAAAAATGCCGCCGCCAACCATGGTATGGTATTGAAGGAAATCATCGACATGCCGGCCAATAACTTCTCTTTAATCTTCGGCCGCGGCTGAAGGAGGTACAGCATGAGTACAATCCTGAACGAAGTATTACACGCCAACAGAAACTACAGCGCCGATTTCGACAAGGGCGATTTACCGATGCCGCCCGGCCGGCGCTTCGCCATTTTGACCTGCATGGATGCCCGTCTGGATCCGGCCAAATACGCCGGCCTGTCCGAAGGCGACGCCCATGTGATCCGCAACGCCGGCGGCCGCGCCAGCGACGACGCGATCCGCTCGCTGGTGATTTCGTATAAATTGCTGGGCACCCGGGAATGGTTTGTGATTCACCATACCGATTGCGGCATGGAGACCTTTACCAACGAGATCATGAGCGATTTGTTGAGCAAAAGCCTGAAAACCGCCAGCGTCGACAGCAGCGGCTGGCATGATTGCTGCGAAGGTCCAGGATGCACGGACGGCAAATTCATCAACTGGCTCACTATCAAAGATCAAGCAGAGAGCGTCACCGAAGATGTGGTACGAATTAAATCTCATCCGCTGGTACCGGCGGATATTCCTGTCTACGGATTTATTTATGATGTTAAATCCGGCCAACTTATTGAAGTGCCTGCCGCCACGGCGGCCGGGCGCGCCGGGTAATGGCCAAGCCGAAAGCGGCACTAGTGCTGGGCGTGGGGC
>NZ_JANIBK010000220.1 GCF_024505165.1 Methylomonas rivi
CACGCAACACGGCTTCCGCATCCTTAACCTCGCTGGCGGCCAATGCATACAAGGCTTCGGCACGGCGGCGCGGGTCGGCGCTTTGCACGCCCGCATATAGCTCCGCATTATCCTGCCGGGTTGACGGCGTTTGCGGCACGGCGGCTTGGCAATCTGACGCCTGCCCGGCCGCCGTACTGCCTAAGATCCAGGCTTCCTTGGGCTCGGCTGCGTCGGCTTGGCCGAACACCAAACCGGCCGACTCCCCCAACAGACACTTCAGCAAAGCCGGCAGCTTTTCAGCGGCACAGGTTGCCGTCACCGAGGCCGACGGCAACACGCTGTAATGGATGACCATGCCGCTGACGCGCTGCAACTCGTCCAAAATTACCGGCAGAGGTACAGCGTTGGCCTGCAATTGCCAAACGTGCGCCTCCCGATCCAGCCGCACCGTGACGCCTTGCCTGTCTTCTGCTTGAGAGGTCTGATAAAGCAAACCCATCAGCAAGACCAATCGACAGGCCCAATCGCTATTTAGCGACAAAACGCCGCATATTCGGGACGGCCGGCAAGCAAACATACCTTGCCGTCAGGCGGCAAGGCTCTGCTTACGGCGCGATGCCGCGGTCAAACCGGCCAAGGCCGAGCCGAACAGCCAAATCGCACCGGGCACGGGCACGGTGGTCGGCAAAGCCACATCGCCGCTGATAAATAGTTTGTAGGCGTGCGGTTGTGAGTTATCGCCATACGGATAACTGCTCCAGGTATCGCCGAATCCAAAGCCGTTTACCGGATCCGTGGTATCCACATAGCCGGCGGAATAGGTTTCGCCATCCGCGAAATCGAATTCCGCTTTAGCCCAATAAGTATCGAACGAATTGACCAACAAATAACTGCCTTGAGTAAGGTTTAAAGTGCCGCCGGCATCCGAAATGCCAACTTGAGTTGGATCATTAAGCACAAAGCCGTTTTTAAGCGCGACACCGAAATCGTTGACGCCGGTGGGGTTATAGCCCAATACGGGGTTAAAACCGCTTTCAAATGCGTCGGCTATAGAATAAGCCGTACTCCACTCGTACTCTCCGCTCACCTCATTCAGTTTGAACAAGGTAAGTTTGTTATTCAAACCATCCGTCAATGTATCCGTCCACATGCTGACCGCGCTGTCGCTCAGCACATCGAAACGAAATTCCTGCAGATCGAAATCGCCGAAAAAACTCTCGTTAAAGTCCAACTGTGCCGCTTGCGCGGAACCGATAGACATACCAAACAAAGCAACGGCCGCAAATTGTTTAATTTTCATACTATCTCCATAAATTAAAAAAAACCAAAACTAACCCTGTCTCATGTTGACGACATAAATACAGCAACATCCAAGCCAACCCACAACAAAAACAAAAATAATTACTTATTTTCAATACGTTACACACCATACGAAATGCCGTTTCCATCCTAACTCGGCCGATTACACACCGAGCCACTCAGTCCAAGACAAATCAAGCTGGCATTTAACATAGCTTAAATGCGTTATATAACATAGTTCACTTAATTCACTATCTAGGCTCATTGCTCAGTCAACCCACACTTCATCGCTTTTCAAGACCATGCCAACAACCGCTCCAAAAAACGGGCGAGCGGCATTTAGAGGCCGGTTTAAACGCCATGAAAGCCGGCACGCGTCTCGGACGACTTGACGACAAACCCATACATTGAACCTTCCGCTCCAACATAATAACTGCTCGCCCCCAATTCCGTGCCAACGCAATCCCGCTTGATCGGCTTCTCGAATTAGCTTAGCCTTTAAACAAAGATTATTGCCCAACCCGGCCCCTTTTGCACCTCGGCACCCGATATTTGGCTTTGAACGCACCCGATCTCCAACATTTTCATTTCAATTTCAAAGCCATGGGTACGCCGTGCGACTTGCAGTTGTTTGCGCCCAATCCCGCCAGCGCGCAAAAAACCGCCGACCTGGCCATCCGGGACGTTCAACGCCTTGAAATGAAATATTCCCGTTACCGGGACGACAGCCTGTTGTCCGAAATCAACCGGGTTGCCGGCCAGGGCGGCAGCATCAGGGTTGACGAGGAAACCGCCGGTTTACTCAATTACGCGGACGCCTGTTATCAACAAAGCGGCGGCCTGTTCGACATCAGCTCCGGCCTGTTGCGCCAAGCCTGGCGTTTTGACCGGGTGCAATTGCCAGAGCAAAAGCTGATCTCATCGTTATTGGAACGGATAGGTTGGGAGAAAACACGGTGGTCGCCGCCGGAATTGACATTTTTAATGCCGAACATGGAGCTGGATTTCGGCGGTATCGTCAAGGAATACGCGGCCGACCGGGTGGCCACGCTGTGCCGGCAGGCCGGTTGCCTGCATGGTCTGGTGAATTTGGGCGGGGATGTAAAAATCATAGGCCCGCGCACGGACGGCCAACCCTGGCGCATCGGCATCGCCCACCCGCGCGATAATCGCGCCCTATTGGAAAGCTTGGCTCTCGATCAGGGCGCGGTCGCCAGCAGCGGCGATTACGAACGCTGCATCGTCATCGGCGGCAAGCGTTACAGCCATCTGCTGAACCCGAAAACGGGCTGGCCGGCCGGCCACCTGACCTCGGTTACCGTGGTCAGCGAGCATTGCGTGGTTGCCGGCAGCGCGTCCACCATTGCCATGCTCAAGGAAGAACAGGGGCCGGCCTGGCTGGAAGAATTGGGCTTGCCGCATATTTGGACGGATATTCAGGGGCGGCAAGGCGGTTCAATAAAATAAAATTCGACCCGCAGTGTAAAAATACTCAAATGGAATACAAACCCAGGCTTGTACTCCGTCAAGTCAATCGCGGTTCATAGTAAATGCTTCACGGCCTTCCGTTCTTCCATCAATTCCGCCTCGTTTTGGCGCAAGCGTTCCAGGCTGAACTCATTCATATCCAGGCCCTTGACGATAGCGTATTGGCCGTCCGCAACGGTGACGGGGAAGGAAAACACCAAACCGGATTCGATACCGTAACTGCCGTCCGAAGGCACGGCCATGCTGACCCAATCGCCTTCAGCCGTGCCGTGTATCCAGGTAGACATATGCATGATCGCCGCGTTGGCGGCGGAAGCGGCGCTGGATTGGCCGCGGGCTTTAATGACTTCCGCGCCCCGGTATTGCACGATGGGCATAAACTCGTCGACAAACCAGTCTTGTTCGACCAAATCCAGCGCGGGCCGGCCCATGACCAAGGCATTGTGCAGATCGGGGTATTGCATGCAGGAATGGTTGCCCCATACCGTCATGTTTTTAATGTCCCGGGTGGGCACGCCGCATTTTTGCGCCAACTGGCTGACGGCGCGAGTGTGGTCCAGCATGGTCATGGCCGCGAAACATTCCGGCGCCAAATCCGGGGCATGGTTAATCGCCAAGTAGGCGTTGGTGTTGGCCGGGTTGCCGGTCACCAAAACCTTGACATTGCGGTTGGCCACTTCATTTAAGGCCTGCCCCTGCACCAAAAAGATTTCCGCGTTTTGCGACAATAAATCGCTTCTGAGCATGCCTTGTTTACGGGGTTTGGCACCCACCAAAAACGCGTAATCGACATTATCGAACGCCACCTTCGGATCGTCTGTGATAATGACTTTATGTAATAGGGGGAATGCGCAATCGTGCAACTCCATCACCACCCCTTTCAATACTTCCATGGCAGGCGTAATTTCCAACAGCCGCAAAACGATGGGTTGGTCCGGGCCCAACAAATCGCCCGCCGCCAAGCGAAACAGCAATGAATAACTGATCTGGCCTGCGGCACCTGTTACAGCAATATCGACGGGTGTTTTCATAGCTTCCTTAGAGTCTGGGAGTGTGTTCTCGTGAACGGCACCGCCGGATTGTGACGTTGTTGCACACTCTTTAAATTTAGGCAAACAATACCACATTCCCGGTTTGATCGAAGCGGATTGGATTATAAAGCGGCCGGATTAATATGCCTGTATAATGGCGCGCCTTAAAATAATCGCCTTAATCCATCTGGTAAGTTAATGAAAAAACTACTATTTCAGTTCGATACTGACACGCATCCTTCAGTTTTTGACACGGTGGTAGCTTACGACGGCGGCGCCGACCATGTGATCGGCCACGGCGGTTTAACCCCGGAAAACGTCGGCGGCTTGGTGGACGGCTGCATTTTCACCCGCGCCCCCAAGGACAAAAAAAACACCGCTATTTTTATCGGCGGCAGCAATATGAAGGCCGGCCAGCAATTGCTGGAAGCGGTGCAAAAGCATTTCTTTCCCGGTTTTCAAGTCTCGGTAATGCTGGACAGCAACGGCAGCAACACCACCGCGGCGGCGGCGGTGGCCAGAATCGCCACCGGCACCGGCCTGGCCGGTAAAAAAGCCGTGGTTTTGGCCG